>NZ_JBXAJV010000019.1:0-139126 GCF_058797635.1 Pseudomonas sp. GW823-FHT02C02 | reverse complement strand
CGCCATACAGCGCCAGCGCCTTGAGGCTGTAAGCCTTGACGGTCAATGCACTTACCACCTGAGTCCAGGTTCCCGAAACATTGGCGGTAGGTTCTCCCAATGAAGTGGTGCCATCGAGCAAGCGGACTTTCTGGTTGGGGCTGGCCTTGCCAGTGACGGTTACTGATCGGTCAAAGGTGATGCCGCCCTGGGGGACCGGGCCTTTGGAGTCGGTGACTGTGTCCAGTGTCGGTGCAATCCATGCTGCGACCAGCAAATTCAACGTAACCGAATAACTCCACAACCCCGTAGCCGCATGCTTCACCGTGTAACGTACCTTGACGTACTTGCCGATATTGGCCGCGACGAACTCCTCCGCCACTCTGAACGTCACGGGTTTTCCGGCGGTCACGGTGGTGATCGGCACCCAGTTGGTTGTGCTGCCAAAAGGACCGTTGCCGCTCCAGTGACAGGTCAGAATGTCGCCCGGGAGCGTGCCGAGGTAGTTGACCCTGACATTCACGTTATGGAAAACCTTCGAGGGGTCGAGCACATCCGGTGGGTCGGCTTCCAGCACCACGGGCACCGGCAGTGTGGTGCGCAATTGTTCGACCTTGAGCAGCAAGCGTTCCGATTCACTGATGCCATACAGCGCTACGGCGTCGTTGGTGATGCGGTAGGACAGGTCCAGCGAACCCTTGTCCAGCACGACAATGTGCTGACTGTCGATGTGGAAGGTCACTAGCTTGTCGGCGGCCTCTCCGGCGCTGACAGTGTGTGGCTCTTCGTGCAAATACGACTGACCGTTGGCTTGGGTACCCAGCCAGATCAGGTTGAGGGAATCGCCGCTGGCCATGCCGGGATAGCTGACACGCACCGTTGCATATTCGTTGTCGGGTTCAAGCGTGCCGCCCACCGCTTGCTCAACGATGGGCGCCGGGATGATTGCCACATCCCCAACGACATCGGCGAATGCGCGCTTGGACGACAGGGGCGGCGAGTTATCCAGTTTGGTCAACACATACGAGGCGTCGGCCGACCCCATGGCAATTGCGCGGACCTCGGCGTAGGGCACCTTGAATTCGAGGTGGTGCGGGATGTTGTCCACGGTTCGCGATTGCGTATGGATCAACGGTTTGCCGACAGCAGGCGTGCCGATCCAGGTCAGCTTCACCGTATCGCCGATCGCAAAATCGTCGCCAGCAATCTTGACCAGAACGGTGACGTCTTCGTTGTTCAGATCCTTGAGGGTGATGATCCCGTTCACGGCTTCATTGATGATCGGTGATTCCAGGCGCCAGGCACCGGCATCGACCAGAACCGTCGTGCTTATGGAGTGCTTCTCGGCCCAGTTCCACACCGGGTCGTGCGGAAAGTAGCGAACCGGCAACGCCGCGCTGTCACCGCCGGCGAGAATGGCGTCCTGATCCACCGTGATGATGATGGGGGTTTCGCGATTGGCCTGATCGGGGGTGACGGTATGAGGGATTCGAACGCTGCCCCAGTGCAGATTCACCACGTCGTAAGGGAAAATTCCAAGGTAGAAGGGGATCGTGACAGGGACACCGCTGGCGGCCCACTCCGCATCGATACCATTGTCAATGACGTCTTGGGGGAGTTGCGGTTTATGCAGTTCGGAATGGCCTGGCAGATGAGGTTCCTTGTCGCGCCCCCCCGGCCTGTCGAGCTTCACCAGCACCCGCAACCCAGCTGACGGGTCGTCCGGCACTGTTTCGTCCTTGCGCGTGAGCACGTAGTAAACCGTTTCCACCCAACCGGGAACCATGGGGGCGACGGGCAGGAAAAAGAACAGGAAATCACCGTCGACTTCTTCTGGCTGGAGTTCCTTGTGGAAGATCTTGTCACCGTCCCAATACACATCAATCTGATCGCCCGCCAGCACTGGAGGGCTGTATTTATTGATAGCGCACAACACCCCCTCCGGATGGCTCTCCACCACACTGATGTTGATACCCGCGTCACCGTCGACAATCGGCTCGACCGCGCCGGCAATCATCAATGGCCGGTGCTGCAGCGGGGCGACGACCGACCCTGAAGGGCGAAACAGGAATAGACCAGAAGCGGCCATCAAAAACTCCTTGGCGAAGGTACGCCACTGTGGGGGAGGGGACATTGACAGGTAGATTGGGCACGATGAAAGGCGCGCTGACTACTGTCAGAACTAACAGGTGGGCGGGGGTTTTAGACAAACGGTAGGCGAAAAAAAACGGCCTGGGTAGGCCGTTTCTTGTTCCATGCACCTCCGTGATCGACCCAGACCCAATGTGGGAGCGGGCCTGCTCGCGAAGAACGATGACACGGTATGACTGACCAGTGATGACTTCGGATCAAGGTTATCCAGCATCCGATTCACTGCCAGCTCGCCCAGCATCACCACTGGCTCAATCACCAGTCCAGTGTTGCGATGCGTAGTCAATCGATCCGTCCCTTAAACACTCACCCCACGCGAAACTGCACTTACCTGATAGGAAACCTGACCGACCAACTGGTCTTGCACTGCACTGCTGTCGCCTCCTCGTTCATGGTCACCCCAGGTTACAACGCGACCATCGGAGGTCAGGGCGGTAAACGCCCAGTAGCTGGCGTATAGGGCTTGTACATTGATCAGTTGGTCCTCAACCGCTGACGTATCCCCCCCCATACCCGGCTTGCCCCAAGCTACGACGGTACCATTCTTACGCAAGGCTGCGAACGCTGCCCCCGTGCCGGCCACCTGCACAATGTCGTTCAGCAGCGCGATGTCGGCAGGCACCCGGCCGCCCGTTGTCAGGTCTCCCCACGCCACTACATGGCCGTTGGCACGACGAGCTGCGAATGCTGATGCTGTCGAGCTCACGTCAACAATATCCTTCAATTCCGCGAGCTCTGGGCTGATAGTGCCACCACTTGATGGTTGGCCCCAAGCCACCCATTGGCCTGTAGCGCGCTTCGCTATAAACGCCGCAGCATTACAACGCAGCTCGATGATGTCGTTCAATGCAGCAATCGGCGCTGGCAGGGCTCCACCATTATGAACGTCGCCCCAAGCGACGAGACGGCCGGTGGCCCGAAGGGCCGCAAAGGCATGCTGAGCACCGAGGATCATGTTGATATCGGTGAGCAGGGCAATGTCCGTCGGCAGATTTCCCCCCATACCGGGATTTCCCCAAGCCACCACCTGCCCGGTGGCCCGTTGCGCGGCAAATGCGAAGCCACTGACAACGATCCGCACAATGTCCCTGAGTGCCGCGATTGCACTAGGCACAATGCCGCCCGCGTTGTCATGACCCCAGGCAACCACCTGATTCGCATTCTTTAAACCGGCAAACGCCGCAAAGTTACCAACAACCCGAACAAAGTCCGAAGGCACAACACTGCCCATGTCCCCACCACTACTCGCAGCCCCCCACACCACCACCGCTCCATGGGTTCGGCGGGCAGCGTAAGCGGAGTAAGTGCTACTGACTTCAACAATGTCTTTCAGGGGGATAATGGCCGGGGGAATCGTCCCACCCCGATCAGCGTTGCCCCAAGCGATCACGTCACCCCCGTCACGATGCGCGACGAAGGAGGATCCGTTGCCGATAATATTTGCCGGATTGAGGGTGATCTGTTTGTCGGAGGAACGAACCTGTAAAGGTTCCTGTGGCGTTGTATCGGTCCAGGTGGTGGCAGTTGTCCACTCAGTGTCTGTGGCATATTTCCACTGCGCCTCTATGGGTTGCTCGGTCGTGGCATCGAACGCGCTCAATACACGAGAAGCGCCGAAATACCCAAACGTATGGCAATTGAAGCGCGCCCCCATGACTTTCAGGTTGCCTGAGCCAATCACCTGGCCAACCCCAAACTCCAGCATATTCGAATAACTCGTCTCGTTCGTCGCCGCCCGCCAGATCCGGTAACTCACTGTCACCTTCTTGCCGCGGTTCGGCTCGATGTGTTCGGCGACAAACGTGGCGTTGAGGGTGAAATTCACATCCTTGTCTTTGGACAGCCCGTTGAGGGTGACGGAGTCTTCCGTGGTACCCGTGACTTCACCCGTCCAGGTGTAGGTCACGATGTCACCGGATTGGGTCGGTTTGACGGTGGGTCTTGGCGCGGTCAGTTTGCCGATGCCGCCGGGCAGGTCCCCGGGCTCCAGCGCTCCGTTCTGTTCACCCTGCACGATCGGTTTGACCAACTCGAACTGCGGCTCGCCCACCTGTAGCGGCGCCGCATGCAGCGATTCGCGGCGGATGACTTCACCGTTCGGGCCTTCGCGGAGCAGGTAGTACGACAGCTCCAGCGTGCCGCCTTCCAGGGTTTTCAGGTGCCTGCCGTCCACCGCGATGAAGAAATCTTGCTGGGCTTCGATCTCTTCCCAGGTTGGAAAATACCAATCCAGCTCAGGGGTGTAGCTGCCGGTATCCGGGCGGGTGCCGGCCCAGATGAGGTCGATGGCCATGCCCTGCTGCATGATCGGATCGAACGGAATCCGCACGCGAGGGTGAGGCAGGTCCGGATCAATCGCGCCGTTTTGTTCATCTTCGGCCTTGGGCGCGGCCAGGTGTTTCGGTTCGCCGATGAAGGTGACGAATTGCCCCTTTGACGGCAGGGGGTCGGTCACGCCCGGGCGCTCTACGCGATAGGAAAAGGTCACCTGGGTTTTGGCCAGTTGACGCACGTCGGCGTTGGACAGTTCGAATTCATAGGTATGCGGCAGGTTGTTGACCGTCTGGGCCGGCGTGTTGACTTCCACGGCCTCGTTGTCCACGGTGGTGCCGCGCATCTTCAGGATGATGCGGTCGTCCTGCTCGAACGCCGGCCCTTTGGCCCAGACCTGAGCCGTGATGTTTTTGTCCTCCAGCGCATCAAGGTCAAGGATGTTGTTCTTCGCCTCCTTGACGATCGGCGCATCGAGCAGATCGACGCCGGTCATGACCACCAGCCGCGTGGCCTTGCACCAGTCTTCCGAAAAATTGTGCACCACATCGCGCACGCGGAAGGTGACCGCCAGCCCGGAAATGTCGGTGTCGCCCGCGGCCAGGATGGTGGCTTCGTCGACGTGGATCACGATCGGGTGAGTGGCCGGGTCGCTGATCTGCTCGGCAGTCAGCGGCGCGGATTCCACGAGCACACCGCCCCAGCTCAGCACCATGACATCGCCCACCGCCGCATCCGGATAAGGCACGCCGGTCCCGGACTCGGCCCGAACGATGATGTCCACCCCGGCCGCGGCGATCTCCTTGTCGACGATGTTCTCGACGATGGCCGGATCGATGAACAGGTACAGGTTCGAGTGGCTGCCTGGGGTGTCGTCCGTGTCCTGGCCCGCAGGAATCTCCAGCTTGGCGTAGAGCTTGAGTGCCGGCGTAAACGTCTCGGCGCCCTGATTGAAACGGGTCACCCGGTAAGCCAGTGTGTGCGTCCCGGTCAGCCAATGCCTGGGTTCGACCCACAAGGTCACCCGCTGACCGACTTCGGCGTCGTCGGTGATAATGTGCTGATTGACCACCTGGTCGTCGAACTGCAGCTCGACCTTGTCGCCTTTGCCCATGCTTGACCAAGCCGGGACGTAGACCTTGAGCCCGTTGATGGGGAAGTTGTCCAGGGCGGCGGCACGGTTGATTGCCCAGACGTCAGTGGAAGAGTCCAGTAAACGGGCACCGGGGATTTCTGGTTCACGCAGCAGCATGGAAACAAGGTGACGGACGGGTTGCACGAGCATGGGGAGACTCCTGTCGAGGGGGGCTGGGCGACGGAGTTATTTAAGGTGTTAGACCGTGCGGTTGGCTACTGTCAGAAATAACAGGTAAGTCCCTGTTTCCGATAAGCGGTAATGCATAGCAGGATTGGCGTTAACCGGCCTACATCGGCTCCGGCGGCCCGATCAACCGTCCCATGACCCCAAACAACCCCAACGCCCGAATCACCTCCAGCTCGCCTTTGGTCTCGACCATCTCCGCAATCAACGGCAAATCAATGCTGTTGGTCGCCCGGTAGATCGCATCAATAAACAGCCGCTTGTCACTCTGCTCATCAATGTGGCGGATGTACGCCCCATCGATTTTCAAGTACGCCAACCCAAGCTGCGTGAGATTGCCGATCTGGCTGAAACTGCCGCCAAAGTGCTGCAAGCCGATGCGATAACCGGTGTCGAGCAGGCTGTGGCTCAGGCGTTGCAGTTCATCGGGGGGCGGCAGTTGGCGTTCGTCGATTTCCAGGGTCAGCAGAGGTGCCAGATCGGGCAGTGACTCGAGCATGTCGATGATTTGTCGCAGTTGCGCCGGGTCGCGCAAGGTGCTGCCGGAGAGGCTCAACGCCAAGGGCCAGCGGTTGACGATGAGGTAGTCGAGGGTGGCTTCGAGCATCGCCAGGTCGAACCGCGCGGTCCAGCCGAGACGCTCGATCCACGGCAGGAAATGCCCGGCGGCGATGGCCTCGCCTTGCGGCTCGAGCAGGCGCGCGAGGACTTTGTGGTGCAGCACCTGGCTGGTGTCGGCGCATTGCACCACGGGTTGGAAATACAGCTGCATTTTGCCCTCGGTGAGGGCGTCGTCGATCCAGGTGCGCCAGTCGTGTTGGGTGTGGTTCGTCGCGGTATCGGAGCGGGCCAGATGCACCCACGGCCGTTCGGGATGTTGCTGGGCCTGGGCCAGTGCTTGATCGAGGCGCAGCAGGACGTCGCTGGCCGGTTCGCCGGGCTGATAAGCGACCACGCCCAAATGCGCCACGGGCATGCAATCGCTGGCACCGGTCAGGCGCAGATTTTCCAGGGTGGCGCTGATTTCCGAGGCGAGTCGGGCGGCTTCGGTACTGTCCAGGCCGGGGGTCAGCAGGCTGAACTCACCACCACGATTGCGCGCCGCCAGCCAGGTACGGCGTTCAGGCAGCTGCGTCAGACGTTTGAGCAATTCGCCGACGGCGCTGATCAGCCCGTCGGTGCGCAGTCCGCCCAGGCGCTGGTTGAGACCGATCAGGTCGTTGATCCGCAGCATCAGTAAATGGCCGTCACTGCTTTGCTCGGAAACCAATAAATGGTCGGCCAGTTGTTCATCCAGCAAGCGTCGATTGGCCAGGCCGGTGAGGCTGTCCTGATAAGACTCGGCGCGCAGTTTTTCGCTGCGCGTGGCTTCTTCGGAAAACAGCGCCTTGAGCTTTTCGACCATCTGATTCATGGCCAGCACCACACGCCTCAGTTCAGGTGTGCGTGGCAATTTGGGCAGGCTGAGGAACTCGCGTTTGCTGATGGCTTCGGCCTGCCTGACCATTTTGTCGAGCGGGCGCAATTGCCGGCGTAACAACCATCCACCGAATACGGCGCTGAGCAATCCGCAGACCAACAGCCAGATCAGGCTGCCGAGGGTGCTGTCCCAGAGTTTGGCCAGGGCGAACTGCGGATTGCTCAGCACTTCGACCCGCGCCACCTGTTCCCAGCCGCGCATGACCAAGGCATCGCCACCTTCCGGGCGCAGGTTGACCAGGCTCACAAACCAGCCGGGCACGCCTTCGATCTGTGCTGGTGCGCTGCGCTCCACCAGCACTTGTCCATCGACGATATTGACGACGCGGATGCTGCGGAAATAGCCGCTGTCGAAAATCGAGCTGACCATCAATTCGGTCATCGCCGGGTCGTCGATCTGCGCGGTCAACGATAAACCCAAGGCGGTGGCAGCGTCCTGGGCGTGGGAGCGCAACTGGCCGAGCATCTGTTCACGGGAGCTTTCCAGGCTGACAAAAAAACTGCCGCTGAAGGCCACCAGCAAGAACAGGCAAATGGCGAGAAACAACTGTTTGCGCAGTGACATAAAACGCTCCTTGCGATGGCGGCTAGCCTTCGCCCACGGCGAACCCTTCGGCTTGCATCTTTTTCAACACGTCCTGCCAACGCGACAACTTCTTCGAGTCGCTGCTGCGTTTGCCGCCATTGGCCCCCGGCAAGTACAGGCCTTCGGCATTGAAGGCGTACACCGGCAACAGGTCTTTGCGTTGGGAGGCGGGGCGGATCTCGCCGATCAGGTTGTCGAGCACCAGCGGCTCGGCCGTGGGGCTGCTGTAGAAGGTCAGCACCATGTGCGCCTGGTTTTGGGACAGTGCCTTGACGTAGGTAATGCGCAGTTTCTCGCTGGGAATCCCGAGTTGGCGCAGGCTGAAATATTTCGCCAGGGCGTAGTCTTCGCAGTCGGCGGCGCCCTTGATCAAGGATTCTTCCGGCGTGGCCCAGTAATCGGTCTGGCGCCAGATGCGCGTGTCGTCCTGAAAATTCAGCTGTTGATTGAAGAAGCGATTGACCGCGTCCAGTTGTTCGCGCTCGGGTTGGTTGAGTTCGCTTTTGAGCATTTGACTCCAGGCCTCGATTCTTCCTTGGGCGGGGCCGAGCGGACCGTAGCGCTTTTCGGCGATTTGCAGGATCTGCGTAAAGTTCCAGTTGGCCCACACGCTGCTGAGCCCGGTCAGCAGAAAACTCGCTAGCAGCAGCCATCCGCCGAGCCGAAGTCGGAGCGTTGACCTTCCTGGACTACGCCATCGACGGGACATGTCTGGCTGCTCGGGTGCAGATGACTGAAGTCTAGGCGGTGTTCTTTAAAAGACAGGACTAATCGTCGGGTCGGCAGATGGACCCTGTGGCGAGGGCGCTTGCTCCCGTTCGGCTGCGAAGCAGTCGCCAAACCAATCAATGAGGTCTGTCAGGAGAATTGGGGGGAGGTTCTGGGGATGCTTCGCAACCCAGCGGGAGCAAGCTCCCTTGCCACAGAAGCTCAGGGCTTTTGCAGGGTTTTCTGTTTGAGGATGTAGATCGTCACCAGCACCGCGCTGGTCAGCATGGCCCCTCGCGCCCACGGCAGGGGAACCAGGTAGCAGGAGAACAGGATGCTCACCCACATCAGGCCGATGGCGTAGACCTTGCCCTTGAGCGGGATGCCGTTGCCGTCAAGGTAGTCGCGAATCCACGGGCCAAGCCGTGGATGCCCCACCAGCCATTGATAGAAACGTGGCGAACTGCGGGCGAAACAGGCGGCCGCCAGCAGCAGGAAGGGCGTGGTGGGCAACACCGGCAGGAAAATCCCGATCACCCCCAGCGCTACGCTCAGCCAGCCGATGGCTAGCAGCACGTAACGCAACATCAGGGAGCGGTTGCCTATGGGGTTGTCCATAGGCAAAACCTTAGTGGTGACGTGGCTTGAGGATCGCCGGTTTTTCGTCTGGCGCCTGGCACAGCAGGTACAGCGCGGTCAGGGCTTCCGGGATCTGCACGATCATGTCGTCCATCAGATTGGCGTCTTTGGCGATGTCTTCGAACTCAGGCTGTTCGTCGAACAGACCCGAACCGACCATGATCGGAAGCAGCATTTCGCTGACTTCGTCTTCGGCGGTTTCGAACCAGGCCGCTTCGCGCAGGAACACGCCTTCCATGAAACCGATGCACCAGCCGCGCAGGTCGGAATCGTCCGGCTCTTCGCCCAGGTCCAGGTCGCAAGGCAGCTCGAACTCTTCATCGGAGGCCAGTTGGCGCGCGATGTGAGCCTTGAGGGCCAGCAGGGTGGATTCGATCGCTTCACGCTCGGTGTCGTCAGCGTAATGCGGCTCTTCGGCGAAGAGGGCGTCGATCCATTCACGATCCGGAACCTCTTCGGAACAGATCGACAGCGCAGTGAGGTAGCCGTGGGCGGCCACGTAGTCCAGCGCCTCGTCGTGCAGTTCGTCGGCGTCGAGGAAGACTTGCAAACGGGTTAGTTGCTCAGCGAAGGACATTAAAGGGCTACCTTGGGGAATTAACAGATGCGGGAATTCTAGGCCTTCTTGAGCGCTCAGGCCAGCCGCGCGGGATATTTGCAACGCTGGGACCTCACAAACACCGCAATCCCTGTGGGAGCGAGCCTGCTCGCGATGAGGTCGGTACATCCAATACATTTATCGCCTGACATGCCGCCATCGCGAGCAGGCTCGCTCCCACAGGTTGTGCGGTGTTTGTCCTTATGTGTCTTCTCAGCGGTGCCCTTTGCAAGGGAGGCCTCGGGTATACTCGCGCGTTTTGTGATGCCCTGCTGGCGTCGCGGCTGAAATGTGAAGCGTCATGCAATGCGCACTTACGATTTGTCAGTGCAGCCTGCGTGGTTCTGAACCAGCCTTGCAGGGATGTTTCGGTGATTTTTGGAGTTTTTATGCTCGAACAGGCTCAACGCGTCCTCAAGGACATCTTCGGCTACGACAGTTTCCGTGGCCGCCAGGGTGCAATCATTGAGCGCGTGGCCAGTGGCGGTGACGCCTTGGTGCTGATGCCTACCGGTGGCGGCAAATCCTTGTGCTTCCAGGTGCCGGCGCTGCTGCGCGAAGGCCTGGCCGTGGTGGTATCGCCGTTGATCGCACTGATGGACGATCAGGTCGCGACCCTCGAAGAGCTCGGCGTCGCCGCCGCTGCATTGAACTCCACCCTGAGCGCCGAGCAGCAGCGTGATCTCGCCGCGCGGATCAAGCGCGGCGAAGTGAAGATGCTGTACCTGGCGCCCGAGCGTCTGGTCCAGCCACGCATGCTGGCTTTCCTGCAAAGCCTTGAAATCGCCCTGTTCGCCATCGACGAAGCACACTGCGTGTCCCAATGGGGTCATGACTTCCGTCGCGAATACCTGCAACTGGGCCAGTTGGCGGAGCTGTTCCCCAACGTCCCGCGTATTGCCCTGACGGCCACGGCCGACAAGCGCACCCGCGAAGAAATCGTCGACCGTTTGCATCTGCAGAACGCCGAGCGCTTTCTCTCGAGCTTCGACCGTCCGAACATTTTCTACCGCATCGTACCCAAGGAGCAGCCGCGCAAGCAGTTGCTGGCGTTCCTTGCCGAGCGCCGCAGCGATGCCGGTATTGTCTATTGCCTGTCGCGCAAGAAAGTCGACGAAGTCGCAGTGTTCCTCAGCGAGCAAGGTTTTCCGGCGCTGCCGTACCACGCCGGTTTGCCCAACGACACCCGGGCCCATCACCAGAAGCGTTTCCTCAACGAAGAAGGGCTGATCATGGTCGCCACCGTGGCGTTCGGCATGGGCATCGACAAGCCCAACGTGCGCTTTGTCGCCCACCTCGATTTGCCGAAGTCCCTTGAGGCGTACTACCAGGAAACCGGTCGCGGCGGCCGTGATGGTCTGCCGGCGGATGCCTGGATGGCTTACGGCCTGCAAGATGTGGTGATGCTCAAGCAGATGCTGCAAAACTCCGAAGGCGATGAGCGCCACAAGCGTCTGGAGCAACACAAGCTCGACGCCATGCTCTCGCTCTGCGAAGAAACCCGCTGCCGTCGGCAAACCTTGCTGGCCTACTTCGACGAAGACATGCCCGAGCCGTGCGGCCATTGCGACAACTGCGTCGATGGCGTGCAGACTTGGGACGCCACCGAGCCGGCCCGTCAGGCGCTCTCGGCAATCTACCGCACCGGCCAGCGTTATGGCGTCGGGCATCTGGTGGACGTGCTGCTGGGCAAGGACAACGAAAAGATCCGCAGCTTCGGCCATCAACACCTGTCGGTGTATGGCGTTGGCAAGGCCATGGGCGAGAGCGAATGGCGCTCCCTGTTCCGCCAGCTGGTGGCCCGTGGCCTGGCAGACATTGACCTCGAAGGCTACGGCGGCCTGCGCCTGAGCGATACGTGCCGGCCGCTGCTCAAGGGCGAAGTGACCCTGGAACTGCGCCGCGACCTCAAGCCGCAGACCACCGCCAAAAGCAGCAAGAGCCAGGCGAGCCAGCTGGTTCGTGGCGAAGAACGCGAACAGTGGGAAGCCTTGCGTGCCTTGCGTCGCAAGCTCGCCGAGGAACATGGCGTGCCGCCTTATGTCATCTTCCCCGACTCGACACTGTTGGAAATGCTCCGAAGCCAGCCAACCTCTCTGGCGGAAATGGCCACGGTCAGTGGCGTCGGCGCACGCAAGCTCGAACGTTACGGCGAAGCCTTCCTCGAAGTGCTGGGCGGTCAGGTCGAGGCACCGAAAGTCGTTGCCGACGTGCGCCATGAGTTGATCACCCTCGCTCGCGCAGGCATGACGCCGCTGCAGATCGCCGGCCAACTGCAATGCTCGGAAAAGAATGTCTACACCATGCTTGCCGAGGCCATCGGCAAGCAGCAGTTGTCGCTGGAACAAGCGCTGGACCTGCCCGAAGAATTGATGGGCGAAGTTCAGGATGCCTTCCTCGATGGCGAGGGCGAGTTGCCGCCAGTGTCGGAGATTGCCGCGTTGTTCGCCGGGCGAGTGCCGGAAGGTGTCTTGTACTGCGTTCGGGCGGCGCTGCAATCCGAATTCGAGGTTTAAATGACCTGTTACAGTGATGTAACGATTCACTACAGACCAGACCTTGCCTCAAGCCAACGGTCATGCTTAGCTGACTAATAATTAGTTTTTCTCTATTTTCAGTCTAATCATGAGTTTTTTATGCCGTTAACCGATCAACACCGTTTTGGCATGCAACTGGCCCAGATGTCGCGCGGCTGGCGTGCCGAACTGGATCGCCGTCTGGCTGGCCTGGGTCTGTCCCAGGCGCGCTGGCTGGTGCTGCTGCACCTGGCGCGCTTCGAAGAAGCACCGACCCAGCGTGAACTGGCGCAAAGCGTCGGCGTCGAAGGGCCGACCCTGGCCCGGTTGCTCGACAGCCTGGAAACCCAGGGTCTGGTCCAGCGCCAATCCGTGCTGGAAGACCGCCGGGCGAAAAAAATAGTCCTCTGTGCTCCGGCCCGTCCTCTGATCGAACAAATTGAAACCATTGCCACTCAACTGCGCCGCGAACTGTTCGACGGCGTCGATGAGGCGGATTTGAAGGTGTGCATGCGGGTCCACGGGCACATTCTGGCCAACCTGGAAAAATCTTGAGGCATAACCACGCGCCAGCTTTTTGAGATACCCCGTTGGGCAGACTATAAAGAACTACTAGGCAATATCGTGTTCGTACCGGATGTGCGAACGCGTACAGGTTGGTTCTGGTTATCTAAGGGATGCTCATGCTCGAGAGTTGGCACGTTGTATTGAAGTGTTGCGCCAGGCTGCTTCTGGTCGGTGGTGCTGTCACTTACTCGGCATTGGCCCCTGCGCTGGGATTGGGCGACATTACCCTTCATTCCGCGTTGAATCAGCCGTTGCGCGCTGACATTGCCCTGGTCGATGTCGGCGGGCTGGAGGAGGGCGAACTCTCGATCAGCCTGGCGACAGCGGAGGAATTCACCCGCGCCGGCGTCGATCGGGTGTTCTTCCTCAACGACCTGAAGTTCACGCCGGTCCTGCGGGGCAATCGCAGCCTGATCCGGGTGACCTCCAACAAACCGGTCAATGAACCTTTCCTGAATTTCCTGGTGCAGCTCAATCAGCCCAATGGGCGCTTGCTGCGCGAGTACACGGTGCTGATCGATCCGCCGGGTTCACCGGGGATCGTGCCGGCAGAAGACGAACCTGCCGCCAGCCCACAGAGATCTCCATTCCCGAGCGTCAAACCGGCCACTGCGCCGGCACCGGCGGCGAAGAAGTCCGCACCGGCGCCGGCCGTCGTGCAACCTGCCACCGATCCTGCCGCCGAACAACTGGCCGCCAGCGTGTTGCAAAACCAGCAGCTGCAAAAAACCATCGATGAGTTGAATGCAAAGCTTCAGGCTCAGGATGAACAGATCGCCGGCCAGAAGAAACAGGTGAGCGAACTGCAAACCCGGCTGTCGGAGGTCAATCAGGCGCCGCCGGTGACTCCGGTAGCGGTGGCACCTGCCCCCGTCGTTGTTGAAGAGCCCGAGGCCAGCCATTGGCCGCTGATTATCGGCTTGCTGGCGCTGATCGCGCTGGTATTGCTGGGGCTGTTTGTTCGACGTCAACGCCAGCAGGTTCAGGCGTTACCCGAGCCTTCGCCCGTTTTGCCCGTTTTGCCCGTTTCACCCTTGAAACAGGAGCCGGGGCTTGAGCGTGCGGCGCACCCGTCGGTGCAACAGCCCATGCTGAAACCCGCTCCGGATCATCGTGAAGAGACGCCGACAGGCGATGTGCTCGAAGGGGTCGGCATCTACCTGGCGTATGGCCGTTTTTCCGAAGCCGCAGGGTTGTTGCGAGAAGCATTGGTCAAGGAACCGCAGCGCACGGATCTGGGCGTGCAACTGCTGGAAATCCTCGGCAAACAGGGGGATGTTCCCGCCTATGACGCACAGGAAAAAAACCTGCGTGACGGCGGGTTCGACGAAAAAAAGCTTGAGGACATCCGCGCTCGCCACCCGAAACTGAGCAATGCGGCACCAGCGGCACCAGCGGCAGCCGTGGCAGGCATCACTTCCGCGCAAGCGGCACCTGCCGACGAGTTCCAGTTGAATCTGGATGACCTGTCCATGGATTCCAGCTGGGACCTGATCAGCCCTTTCGACAACGCTAAACCTTCAGACGAATCACCCAAGGCCGTAGAGCCGGCGTTCACCTCGAATCTGCACGTGTTGCCCGAGGTATTCGAGATGCCTGAAGAGCCCACGCTGGATGAGCCAGAGCTTGAGTGGGTCGCCGAACCGGACTCACAGGCGCTGAGCGACGACTTTCTCGATGAGTTCAGCGATCCCGGTCAGTCCTTGGAGCTTGACTCCCTGACCTTGGAGCCTGTCGAGCCGAGCAATGCCGGTAAACTGGAACAAGCCCAGACCTGCATCGATGATGGCGACCTGGACAGCGCCATCGAACTGCTCAGCGAGCTGCTCAAGGAGGGCGATGAACCGCTCAAGCAAACCGCCCGGAGTCTGTTGGCCGGGATCCGCTGAGCCACTACTATAGCGGCGCCCTCTGGCTCAGGAGTCTTGTCCGTCATGACCACGCATAAACCGGAAATCATCATCACCTACTGCACGCAATGCCAATGGCTGTTGCGTGCGGCCTGGCTGGCCCAGGAGCTGCTGAGCACCTTCGGCGACGACTTGGGCAAAGTGTCGCTGGTGCCCGGCACTGGTGGGGTTTTCCATATTTTTTGTGACGAGGTGCAGCTCTGGGAGCGCAAGGCCGACGGCGGTTTCCCGGGAGCCAAGGTGCTAAAGCAGCGGGTCCGCGATCAGATCGACCCGGACCGCGACCTCGGCCACAACGACCGCACTCAGTGAGATGCGGCTTCGGCTGCCACGGTCTTTTTGCTTGAACCGGACAGTCTGCTGGAGACCACAATCGCGACGATGATCAAGGCGCCACCAAGCAGCATGCGCAACGTCGGGTTTTCATCGAACAACAACCAGGCCACGGTGATGCCATACACCGGTTCCAGTGCGAACACCACGGCGGCGGTGCGCGCCTTGATCACCGCCAGGCTGGCGACGAACAGACTGTGAGCGACGCCGGTGCAGAACACCCCGAGCAAACCGATCCACAGCCAGTCGATGGCGCGGACGTCGCTCAACTGCGGCGCCGCCACCGGCAGAAGGCACAGCGCGACCACGACGTTCTGACACAGCGCGGCCTGCACCGGCGGGATTCTGCCGGAGCTGGCGCGGTTGGTCAGCGACAGCAGGGCGAACAGCAAGCCTGAACCGATCGCCCAGAGCAGGCCCGTGGTGGCGCCACTTGCCAGATCGAAGTCCGGCGTCACCAGCACCAGCCCGACACTCACCAGTACCACCAACAGAATTTCATTGGCGCGGATCCGCTCCCGGAATATGACCCCTTCGAGGATCACGGTAAACGCCGGGAAGCTGGCGAAACCCAGGGTCGCTATCGCCACTCCGGCGACTTTAACCGCAATGAAAAAACTCACCCAATGCCCGGCCAGCAGCAAGCCACTGAGAAGCAGACGGCGCCAGTCCTGCGCTTCGAGTGTGTACCAGCGCGTCCTGCTGGCAAATCGCGCGAACACCGCCAGGGCGAGTACCGCAAATGCCGCGCGACCAAACACGATGACCGCGGGCGAGGCGGCAGCGAGTTTGCCGAACACACCGGTCAGGCCGAACATCAATGCGCCGATATGCAGGGCGCCAAGGGCGGTACGGGGAGTCATTGCGATCCTTAACAACAAGACAAACAGAGGGGGACATTGAACCGCGCCATACTCGCTGAGTCTGTCGGCAGACTATCGACTTTTGTCGCCAGCCTCGCGCCGCAGTTCGCCCGGAGTCTTACTAAACTCGCGCAACACCGCTGCGGCAAAGGCACTCTGAGAACTGTAACCGACCCGACTGGCAATCTCGCCGATGGGCAATGGCGAATCGCGCAGCAGTCTTACCGCACTATGCAGCCGCCGGCTGCGGATGTAATCCATCGGCGTCTGCCCGCACTCAGCGACAAACCGCGCATGCAATCGGGCACTGGACAGCCCGGCAACGCGCGCCAGGTCGGCGACCTGCAATGGATACGCCGCGTACTGATCGATATGCGCATTCAACGCCGCATATGGCAGACGGCGACCGCCCACGATTTCAGGCTTGGCGTTATTGAGGCTGGCCAATAACAGCACCGCGCCTTGCTGGGCAATCAACGGGTCACTGACCTGGCTGCCCGCCAGCCAACTCACCAATTGGCTTTGCCCGGCATCCAGCGGCAGGCGCCCAGCGTTGTCGAGCAAACGGCGGCTGGCGTCGGCGTGATCGCCAAGGGACTGCGAAACCCATTGGTCACTCGGTATATCCAGCACCAGGCAGCGGCTGCCATTGCTGCTGCCGCAGGCGTGATGAAAGCCCGACGGCACCACCACGAAACTCTGCTGAACCACCTGGCTACCATGCCCGTCGACCTCGAAGTCCAGCGCACCCGACAACCCGAACACCAGTTGTGCGTGGTCGTGGCTGTGGACGATCAGGTCCTTGGTGTATTGGCGCAGCGTGAGGATCGGTCTCATCGCAGGTCTCCCGGTCAAGATGCGGCCAGTCTACACCGGCCGGGCGTTGTCACAGGATTGACTCGCAGCTGTCATGGGCCATTAACCCGAACCGCGCAAGCTTGCCAAAACTTGTCCTGAGGGTTGCCAATGACCAGCGCCGAGCTCGCCAAACCCAGCCGTAAGCAACGTGTGCGGACCTTGTGGATTTCCGACGTGCATCTGGGCACCCGGGACTGCCAGGCCGAACACCTGTCGCAGTTTCTCAAGGGCTACCACGCGGACAAGGTCTACCTGGTCGGCGACATCATCGATGGCTGGAAACTGCGCGGCGGCATGTACTGGCCGCAGGCGCACACCAACGTGATTCGCCGCCTGCTGACCATGAGTAAGCGCGGCACCGAGGTGATCTATGTCACCGGCAATCACGACGAATTCCTGCGCCGCTATTCGAAGCTGATCCTGGGCAACATCCAACTGGTGGACGAAGCGGTGCATGTGACCGCCGATGGCCGCCATCTGCTGGTGATCCACGGCGACCAGTTTGACGTGATTACCCGGTATCACCGCTGGCTGGCCTTTCTCGGCGACTCGGCCTACGAATTCACCCTGACCCTCAACCGTTGGCTGAATCACTGGCGCGCGCGTTATGGCTACGGCTACTGGTCGCTGTCGGCCTACCTCAAGCACAAGGTGAAAACGGCAGTCAGTTTTATCAGCGACTTTGAAGAAGCCATCGCCCACGAGTGCGTCAAACGCGAGTTGCATGGGGTGGTGTGCGGGCACATTCACCATGCCGAGATTCGCAAGGTCGGCGGGGTGGATTACCTCAATTGCGGGGATTGGGTGGAGTCGTGCACGGCATTGATCGAGCATTGGGACGGGTCGATCGAGTTGTACCGGTTGGCGGATGCCCAGGCGCGGGAGGCCGAATTGAAAGCCTTGAAGATCGCAGAGCCGGCATAAAAGTCAGCGTGCCTGGTCTGGCCTCATCGCGAACAGGCACGCGCCCACAATTTTGACCGTATTGACCTTAACGGACTCTGACACCTGTGGGAGCGAGCCTGCTCGCGATGGACCGCGCAGCGGTCCCCCCGGACCTGTCAGGCTGGCGAGTATTCTTCCATCGCCGCCTTGTAGATCGAATGCTTCGGTTGCGCAAACAAGCGCTCCATCATTGGCTCAAAGAAGCTCAGCGGTAACGTCTCGTAAGCCGGATCAAACGCCGCCGCGTCATATTTGGCGCAGAACTCGATGGTCGCCTGATACTGCGGATGCCCGCTGAATTGTTCGCGCAAATGCCGATCCATTCCCAGGTGATGGAAGAAGTAATACCCCTGGAATATCCCGTGCTTCTCCACCATCCACAGGTTTTCGGCACTGACGAACGGCTTGAGGATCGCCGCGGCGATGTCCGGATGGTTGTAGGAACCGAGCGTGTCGCCGATGTCGTGAAGCAGCGCGCAGACCACGTATTCTTCATCCCGGCCATCGCGCCAGGCACGGCTGGCGGTCTGCAGGGAATGGGTCAGCCGATCCACCGGGAAGCCGCCAGAATCACCCTCCAGCAATTTCAGGTGCGCCACAATCCGTGACGGCAACTGCCTGGCGTAGGCACTGAAGTCGGCGGCGATGATCGCCCAGTCTTCCTGCGTGCCATCCTGCATGTGGGTGAATCGTGCATTGGCGTTCATCAGCTATCCTCTTGTTCTAATCGAAAGGGATGTCTTGAGTGTAGGACTTGGATCCAACATCGCACTGGCTGCGCAGGACGCTTTGATGGCCAGTGGAGCCTAGAAGGGCACGCGACCCAGAATCATGTCGCGGTACATGACAAAGTCGCCGAGCAGGCTATAAAGAGGATGCTGAAACGTGGCGGGACGGTTCTTCTCGAAAAAGAAATGCCCGACCCAGGCGAAGCTGTAACCCGCCAGCGGCAAGGCGAGCAACATCAACCAGGCACCTTTGCCGATGGTCAGCGCCAGAATGAAGATGACCAGGCTGGTGCCGATAAAATGCAATCGTCGACAGGTGCTGTTGCTGTGTTCACTGAGGTAGTACGGGTAAAACTCAGCGAAACTGTTGAAACGTTTGACGTTTTCCACGACTGCGATCTCTGTGGTTGTTGTTCTGATTGCAAGTTGTTCTGCGGGTAGCTTATTTGAGTCTAGAGTGATCATTGGCATCAGCCAGTGACAATGGGCGCCACTTTAGTATCCTTCGAAAACTTGCCGCGGTAGACGGCTCACAAAACAGTAAGAAAACGCCATGAGCGAACGAACGACTTCTGCAAGCTGGGCGATGGGGATTGTCAAAGCACTGGAGATGGACGGCCTGGATTGCCGGGTTCTGTTCAAGCAGCTGGGGCTCGACTACGCGTCTCTGGATGATCCGGATGCGCGCTTCCCGCAAGACTCCATGACACGCCTGTGGCAGCGCGCGGTCGAGCTGTCCGGCAACCCGGCGATTGGCCTGAACATGGGCAAGGTGGTGCGACCGGCGTCTTTCCATGTGGCTGGCTACGCACTGATGTCCAGTCAGACCCTGGCCGAAGGCTTTCAGCGGCTGGTGCGTTATCAGCGGATCATCGCCGAAAGTGCCGACCTGAGTTTCCGACTGCTGGATGAAGGTTATGCGCTGATTCTGACGGTGCATGGCGATCACTTGCCGCCGACCCGACAGAGCGCCGAAGCGTCGCTGGCTTGCGCGCTGGCGCTGTGCGGCTGGTTGACCGGGCGCACGTTGCAACCGCGCAAGGTGTTGATTCAGGGCGATCAGCCTGTCGATCTCGAACCCTATAAACAAGCGTTCCATGCGCCGTTGGTGTTCAACGCGCCCTATGACGCCTTGATCTTCGAACGCGCCGACATGGAGGCGCCGCTGCCGACGGCCAACGAGGCGATGGCGCTGTTGCACGACCGGTTTGCCGGCGAGTACCTGGCGCGGTTTTCCGAGAGCCGCGTGACCCACAAGGCGCGCCAGGTGCTGTGCCGTTTGCTGCCCCAGGGCGAACCCAAGCGCGATACGGTGGCGCAGACGCTGCACCTGTCGCAACGCACCTTGCAACGCCGTTTGCAGGAAGAGGGCACGAGTTTTCAAACCTTGCTCGACGACACGCGACGTGAACTGGCCGAGCAGTACCTGGCGCAACCCACCATGACCCTGCTGGAAATTGCCTACCTGTTGGGGTTTGCCGATCCGAGCAACTTCTTCCGCGCCTTTCGACGCTGGTTCGACGCCACGCCCGGCGAATACCGGGCGCGGCTGATGGAAACGCCGGCGCTGGTCAGTGCCGCCAGAACGCAGGAATACACAGAACAAACACCGTAATGATCTCCAGTCGGCCCAGCAGCATGCCGAACGAGAGAATCCACTTGGCAGCGTCCGGCAAGGTGGCGAAGTTGCCCGCCGGGCCAATGGTCTCGCCCAGGCCAGGACCGACACCGGACACGGTGCTGGCGGCGCCGGTCAGGGCGGTCATCCAGTCGACGCCGAGCAGCGACAGCAGCAAGGCAATCACGCAGATGGTGATGGCGAAGAAGAACGAGAAGGTCAGGATCGAACGCACGATCTCTTCGTCGAGACGATGGCCGTTGTACTTCTGCTTGATCACCGCGCGCGGATGAATCAATTGGTTAAGGTTGGCCTTGAGCAGGATGTAGGCGACCTGGAAACGGAAAATCTTGATCCCGCCAGCCGTCGAGCCTGAGCAACCGCCGACAAACCCCAGATAGAAGAACAGCATCAGCGAGAAGTTGCCCCAGAGGCTGTAGTCCCCCAGTGCAAATCCTGTCGTGGTGACGATCGAAGTCACGTTCAGCGCTACATGTCGCAACGCTTCAAGCCAATGCAGCTGGGTGGTCCACCAGTACCAGGTGCCGAGCACCAGCCAGGTCACCAGCAACATGCCGAGCAAGCCTTGCACCTGCTGATCCTTGATCAACGCTCGACGGTTACCGCGCAAGGTCGCCACGTACAGGGTGAATGGCAGGCTGCCGAGAATCATGATGACAATCGCCACCCAGTGCACCGCCGGTTGTGTCCACTTGGCCAGGGACTGGTCGGACGTTGAGAAACCTCCGGTGGAAATCGCTGACATCGCGTGGTTGATCGCATCGAACGGGCTCATTCCGGCCCACCAGAACGCCAGGCTGCCGAGAATAGTGATGCCCACATAAGCCGCGACGATCAAACGCGCCACCATGTGCGAACGGGGCATGACCTTTTCGGAACGGTCCGACGACTCGGTCTGGAACAGCCGCATGCCACCGATGCGCAGCAGCGGCAGAATGGCCACCGCCATGCCGATAAAGCCGATCCCGCCGATCCAGTGCAACAACGAGCGCCACATCAGGATGCCGGGGGACATGTCGTCGAGGTGGTTGAGTACGGTTGAGCCGGTGGCCGTGATGCCGGACATGCTTTCGAAGAACGAGTCGGTGTAGCTGATGTGCTGGGTCAGCAAGAACGGCAGCGCGGCAAAAACGCAGACCACCAGCCAGCTGCTGACGGTCAGCAAGTACATGTCTCGCGGGCGCAAGTGTATGTGTTCGGGCCGGCCGGGGATGACCAGGGCCAAACCCGCGACGAAGGTAATCATGCTCGCCCAGAGGAACGACGGCAGATCGCTCGTGCGCTCGAAAATCACCAGGGTGGCCATGGGCACGACCATGGCGATGGCCAGCGTGATCAGGAAGATGCCGATGATGAAACCAATAATCCGTAAGGTCGGCAACGCCATGAAGTCCGCTCGGGCTGAAGAAGGGAAGGCCGCTATTCTACCTGCGAGGCAGGGCATGTAAACCGGCATCCCCGCGCCAGATACCGCTAGAATAGCCGCACATATTTTTCAGGAGGTGGCCGATGCAGGCTCTCGACGCTTTGCTCAACCGTGTTTCCGTTCCACGACTGCTCGAACCGGCACCCACCGTAGAACAGCGCGAAGTGCTGTTTTCTGCCGCGATGCGTGCGCCGGACCACGGCCACTTGCAGCCTTGGCGCTTCCTGACAGTCGAAGGTGCGGCGCGCGAGCAAATGGGCGAGTTGCTGGCCGAAGCGGCGAAGCTGCAAGACAGCGAAGTGTCCGAGGCGGCGCTGGACAAGGCACGTAACGGTCCGTTGCGCGCACCGCTGGTGGTTGTGGTGATCGCGCGGTTGCAGGACCACGTCAAATACCCGAAATCCGAGCAATTGCTGGCGGCAGGATGTGCCGCTCACGGGATTCTGCTGGCCGCTTACGCGCAAGGCATTGGCGCGGTGTGGCGCACAGGGGATCTGGCCTATTCGGCGCATGTGGCCAAGGGGCTGGGGTTGGCGGAAGGAGAACAGGTGATCGCCTTCCTGTACCTGGGCACACCGCAGAAAGAACCGCGCGTGGCCGAGAAGGTTGACCTGGCCGAGTTCGTCAGCGCCTGGCCCGGTCAGTAAGGATCGTTCCCACGCGCGTGGGAACGATCAGTGCCTCGATAGTGTGTTCGGCATAGGACCTGTAGGAGCGAGGCTTGCCCGCGAAGCTTTCAAGGCTGGACGACTGCACCGGGCACCAACGGTAATTCCAGGCTGGCGATGAACCCGCCTTGCGGGTGATTGGCCAGCACCAGGCTCCCGCCATGCCGTTCTGCCGCGCGTCGCGCAATCGCCAATCCCAAGCCATGTCCGGCTGCCGTCTGCCCCGGCGCCCGATAGAACGGCTCACCCAGCAGGTTCAAATGCTCGGCATCGACACCGGGCCCATGGTCCCTGACGCTGACCACAATCCGCTCGCCCTGGCGCACCGCCTGCATTTCAATCGGCTGCCCTGCGGGATTGAAGCGCTGGGCATTGCGCAGCAGGTTATCGACGGCACGCTCGATCATCGTCGGCCAGCCTTTGAGGTTCAGCTGCGGTTCGGCGTCGAGGTGAACGGTCTGCTCCGGTGAAGCCAATTGCGCATCTTTTTGCAGCGTATTGAGCAGCGCGTTCAGATCCACTTCTTCAGCGCTGGCGTTGTCGGCATCGACCCGTGCCAGTACCAGGATTTCACTGATCAAGGCTTCTAGTCGATCGCACTCACGGGTCAAGCGTGGCGCGAGCTTCTCCCGTTCTTCGGGGGTGGCCCGTTCGGCCAGTGCCAAGGCAATGCGCAGTCGCGCCAGCGGTGAACGCAGTTCATGGGATACGTCGCGCAGTAACTGTCGCTGGCTGCCGATCAGACTTTGCAGGCGCGCACCCATGCGGTTGAAGTCGTTGGCCAATACACCAAATTCGTCGCGCCGGTTGGCCAGTTTCACCAGGCTGTTCTGCTGATAGGTGGTTTGCCCAAGGTCATGCACCGCGCCGCGCAAGCGGTTCAGCGGGCGAGTGATGGACAAGGTCACGAACAGGCTGAAGAGGGTCAGCACCACCAGCGCAATGCCCAGCGCACTTAGCGGCCAGAGCAGGCTTTCGCGGTGCCAGGCGTCCAGTTCCGGGTGCGGGATGCGATAGATAAGCAGGTAGGTGTCGCCGGTCTTGGCGCTGGTGTATTCGTCGGTCAGACGTCGCCACGGCAGGCGGCGATCGTCGTTGTTCTGCCGTGCTTCGAAAGCCGCCGCACGCCGTGGAAAGGTACCGCGCACCACTGGGTCGCCGCTTTCGTTGAGCACCTGAACGTCAATGTGATACTGGCGCTTGCGCTGTTCCAGAATGTCCTGGGCCGCTTCCTCACCTTGGGCTTCGTAGGTTTGCGTCCACTGTTCGGCCAGGGTGTTGAGGCCCGGGTGGCGGCTGAGAATCCACGCGTCCTGGTTGAGCATGTGCCCCAACAGAATGGAAAGCCCTGCAACCAGAGTGATGGCCAGCCAGAAGCTGGCCAGGATACGCCAGAACAATGAGCGCACAGAAAATCCTCAAACGATCACAAATCCCATGTGGGAGCGGGCCGACCTGTAGGAGCGAGCGGTGCGGCGATCCGACTTGCCCGCACCGCCAGGTCCTACAATGGCAAAAGACCCGACGGGGTTAGCCGTCGGGTCCGGGGTCAGTGCATTATTGCGCTTTTTGCGGTTGTTGCGCTTTCCACGCCTTGAATTCGGCCCATTCGGCGCGGCGCTCAGCCTTCTTCTTCTGGATCTCGTCGAATTTCTTCTGTTGATCCGGTTTCAGCAGGCCACGGACATCGGCTTCGGCTTTTTTGTGGTTGGCGGCCATTTCATCTTTCATGGCTTTCTGGTCGGCCGGCGAGAGTTTCTCCAGGTACTTCTCGACCACTTGCTTACGCTCGTGCATCTGCTCGCCCATGATTTTGCGGATGTGCTCACGCTGTTCGCGGCTCAGGTCCAGCTGGCTGTACGGGCCTTTACCGTGCATGCCGTGCATCTGACCGCCGTGGCGCGGGCCGTCCATCGGGCCATCCATCGGGCCGGAACCTTCAGGCATGGCCATGGCAACGGTCGGCAGGGCGGCAGCGAACATCAGAGCGATAAGAGTCTTGCGCATGGTGAATCTCCTTGTCTCGTTCCCGGTACGTTCCGGATGAGTTCAGAATACGCAGATCAAGGTCAGCGGCGGTCAGCGGAGCGTAAAGCTTGGGTAAAGACGATTTCGTGGCGTCCTTACAAACTTTGCTGGCAGTGACCTGTGGCGAGGGCGCTTGCTCCCGTCGGGCTGCGAAGCGGCCCCAAAAGAAGGCCTGCTGCGCAGTCCAGCGGGAGCAAGCTCCCTCGCCACAGGTTGCTCCTATCCAGTTCTTCCAGGTGCTCAGAGGCTGTAGTAGTAACCGCGGCTACGCAGGGCAACGATGCGCGGGCGGCCGTCGGGGTGTGGGCCGATTTTTTTGCGCAGGTTGCTGACGTGCATGTCCAGGCTGCGGTCGTACAGGGTCAGCTTGCGGCCGAGGGCGATTTGCGCCAGGTCCTGTTTGTCCAGCGGCTCGCCGGGTTGCTTGAGCAGGGCTTCGAGCAGACGGCTTTCGGAGACGGTGAGGGTGAATTCCTGTTCGTCGATGCTGACCACGCCACGCACCGGGCTGAAGCACAGGTCGCCCAGTTCGAGCTGGCTGGACACCGCCGTCGGATGACTGCGGCGCAGTACGGCGCGCAGACGGGCTGTCAGTTCCCGCGGGTCGCACGGCTTGGCCAGGTAATCGTCGGCGCCGAGTTCCAGGCCGAGGATGCGATCCAGTGGTTCGCCACGCGCAGACAGCATCAGCACCGGCAGGTCCGGATGGTCGCTGCGCAATTGCTTGAGCAATTCCAGACCGCTGCCGTCCGGCAGCATCACGTCCAGCACCACGGCGGCGGGGGAGGTTTCGGCCAGCGCACGGCGAGCACTCTGGCCGTCGTGGCAGGCACGGACCTGAAAGCCTTCCTGGCTCAGCCAACTGCTCAGGAGCTCGCACAGCTCCTGGTCATCATCAATTAATAACAGCTCGCTCATTACTCACTCAATTTAGCCATTGCCGACGTTTTCTGGTGGCACCACTGGCGAAGATACCGCAGAGCAGGGCCAATAGCGCAACTCCACCACCGATTACGAACCATTGCTGCTGATCAGTCAGCAGACGTGGCAGCGGATTGCTGGCCTGGGCTTCCTTGAGTTGCAGCTTGAGGCGCTGGTTCTCTTGGCGCAACCGGCCCAGCTGAGCGCTTTCGCGTTCACTGTCGGTATTTTGCAGTTGTTTGCTCAGTTCTTCCCGTTGCTGCTCGCTTACCTTCAAGCGCTGCTGCAACTCGGTGATCTGGCTGCCGGCGCTCAGCGACAGCGGCGTCGTACTGCCGCCCTCGGCGCTTTCTTCACCATGGGCCGGCGCTACCATCGACAACGTCACCAACATCAGACACAACGGACCTTTGCGCATCGCCACTCCTGATTCCAATACGAGTATTGGGCAGGTTGTCGGCCGGCGAACGAGAATAATGAGCGTTGAGCGCGCGATGAACCGGCAAGGTTCATCGCGCGGGCGCGATTTACGGCAGGACTTGCTTGAACGGCTTGACCGAAACGTTGGCGTAGACGCCCGCGGCGATGTACGGATCCGCATCTGCCCAGGCCTGGGCGGCGCTCAGGGAATCGAACTCGGCGACGATCAGGCTGCCGGTGAAACCCGCCGCGCCCGGATCATTGCTGTCGACCGCCGGGTGCGGGCCGGCCAATACGATACGACCTTCGCCCTTGAGCACTTGCAGGCGCTCAAGGTGGGCAGGCCGAGCGGCCAGGCGGGCTTCCAGGGAGTTGGCGACGTCTGTGGCAATGATTGCGTAAAGCATGTCAGTCCTCGGTTTTTGGCGTGGTGGTATCGGCGTCGTGCAGGTGACGGGACAAGTAAATGCCCTGTGCGACCAGGAACAGCAACGTCATGCCCAGGCTGCCGAAGACTTTGAAGTCGACCCAGTAGCTCTGGAACGTGAACGCGACGAACAGGTTGGCAGCACCGCAAAACAGGAAAAAGCCGATCCAGGCGATGTTCAGTCGCGTCCAGACCTGGTCCGGCAGGGTCAGTGCGTGGCCCATGATGCGCTTGATCAGCAGTTGCTCGCCGATGAAGTGGCTGCCAATGAACGCCAGGGCGAACAGCCAGTTGACCACCGGCGCTTTCCACTTCAGGAAGGTTTCGCTGTGGAACGCCAGGGTCAGGCTACCGAAGACCAGGCAGGCGATGAGGGTCAGCCATTGGCTCTTTTCCAGCTTGCGCTGCTTGATGAACAGCGCACCGTAAACCACCAGGGAGCTGATGATCAGCATCGCGGTGGCGCTGTAAATACCGCCTACAGTCAGTTGATGACCGCCGATGTCGACGACCCGTGGATCAATTTTGAAAACGATGAAAAACAGCAGGAGCGGGATGAAATCGATGAATTGTTTCACAGTGGCAGCCAGAAGCAGGATGTGGCGGCATAATAACAAACATATGGGCGCGCGATAGCGCCAGCTGATTTGAGGTAACACATCCCCGTGAATGTTGATTTGCACTGCCATAGCACCGCCTCCGATGGCGCTCTCGCGCCTGCTGTCCTGGTGGCACGTGCGTTCGAGAAAGGCGTGCGAGTCCTGGCCTTGACCGATCACGACACTCTCGAGGGCCTCGATGAGGCCCGCAGTGCGGCGACCTCGCTGGGGATGCAACTGGTCAACGGCGTCGAATTGTCCTGCACCTGGGGCGGCGCGACCATTCATGTGCTCGGCTACGGATTTGATGTCAATGCCGAACCGTTGGTCGAGGCGATCGCTAAATTGCACGATGGCCGCTGGCTAAGGTCCGAAGAAATAAGCCGCAAGCTGGCATTGAAAGGCATGCCCGGCGCGCTGGAAGGTGCCCGGGCGATCCAGCAGGAACTGGGCGACAGCGGCAATGCGCCGGCCCGTCCGCATTTCGCCGACTGGATGGTGCGTGAAGGTTTCGTCAAGGATCGCGCTGAAGCGTTCCGTAAATGGCTGGGCGCTGGCAAGCTGGGCGACGTCAAGCAGCATTGGCCGACCCTGGAAGACACGGTCGAAACGCTGCGAGCCGCGAAAGCCTGGGTCAGCCTGGCGCATCCGTGGCACTACGATTTCACTCGCAGCAAGCGTCGCCGCCTGATTTCTGACTATATTCAAGCCGGGGGCCACGCAATTGAAGTGGTCAATGGCCATCAGCCCGCCGAGCAAGTGGGCAGCCTGGCGATTCTTGCCCGCGAGTTCGGTCTGCTGGTCAGCGCCGGCAGTGATTTTCATGGCCCTGGAGGCTGGTCCGAGATCGGCGAGTACCGCCCGCTCCCGGAGGATCTGCCACCACTGTGGTGTCGATTCAAACATGACCCAATTATTGCCGCCGTCTGAACAGGTAGAGAATGTGAGTCAATTTTTCCAGATTCATCCGGAAAACCCGCAAGCGCGCCTGATCAAACAGGCTGTCGAAATCATCCGTGGCGGCGGGGTGGTGATTTATCCCACAGACTCGTCCTACGCCATTGGTTGCCAGATCGGCGACAAGAATGCCGTGGATCGCGTGCGCCGTTTGCGTGGGCTGGATGAAAAGCACAACTTCGCGCTGATTTGCAGCGACCTGTCGCAACTGGGGGTGTTCGCCAAGATCGACACGGGCACCTTCCGCTTGCTCAAGGCGCACCTGCCGGGGCCTTACACCTTCATTCTCAACGCCACCCGCGAAGTCCCGCGGCTGTTGTTGCACCCGAAAAAACGCACCATCGGCCTGCGGGTGCCGAGCCATCCGATTGCCCTGGCGCTGCTGGAAGAGCTCGGCGAGCCCTTGATGAGCGTGACCCTGATCATGCCCGGCGACACCGATCCGATGAGCGATCCTTACGAAATGCGCCAATTGCTTGAGCATCAGGTCGACCTGATCATCGATGGCGGTTTCGGCGGGATCAAGGCGTCCACCGTGATCAACCTCGCCGACGGCGAGCCGGAAGTGATCCGCGTCGGTTGCGGCGACCCTACGCCGTTCATGGCCGAGGCGTAGATGTCTGCAGTAGAACCCGTTGTCGACAGTCAGGCCGGCGCCCAGCAAGAGCTGCCCTTCGCCATGGTCTATGGCCAGGCGGTCATGGAAATGCCGCTGGACCTTTACATCCCGCCGGATGCGCTCGAAGTGTTTCTCGAAGCCTTCGAGGGGCCCCTCGACCTGCTGCTGTACCTGATCCGCAAGCAGAACATCAACATCCTCGACATTCCCGTGGCGGAAATCACTCGCCAGTACATGGGCTATGTCGAGCTGATGCAGTCGGTGCGCCTGGAACTGGCCGCCGAGTACCTGGTGATGGCCGCGATGCTGGCCGAGATCAAGTCGCGGATGCTGTTGCCGCGGGCCGAAACCATCGAAGACGAAGAAGATGACCCGCGCGCCGAACTGATCCGTCGCTTGCAGGAATACGAACGCTTCAAGGCGGCGGCCGAAGGCATCGATGGCCTGACTCGCGTCGGGCGTGACGTGGTGGTGCCCAAACTGGATGCCCCGGAAGCGCGGGCGCGCAAGCTGTTGCCGGACGTGCGTTTGTCAGAGCTGCTGTTGTCCATGGCCGAAGTCCTGCGCCGTGGCGACATGTTCGAAAGTCACCAGGTCAGTCGCGAGGCATTGTCCACCCGCGAACGCATGAGCGATGTGCTGGACCGGCTCAAGGGCGGCGGTTTCGTGCCCTTTGTCGAGCTGTTCACCGCTGAAGAAGGACGCCTGGGGGTGGTGGTGACCTTTATGGCGATCCTCGAACTGGTCAAGGAATCTTTGGTCGAGCTGGTGCAGAATGAGCCGTTCGCGGCGATCCACGTGCGAGCCCGAGCCGAATAACGAGTTGAATCATGAACCTGACTGAACCCCGCGAGCTGGCGCCATTGCTTGAAGCCTTTCTGTTGGCCTCGGGAAAACCGCAATCGCTTGAACGCCTGTTCGAACTCTTCGAAGAGGGCGAGCGCCCTGAGCCGCCAGTCTTCAAGAAAGCCCTGACGATTCTGGCCAAGTCCTGCGACGGACGCGCCTTCGAGCTGAAGGAAGTGGCCTCCGGGTATCGCCTGCAGATCCGCGAAAAGTTCTCGCCGTGGGTAGGCCGTTTGTGGGAAGAACGCCCGCAGCGTTATTCCCGCGCCATGCTCGAAACCATCGCCTTGATCGCCTATCGCCAGCCGATCACCCGGGGCGAGATCGAAGACGTGCGGGGCGTGGCGGTCAACAGTCACATCGTCAAGACCCTGCTGGAACGCGAGTGGATTCGCATCGTCGGGTACCGCGACGTGCCTGGCAAACCGGCGATGTTCGCCACCACCAAGGCGTTTCTCGACCACTTCAACCTGAAGAACCTCGACGATTTGCCGCCACTGGCTGAGTTGCGAGAGCTGGAGCCTGATCCGGTGCTCGATTTTGACGACGCACCGGTACCGGCAGGCTTGCAGGAACTGGCGGATGCCAGTGCCGAACCGGAAGAACCCAAGGAGGAGACCAGTTTCCATACGCTGTTGCTGGAACTGGACACCATGGAAGAGGGGCTCAAGACCGACTTCGATGACATCCTGCGTGATAGTGCGGTGACGGATTCCGAAGAGGTGCTGGATCAGCCTGAGCCTGAAATCGAAGTTGAACTTCAAGTCGAGCCTGAAGCCACAGTCGAAGAAGAACCGGAAGAAGAGTTGGAAGATGACGTGCTGGGTGTCGCCGAAGCGCGGGAGAAACTTCTGGCTGCTGTGGCTGCCCTCGAACAGCACAAACCCGAACCCGAATTGAGCGACGAAGAGGCCGAAGCCCGGGCTCTGGCCGAAGCCATCGAAGCCGAACGCCGCGAATTCGACGACTGACCCGGACGCCGATTCCCCCTGAGGGAGTGAGCCTGTTCGCGATAGCGGTGGGTCAGGCAAAACGATGTCGATTGACACTCCCTCATCGCGAGCAGGCTCGCTCCTACAGGGGTTCTGTGTTGCCTGGAGAATTTGATGAGCTCAACCAAAGACCCCTGCGTCAGCGTCTGCAAATTCGCCGATGACATCTGCCTCGGCTGCGGCCGCAGCAAGCGCGAGATCAGGGCCTGGAAGAAACTCGACAAGTCCGACAAGCGCACGGTGCTGGCCGAAGCGTCGCTGCGGTTGATCAAACTTGGCGCCACCGGTCGGCGGAAAGGCAAGTAAGTCTCCATTCATCAGCTAGTCTCTGATGCGCGAACGCTTCCATGAGCGTATGATTCGCGACCCTTTGGCGATCCCTTTGCCAAAGTACCCAGTTTTACATCGCTTCAGGACGCTCAATTCAGGGCCGCCTGAACAGACCACACCGGGAGGTGCCCAGATGAGTATCAACGACCAGAAAGACGACCAGGAAATCGGCCCAGCAGGCGAAAAACTGCAGAAAGTCCTCGCCCGTATCGGCGTCGGCTCGCGCCGTGACGTGGAAGCCTGGATCAGCCACGGCCGCATCAAGGTTAATGGCAAAGACGCCACCCTTGGGCAGCGCGTCGACATGCACGACGCCATCACCATTGATGGCAAGGTGATCAAGCGCGAAGAAGCCGCCGAGTCGGTACGCCGCGTGATCATGTACAACAAGCCCGACGGTGAAATCTGCACTCGCCTTGATCCGGAAGGCCGTCCGACCGTTTTCGACAAGATGCCGCGCCCGAAAGAAGGTCGCTGGATCAACATCGGTCGCCTGGACATCAACACCACCGGCCTGCTGATGTTCACCACCGACGGTGAGCTGGCCAACCGCCTGATGCACCCGTCCTACGAAATGGACCGTGAATACGCGGTACGTGTCCGTGGTGAAGTCGATGACGAAATGATCGAGCGTCTAAAGGCAGGCGTCGTCCTCGAAGACGGCCCGGCCAAGTTCACCGACATCAAGCAAGCACCTGGTGGCGAAGGTTTCAACCATTGGTACCACTGCGTGGTGATGGAAGGTCGCAACCGCGAAGTTCGTCGTCTGTGGGAATCCCAGGGCCTGGTGGTCAGCCGTCTGAAGCGCGTGCGTTTCGGTCCGGTGTTCCTCAACTCCGACCTGCCGATGGGCCGCTGGCGCGAAATGAGCCAGTACGAAGTCGACATTCTGAGTGCTGAAGTCGGCCTGACCCCAGTGGCCATGCCGCAAATGAACGCCAAGAGCAAAGACAAGCTCGACCGCATGCAGCGTAAATCGTCGCGTCCAATGGGCAAGACCGAGCGCGTGCGTTCGTTGCGTCCAGCCATCGGCAACCAGACCGCTGCTACGCCGCGTGACTCCCGTGAACCGCAAATCGAAGGCGAGCGTCCAGCCCGCAAACCAGCAGCGCCACGCGCTGATGGCGAGCGCGGTCCACGCACGCCGCGTCCGGCCAACGGTCGCACTGAACGTGGCGAAGGCCGTGGTGCTCCAAGTGGTGGTCGCAGTGATCGCGGTGCTCCAGCCGGTCGTGGCGAGTCTCGTGGTGAGTCGGGTCGCGGTACGCCAGTGGCAGACCGTCCTTCCGACACCAAGCGCCCGGCCAAGGCACCGGCGAAGAAGCGCCCAGGCATCGTTCTGGTCGACAAGGATGCGCCATCAGGCAAACGCCGTGGTGCGCCAGCCGGTTCGGGCCAGCGTCCGGGCTTTGGTCGTCGCAAGCCTGAGTAATCGGTAAGCACCGAATAAAAAACGCCAACCCTCGGGTTGGCGTTTTTTTTGGTCTGGCAAAAGCCGGTCTTCAGAATGCAGATAAACCTGTGGCGAGGAAGCTTGCTCCCGTTGGGTCGCGAAGCGGCCCCAAACCCTCTACCCCGGTGTGTCAGGCAAATCGTGGCGGCAGGTTTTGCGACTGCTGCGCAGTCGAACGGGAGCAAGCTCCCTCGCCACAGGGTTCATGTTGCTTAGAAAACAAACCGCCCATCAAACACCGGCTCATCATCCAGCGCCAACACGCCGCTGGAGAAGATCAGGTCCAGATGATGGCTGCCCTTGGCCCCACCACCCAACCCCAGATGCAGCCCGCAATGGCGCTCCTCGAACCCGGCATTTCGGGCATACAGCGCCTTCACGCCTTCATTGGTGCCGATTCCCAATTCCTCAATGCGCCGGTTCGACGGATTGGCCTCCAGGTACTTGTTGAAATCATGTTCCAGTCCCGGCACTTCCGTGGCGATCTTGTGGATGGTCGAGTTCTCGATCCACAACTCCAGCGGCGAATCCAGCACCCCGTACTTGCGGGCAAACGGAATGGTGCTGAGGAAGGTCCCCATGAACTTCACCCGGCCGTTGATCGCTTCGCTGTGCGTGGCAATTTCACCGGGGGCCAAATCAAAGTTGCCGATGCCGTTGATGTCGGTCCACTTCTTGATGCTGTTCAGCGGTGTTTCAAACCACGAGCCGTGATCATCTTTGAAACTCAACGTTGTCGCGTGAGACATGCGCTGGATCAAGTGGCTGTTCAAACCCGCTATGCGCTGCGGAGTGACGCTGAAAGTGTCGTAGAAGTAATCGCCGTAATCCTTGAACAGCAGCGACTTCTTCCAGTTCTCGGCCATTACACCTTGCAGCGCACGGACAAACTCCGGGCCGTCGGGGCGAGGATTGGGCAGGGTGGAAGAGTCGTAGAAGAAAATGTACAGATCGCTTTCGGCAATCGCCTGGGCCAGCTTTTCTGTCGGCTCGATGTCCAGGCGCATGGTGCTGAAACGGAAGGGCTGGCTGTCACTGGCCTGTTCGGCGATGGCGCCGGTCAGTGCCTCGTAATCAGCGGTGTGGCCGAGCAAGACCTTTGCCGGGTTGATGCCGGCAACGGCAGGGTGGTGTTCGAGGTAGTAAAGGAAATGCGAAATGGCGCGTTGCTTATCCATGTAGTCCTCCCTGACAAACCGAGAAAAAGTGGCAGGCACAACCGGCCGGATCGTGCCTGCCGGGTGGGCCTTACAGAGGCCACATCGCCGTGCCGAACGGAACAACCGCATCGGCTTGCATCATTTCAACGGCGGCTTCATGGGTCGGTGCTTCAAACCAATCGTCCAGTTGCAGTTCAGTTTCCAAGTCTTTTTCAAGTGCTTGCATTGTGAATCTCCTAGATGACTTTTTCGGTAAGTGCAGCGGCGCGTTTTTCAGTCATTGAATAACGTGCCAACTTGCCGGTCGATGCGTCTCGGCAAGTCGCTGAAAACCTAGTCCAGAGCTTTTTAAATTGCAAAAAAATAATCAAATTAGATTTATTTGAACTTTTTATTCTGTTTTATCAGGGCCTGTTTATCGATTAAAAACAAAAAACTAACTCGACCTTTTCCTTAGGAAGCTTCCTAACGTCAATTTGCAGTCGTCCTACGGATTGATCTGATTTGGAAAGTCTGCGTTACGGCTTGTAAAGAAAAGCTGACGGATTATCGCCTCTGAGCCCTTGGATTGACGTCCACGGAAGGTGTGTAAGGAAATCCTTCCGCAAACACGTCGCTCAACCACCCTGCAAGGCTCTGGCTCGCTTGTTTCAACGGCGCTGGCAGGGTGAGATGCGCTCCATGCCTGTCGTGCAGGTGCATAACAAGAAGGAGGCGCAATGAACGCCGTGACTCATCTCCACTTCTCCCCCGAGGGCGATTTGTTCGTCGTCCCCGTCGAAGACCCGCAAAGGTCTGACCCAGTTTTTGCAGCCGCCCGAGACCCTCGGGGCGGACACAGGCAATCCCGGCAAACGACGCGCTGATCCAGCGGTGTCTGGCAGCAGGGGGTTACAGGTGTACAATGCGCCGCGTTTTAACTGTGACCTCCTGCGCATCTGCGCAAACCTCAAGGCTATCCGCCTTGTTCACTCCGCCGCGCCACAAGCGTGTCGGGTTCGATTTCGTCACAGATAAAAACAAACAGGTGACGCATGACCGTTGTAAAAACGCTGAACTCCTTTTGCCTTCGCTGGGGTTTGATCGGCGCTGCTTGAAATCGCAACCGAGCAGCAACGTCTAACGAACATCATCAAACCTTGCGTGAGACCCTTTTCATGAGTGGACAAAACTCGCATTCAGGCGAGCTGAAACGCGGCCTGAAAAATCGCCATATTCAACTGATCGCCCTCGGTGGCGCGATCGGTACCGGGCTGTTCCTGGGCTCGGCCGGTGTACTGAAATCTGCCGGCCCGTCGATGATCCTCGGCTACGCCATCTGCGGCTTCATTGCCTTCATGATCATGCGCCAGCTCGGCGAAATGATTGTCGAAGAGCCTGTGGCGGGTTCCTTCAGCCACTTCGCCCATAAATACTGGGGCGGGTTCGCCGGCTTCCTGTCGGGCTGGAACTGCTGGATCCTGTACATCCTGGTGGGCATGTCGGAGCTGACTGCGGTCGGCAAATACATCCACTACTGGGCGCCACACATTCCGACCTGGGTCTCGGCCGCCGGCTTCTTCGTCCTGATCAACCTGATCAACCTGGCCAACGTCAAAGTCTTTGGCGAGGCCGAGTTCTGGTTCGCGATCATCAAGGTCGTGGCGATTGTCGGCATGATCGCGCTCGGCAGCTACCTGCTGGTCAGCGGCCACGGCGGCCCGCAAGCCTCGGTGACCAACCTGTGGGCCCACGGCGGTTTCTTCCCGAACGGGGTTAGCGGCCTGGTGATGGCCATGGCGATCATCATGTTCTCCTTCGGCGGCCTGGAAATGCTCGGTTTCACCGCAGCAGAAGCCGACAAGCCGAAAACCGTGATCCCGAAAGCCATCAACCAGGTGATCTACCGGATCCTGATTTTCTACATCGGTGCGCTGGTCATCCTGCTGTCGCTGACGCCATGGGACAGCCTGTTGGCGACCCTGAACGCGTCGGGTGATTCCTACAGCGGCAGCCCGTTCGTGCAAGTGTTCTCGATGCTTGGCAGCGACACCGCCGCACACATCCTCAACTTCGTGGTCCTGACGGCGGCGCTGTCGGTGTACAACAGCGGCACTTACTGCAACAGCCGGATGCTGCTGGGCATGGCCGAGCAGGGCGATGCGCCGAAAGCCTTGGCGAAAATCGACAAGCGCGGCGTGCCGGTGCGTTCGATCCTCGCTTCGGCGGCGGTGACGTTGATTGCGGTGTTGCTGAACTACCTGATCCCGCAAAACGCGCTGGAACTGCTGATGTCGCTGGTGGTTGCCACCCTGGTGATCAACTGGGCGATGATCAGCTTCTCGCATTTCAAGTTCCGCCAGCACATGGACAAGACCAAGCAGACGCCGCTATTCAAAGCCCTGTGGTACCCATACGGGAACTACGTCTGCCTGGCGTTCGTGGTGTTCATTCTCGGCGTAATGCTGTTGATCCCGGGCATCCAGATCTCGGTGTATGCGATTCCGGTTTGGGTCGCGTTCATGTGGGTGTGCTACGGCATCAAGAACAAGCGCAGCGCTCAGCATGCGTTGCAGGCTGCAAACGCGAAGTAAGCGCAGCTCGCAGAAACAACAAACCCGGCCAATGTGCCGGGTTTGTTGTTTTCAGGCCTCACACAACCCCCTGTAGGAGTGAGCCTGCTCGCGATGGGGTCGTGTCAGGCAACAAAGATGTCGACTGACAACACTGCTATCGCGGGCAAGCCTCGCTCCTACAGGGACCGCATGCTTTCAGTTCATTCGCGGTATCCTGCGCGTTCTGAATACGGACGCTTTTCCATGCTGGTGATTTCCAACAATGTGCATCTGCCGGATGCCGAGATCGAGTTGACCGCCATCCGCGCGCAAGGCGCCGGTGGGCAGAACGTCAATAAGGTCTCCAGCGCCATGCACCTGCGCTTCGACATTCCGGCCTCGTCCTTGCCCGAGTTCTACAAGGAACGGCTGCTGGCGCTGCGTGACAGTCGCATCACCAGCGATGGCGTGTTGATTATCAAGGCCCAGCAATACCGCACGCAGGAAGCCAATCGCGCCGATGCGCTGGAGCGGCTGGTCGAGTTGATTCTCAGCGCCACCAAAGTCGAGAAGAAACGCCGCCCGACCAAGCCGACCCTCGGTTCGAAGAAGCGTCGGCTGGAATCCAAGACCAAGCGCGGCAGCATCAAGGCCGGGCGCGGCAAGATCGATTTCTAGCGAGCGTCGCGCCCTTCGCGGTACTTTTCACTCAAGTGCTTCGGTGCCTGCCGGTACAAATAAACGCTCAGCGCCAAACCGCTCAATGCAGCAATCGCGGCGAACAGGAAGATCGAGGCAAAGCCAAACCCTGCAGCAATCGCACCGGCCAGCGGCCCGGTAATCCCCAGCGACAAATCGATGAACAGCGAGTAAGCCCCGACCGCAGCACCGCGACTGGAGGCCGGCACCAGGTTGACCGCTTCCACGCCCAGCGCCGGGAACACCAGCGAGAAGCCGAAACCGCTCAATGCCGCACCGGCCAGTGCCCAATGTGCATCCGGCGCCAGCCACAGCAGCAGCAGCCCCAGGGTTTCCACCGACAGGCAGGCAATCGCCACGCGAAAGCCGCCGAGGCGGTTGATCAGGTTGCCGAACAGCAATCGCGCGCCGATGAAACTGGCGCCGAACAGGCTCAGGCACAGCACCGCGTTGTCCCAGTGCTGTGTGGCGTAATACAGCGTGATGAAGGTGGCGATGGTGCCGAATCCGATCGAGCCCAGGGCCAGGCCGCAACCATGGGGCAGCACCCGTCCCAGCACATGCATGAACGGCAGCCGTTCACCGACCACAATCGGCGCGGCGGTTTTTGGCCAGGCCAGTGCCAGGCCAAGGACGGCCAGCAGCACGATGCTCACGCCCATGCTCCACAAGCCCAGTTGACTGACCAGCAACACACCCAACGGCGCGCCGACTGCCAGTGCGCCGTAACTCGCTATGCCGTTCCAGGAGATGACTTTGGCGGTGTTCGCCGCGCCGACCCGGCCGATGCCCCAACCAATCGAGCCGGAGCCCACCAGGCTTTCCGCGCTGCCGAGCACCAGGCGGCCGATCAGCAGGCTGATCAGGCTCAGCATCGGCAGGCTTTGGGTCCAGGCTGAAATCAGCATGAACACGCCGCTCAAACCGCAACCGGCGAGACCGTACATCACCGCGAGTTTGCTGCCCTTATTGTCGATGATTTTCCCGGCATAAGGGCGGCTGAGCAGGGTGGCCAGGTATTGCACGCTGATCACCAGCCCCGCGATTACTGCGCCGAAGCCGAGATCGCTGTGGACGTAGCCGGGCAATACGGCGAGGGGAATGCCGATGTTCAGGTAGCCGATGAAGGTAAAGAGAACGATGGAAACGACTTGCAGCGTGACCGCCAGGGGGCGCTGGTTTTCAGACATGGGTAAAGGTCCACGGGAAAGCAGGATAGATAGGCAGCTTATGATAGCGGCGCGAGCGTCCGTGGGGCGTGGAAAAGTAAAACTATTTGCCGTGCGGGGGGTTAATCAGGGTTTTGCGGGGGCGACCAGTTGCGTCGTGACCAGGGCGGCCAGGGCGTTTTCTTCGGTGCCGAAACGGGCGAGCAACGCGGCTTGTTTCTCGGGGGGGAGGCGATTCCAGATCTCGATCATCTTCTCGGCGGTGCCGATCAGGACGCTGGCCTGGGTCTCTGTGAAGTCGTCGGTCATGGTGGGCAGCTCAAGGGTTCAGGCGGTGTGGAAAGCGCATGTTAGCGCTTTCCACACGGTCTGGCATTGCAGGTGTTTCAGTCTTCGCTGTCGGCCTGGCGGCGTTCAGTGGCTTCTTTCGGCTCGGGCTGTTGGGCACCGGCTTGTTGCGTGGTTGTCTGCTCAGTTTCGTGCAGGCTTGGGAAGGGGAGATTAGGGATCTCGTGCATGGTTCGCGCTCCTCGCAAAGTCTGTTGATAGATCTGGTAGATCCGCGCTTTTAAAAAGCTTGGGCAGGATACAGCAGGAGAAATGACAAACAGACTTTTATATCCATTTGTTTCGACGGATGGAGTTGTCTAGACAGGTCAGTAGCAGTGACACAAAACCAAGGTGCGAGCCTGTTCGCGAAGGGCCCGGCCAGACATCACAGTATTCGGCAATGCCATAAAAAAGGCCCGCATGAATAACCATGCGGGCCCTTTGCATTCCAGTCGGTGATCAGTGCTTCGGCTCGTCGTTCGACATTGCCAGCAGCTGTTTTTCCTGATTCCAGTCGAAAGGTTCGTCGTTCTGTTCGGCTTCGAAACGACGCTCTTCCAGTGCCTGGTACAAATCGATTTCATCATCGGGCATGTAATGCAGGCAGTCACCGGCGAAGTACCACAACAGGTCGCGCGGGACCAGGTGGGCGATTTGCGGGTAACGGGTGATCACCTGGCACAGAATGTCCTGGCCCAGGTATTGGCTTTCGATCGGGTCGACCGGCAGCAACGCACGCAATTCGTCGAAGCGCTCCAGGAACAAGGCATGGCTTTCTTCGGGAACCTGTTCGGCCTCACCTACCGCGACCAGGATGCTGCGCAAGTGGTCGAGCAAGACAAGATGATCGGCAACGACGTTGGACACGAGATAAGTCCTCAAGAGCAAAACGGGCGCAGGAGTATAAAGCTCCTGCGCCCGTTTTTACAGGATCAGCGGACCTTTCCGTCGGCCAGTGCCAGTTCGTCTTTGTCGAAATCATCGACGTCGATGACCTTGCGCCGCGCTGCTTCGGCATCACGCAGGGACTGCGCCTCACCCGCTTGCAACACTCCAGCCTCCAGCGCTGCATCGATGACATGTTCCCCCGCCGCCGGTTTGACCTGACCGCTCTTGAGCGCCACGTGCAGTTTTTTCTGTAACGGCTGCGCCGCGTTCAACAGGTTGCAGGCGTGTTGCAGGGCGCCGACCGCGTCGTCTGCCGATTGCGGGCGGTAGCAACCGCCGAGCAATTCTTCGAGGGTTGGATCGCCCTTGGCGCGCCCGATCACTGCGGCGACTTCGGCGCCGAGTTTGTCCGATGGACCTTTGTGGCGACGGCCGAACGGGAACACGATCACCCGCAACAGGCAACCCAGCACCTTGTTCGGGAAGTTGCTGAGCAATTCATCCAGCGCACGCTCCGACTGGCCCAGGCTTTCTTCCATGGCCCACTTGAACAGCGGCGCCATGTGCTCCGGCGAATCGAGGTCGTGGTAACGCTTGAGCGCGGCGGAGGCGAGGTACATGTTGCTGAGTACATCCCCAAGACGCGCCGACAGGCGTTCGCGACGTTTCAGTTCACCGCCCAGCAACATCATGCTGAGGTCGGCAAGCATGGCAAACGCAGCCGCCTGTCGATTAAGCGCACGGAAGTAACCCTGACTGAGCTTGTCACCCGGCGAATGTTCCAGGTGCCCGAAGCCAAGGTTCAACACCAGCGTGCTGGCAGCGTTGCTCACGGCGAAACCGATGTGCTTGAGCAGCAGGCCATCGAATTCGGTGAGTGCCTGATCCTTGTCTTCACGGCCGGCGAGAGCCATTTCTTTCAGCACGAACGGATGGCAGCGAATGGCACCCTGACCAAAGATCATCAGGTTGCGCGAGAGGATGTTCGCGCCTTCCACGGTGATGAAAATGGGCGCGCCATTCCAGCTGCGACCGAGGTAGTTGTTCGGCCCCATGATGATCGCCTTGCCGCCGTGAACATCCATGGCGTGGCTGATGCACTCGCGGCCGCGTTCGGTGAGGTGGTACTTGAGAATCGCCGACAGCACCGACGGTTTCTCGCCCAGGTCCACCGCGTTGGCGGTCAGCATTCGGGCGGCGTCCATCATCCAGGCGTTGCCGCCGATGCGTGCCATGGCTTCCTGAATACCTTCGAACGCCGACAGTGGAACGTTGAACTGCTCACGAACCTGTGCGTACTGACCGGTGACCAGGCTGGTGAACTTGGCCGCACCGGTGCCGACCGCCGGCAGGGAAATCGAACGCCCGACTGACAGGCAGTTCATCAGCATCATCCAGCCCTTGCCGAGCATTTCCTGGCCGCCGATGAGAAAGTCCAGCGGCACGAAGACGTCCTTGCCGGAGTTCGGGCCATTCATGAAGGCGGCACCCAGCGGCAGATGGCGGCGACCGATCTCGACACCGGCGGTGTCGGTCGGGATCAGCGCCAGGCTGATGCCCAGGTCTTCCTTGTCACCCAACAAATGGTCCGGGTCATAGGCCTTGAAGGCCAGGCCGAGGAGGGTGGCGACCGGGCCCAGCGTGATGTAGCGCTTTTCCCAGTTGAGGCGCAGGCCGAGGGTTTCCTTGCCTTCCCATTCACCTTTGCAGATGACCCCGGTGTCGGGCATGGCGCCAGCGTCGGAGCCGGCCAGTGGGCCGGTCAATGCGAAGCACGGGATATCGTCACCCCGGGCCAGCCTTGGCAGGTAATGGTTGCGTTGTTCGTCGGTGCCGTAATGCAGCAGCAGTTCGGCCGGGCCCAGCGAGTTAGGGACCATTACGGTCGACGCGAGGTCGCCACTGCGGGTTGCCAGTTTCATCGCCACCTGGGAGTGGGCATAGGCCGAGAAGCCCTTGCCGCCAAACTCTTTGGGGATGATCAGCGCGAAGAAGCCGTTCTCCTTGATGTGGGTCCAGGCTTCGGGCGGCAGGTCCATGTCTTGCCCGATCTGCCAGTCGCTGACCATGGCGCAGAGCTCTTCGATCGGGCCGTCGATAAAGGCCTGTTCCTCTTCACTGAGCTGCACTTTTGGATAGGACAGCAACTTGTTCCAGTCCGGACGACCGCTGAACAGTTCGCCATCCCACCACACGGTCCCGGCGTCGATCGCATCGCGCTCGGTTTGCGACATTGGCGGCAGGGTTTTCTGGAACCAGCTGAACAGCGGCGCGCTGAAGAATTTGCGACGCAGGTCGGGCAGCAACAACGGCGCCGCGACGGCTGCAATCAACACCCAGAAAACCAGCAGCAGCCAGCCTGGCGCGCGACTGAAGGCCCCCATCGCGACGATATAGGCAGCGACGATGCACAGGGCGGGCAGGGGGGCGATGCGACGGTGGGCTAAATAAGCTATCCCGACAACCAGAACCAGTATCCACAACAGCAGCATATTTAATCCTCCGTGAACCAGGGCAAAACCAACCTTCAGAGCTTAGACGGCATCCGCAAAACAGGGTGGTCGGAGCGAGGTGATTGAATTCGTGGGAAACCATCGATGAGTTTTGTAGGTTGGGTTGGCAACACGCCCGGGAAATCGTTCGTTTCCTACGCGGCAATACGCCCATGTTTGGCCGAAACGTCGTTATCTCTGTGCTGAAGGTGTCGTTAGACTCGTGGCTTCCCCAGGAGATTGTTCTCATGCACGAGTATCTGAGTCCCGGCCGCTTCATCGATAGTGACCACCCCTCGGTGGTGGAGTTCGCCGAAAAACACCGGGGCGCCAGTCGCGATCCGCTTGAGCAGGCGATCAATCTCTATTACGCGGTGCGCGAGGCCGTGCGCTACAACCCCTACACGTTCAGTCGCGACCCGGATACGTTGCGCGGCAGTTATGCCTTGGCGGCCGGGGAAAGTTATTGCGTGCCCAAGGCCACGCTTCTGGCCGGTGCCGCGCGACATTGCGGGATCCCTGCGCGGATCGGTCTGGCGGACGTGCGCAATCACCTGTCGACGCCGCGGTTGCTCGAATTGCTCAGGAGCGACGTGTTTGCCATGCACGGCTATACGGAGTTGTTTCTGAACGGGCGCTGGGTCAAGGCGACGCCGGCCTTCAACCAGCAACTCTGCGAACTGTTCAATATCGCGCCGCTGGAGTTCGACGGCATCAACGACAGTGTTTTCCATCCCTTCAACCGCGACGGCGAGCAGTTGATGGAGTACCTGGTCGACCACGGCCAGTTCACCGACGTGCCTGAGACGTTCTTTTTCGAGCACCTGGAAAAGTGCTACCCACATTTGTTCAGCGACACATTGCCGGCGTTGCTGGGTGACATGCAGAGTGATTTGAGCCGCGCCTGATCCGGCGTATGCTGCCTGCGCATTCATCCATAAAGAGGCGGTCATGCTGAAGATCTGGGGTCGGAAAAATTCGTCGAATGTCAGAAAGCCATTGTGGGCCGCCGAGGAGTTGGGCCTGGCCTATGAAGCCATCGATGCGGGTGGCGCCTTCGGTGTAGTCGATACGCCGCAGTATCGTGCGATGAATCCCAACGGTCGCGTGCCGGTGATCGAAGATGACGGCTTCGTGCTCTGGGAATCGAACGCCATCGTGCGCTACCTGATGGCTCAGCACGCCAACGGCACGGCCTGGTACCCGACGGATCTGAAGGCTCGCGCCGCTGCCGACAAGTGGATGGACTGGACCACCTCCAGTTTTGCCGGCCCGTTCCGCACGGTGTTCTGGGGCGTGTTACGCACACCTGAAGACAAGCAGGACTGGACCGCCATCAACGCCGCAATCAAGGAGTGCGATGATCTGTTGGCGATGGCGAACCAGGCGTTGGCGGCCGCGCCGTATCTGTCCGGCGACGAAATCGGCATGGGCGACATTCCCCTTGGCAGTTTCATTTATGCCTGGTTCGAGATGCCGATCGAGCGTGCACCGCAGCCGCATCTTGAAGCCTGGTATGCACGACTGAAACAGCGTCCGGCGTATAAAAAAGCCGTTATGACCGCGTTGACTTAATACTCACTATCGACACACTTGACTGTACTTGTTTGGCGGCGACAAGCACCATTGCGCTCGTGCGCCGCGGTTGCATTGCTCGCCGCCCGCCCATAGTTATCCCTTTCTTCCCTTCTTGGTGCGTAAATCCGATATGAGTTCCGCTCTGTCCATCCGGCAGCTAACCAAAACCTACGGCAACGGTTTCCAGGCCTTGAGTGGTATCGATCTGGACGTCGCCGAAGGTGACTTTTTCGCCTTGCTCGGCCCTAACGGTGCCGGCAAATCCACGACCATCGGCATTCTCTCGACCCTGGTGAACAAGACCAGCGGCACGGTGAATATCTTCGGTCACGACCTGGACAAGGAGCCGGCGGCGCTCAAGCGTTGCATCGGCGTGGTGCCCCAGGAATTCAACTTCAACCAGTTCGAAAAAACCTTCGACATCGTCGTGACCCAGGCCGGTTACTACGGCATCCCGCCGAAGATCGCCAAGGAACGCGCCGAGCAGTATCTGACCCAGCTCGGGCTGTGGGACAAACGCGATGTGCCATCGCGTTCGCTGTCCGGTGGCATGAAGCGTCGCCTGATGATCGCCCGCGCACTGGTTCACGAACCGCGCCTGCTGATCCTCGATGAACCGACTGCGGGTGTGGACATCGAACTGCGTCGCTCGATGTGGACCTTTCTCACCGAGCTGAACCAGAAAGGCATCACCATCATCCTCACCACTCATTACCTGGAAGAGGCTGAGCAGTTGTGCCGCAACATCGGCATCATCGACCACGGCACGATTGTCGAGAACACCAGCATGAAACAGCTGCTCGGCCAGCTGCATGTGGAAACCTTTCTGCTTGATCTCAAGAACACGCTGAACGTCGCGCCGCAGTTGCTCGGTTATCCGACCAAGCTGCTCGACAGCCACACACTCGAAGTCCAGGTCGACAAGGCCATGGGCATCACCGCGCTGTTCACCCAGTTGGCGCAGCAGAACATCGAAGTGCTGAGCCTGCGCAACAAAACCAATCGCCTCGAGGAGTTGTTCGTGTCTCTGGTGGAGAAAAATCTGTCGAAGGTGGCGGTATGAGTTCCGAGCTGCAACCCAACCTCGTTGCCCTCAACACCATCGTTTACCGCGAGGTGAAGCGCTTTACCCGGATCTGGCCGCAGACCCTGCTGCCGCCGGCCATCACCATGGTCCTGTACTTCGTGATCTTCGGTAACCTGATCGGTCGACAGATTGGTGATATGGGTGGCTTCACCTATATGGAATACATCGTGCCGGGCCTGATCATGATGTCGGTGATCACCAACTCCTACGGCAACGTGGTGTCGAGTTTCTTCGGCAGCAAGTTCCAGCGCTCCATCGAAGAATTGATGGTGTCGCCGGTATCGCCGCATACGATTCTGATTGGCTACACCCTGGGCGGCGTGCTGCGGGGCTTGATGGTCGGGTTGATCGTGACGCTGTTGTCGCTGTTCTTCACCGAATTGCAGGTGCATCACCTGGGCGTGACCATTCTGGTGGTGGTGCTGACGGCGACGATCTTCTCGCTGCTGGGCTTCATCAACGCCGTGTTTGCACGTAACTTCGATGATATTTCGATCATCCCGACCTTCGTGCTGACACCCCTGACATACCTGGGCGGGGTGTTCTACTCGATCAGTTTGCTGCCGCCGTTCTGGCAGACCGTGTCCCTGGCCAACCCGGTGCTGCACATGGTCAACGCCTTCCGTTACGGCATTCTTGGCGTTTCGGACATCAGGATCAGCGTGGCGATTACTTTCATGTTGGTGGCGACCGTAGTTCTATACATCGGTTGTGCGCGGCTGCTGGTCAGTGGGCGCGGGATGCGTACCTGAGAAAGACCGCGTCGCCTGCTTCGCGGGCAAGCCTCGCTCCTACAGGTCTGATGGTGAACCGTAGGAGCGAGGCTTGCCCGCGAAGGCGTCAGCCCAGACGCCATAAAATAACGGCCTCCAACAATGGAGGCCGTTTTGCATTTACTGCATCCGGTTTCTCTTGCGCCGCTTCCACTGCCGCCCAACCCACCAGCGCCAATACATCATCACCAGGCAATAGGCGAGGGCGCCCAGCACCAGTCCCGTCACCACTGAACCCAGCAAAAACGGCTGCCACAAGGTGGAAAGCTCACCACTGATCCATTCCCAGGTCAGCTCGTCCGGCAAATGCCTGGCCGGCACGTCCATTAACCACGCTCCCGTCTGATAGGTGCAGAAGAACACCGCTGGCATCGTAATCGGGTTGGTCAGCCAGACCAGGCTGACGGCAATGGGCATGTTGCCCCGCACGACGATCGCCAGAATGGCAGCGACCAGCATCTGCAACGGAATGGGCAGGAAGGCCGCGAACAGGCCCACCGCCATGGCCCGTGCGACGGAATGACGATTGAGGTGCCAGAGGTTCGGGTCATGCAGCAGGGTGCCGAGAAAGCGTAAGGATTTGTGTTCCCTGATGCTGGTCGGGTCTGGCATGTAACGTTTGAATAAGCGCCGGGGCATAAGGCTTCTCGGTCGGTTAAGGCGGCAAGTATGTCTGGATTCTATGAACCGCCCATTCAGACTTTGTGACAATTAATAACCGTGTGCGTGCAGTCGGGCAGCTATGCCTAGGGTGGGACTCTCAAGGACGGGCGTATGCGCACAGGGATGATGGCGCTGGCGTTGGGTTTGCTGGCCCTGCGTTTTTTACCGGTTTTACCGCCGGTCTGGTTATGGATGTTGCTGCCGGTCGTGGGTTTGATGCTGTTGCCGTTTCGGACTCACCCGTTGGCGTTTTTTCTGTTCGGCTTCAGTTGGGCGTGCGCGAGTGCGCAGTGGGCGCTGGATGATCGCCTGTCGCTGAAGCTCGATGGCGAGACTCGTTGGGTCGAAGGTCGGGTGACGGGCCTGCCGCAGAATGCCGAAGGGGTGGTGCGCTTCGAGTTGACCGACAGTCAGTCCCGAAGCACCCGGCTGCCCCGGCATCTGCGCCTCGCCTGGTATGACGGACCGCCCGTCAACAGCGGCGAACGGTGGCGGCTGGCGGTCAAGTTGAAGCGTCCTGCCGGGCTGCTCAATCCGCATGCCTTTGACTACGACGCCTGGTTGCTGGCACAACGCATCGGCGCTACCGGTACGGTCAAGGATGGCCATAGGCTGGTCGCCGCCCAATGGGCCTGGCGTGACAGCATTCGGCAGCAATTGCAGGTCGTCGATGCCCAAGGCCGGACGGGGGCGCTGATCGCATTGGTGTTGGGCGACGGCGGCGGGCTGAGTCGCGAGGACTGGCAAGTGCTGCAAGACACCGGCACCGTGCATCTGCTGGTGATTTCCGGGCAGCACATCGGGTTGCTGGCGGGGCTGGTGTATCTGCTGATCGCCGGGCTGGCGCGCTATGGTCTGTGGCCGAGCCGTTTGCCCTGGCTGCCATGGGCCTGCGGACTGGCGTTTGCCGCTGCGCTGGGTTACGGGTTGCTGGCCGGTTTTGAGGTGCCGGTGCGCCGGGCCTGCGTGATGATCGGTCTGGTGTTGTTGTGGCGGCTAAGGTTTCGGCACCTTGGCGCCTGGTGGCCGCTGTTGCTGGCGCTCAATGGCGTTTTACTGCTCGACCCGCTGGCGAGCCTGCAACCGGGGTTCTGGTTGTCCTTCGCAGCGGTGGCGGTGTTGATCTTCACCTTCGGTGGGCGTCTGGGGCCGTGGCGTTGGTGGCAAACGTGGACCCGTGCGCAATGGCTGATCGCGATCGGACTGTGCCCATTGCTATTGATACTTGGCTTGCCGATCAGCGTCAGCGGACCAGTGGCCAATTTGCTGGCGGTGCCTTGGGTCAGTCTGGTGGTATTGCCGCCAGCCTTGCTCGGGACGTTGTTACTGCCCGTCCCTTATGTGGGCGAGGGGTTGCTGTGGCTGGCGGGCGGTCTGGTCGACCTGTTGTTCAAGGGGCTGGCATTGATGGCCGGGCGATTCCCCGCCTGGGTGCCGGTCGCGGTGCCGGTGTGGATTTGGGCGCTCGGTACGCTGGGGGCCTTTCTTCTATTACTGCCTAAAGGGGTGCCGTTGCGCCCGTTGGGTTGGCCGCTGCTGCTGTTACTGGTTTTTCCACCTCGCCCGTTGCTTGCCGAAGGCGTCGCCGAAGTCTGGCAACTGGACGTCGGCCAGGGCCTGGCCATCCTGGTGCGCACCCGCCATCACACCTTGTTGTATGACGCCGGGCCGCGTTTTGGCGATTTCGACCTCGGCGAGCGGGTGGTGCTGCCGTCATTGCGCAAACTGGGCGTGTCCGGGATCGACCTGATGCTGCTCAGTCACGCCGACGCCGATCACGCCGGCGGTGCACGTGCGGTTGCCAACGGATTGCCGGTGGCGCGGGTCCTGAGCGGTGATCCCGAGGCGCTGCCAGCCGAATTGCGCGCCGAAGGCTGTGAAAGCGGCCGGCAATGGACCTGGGACGGTGTGGACTTCCGTCTCTGGCAATGGACATCCGCCGCCGACAGCAATCAAAAATCCTGTGTCTTGCAGATCGAAGCCAGTGGCGAGCGATTGTTGCTGACCGGTGATATTGATGCGGCAGCCGAGCGGGCATTGCTCGACAGTCCGCTTGCCGTGCCGACCGATTGGCTGCAATCGCCTCACCACGGCAGTCGCAGTTCCTCTTCGATGGCGCTGCTCGCCGCGTTGCAACCCAGGGCAGTGCTGATTTCCCGGGGCCAAGGCAATTCCTTTGGCCACCCGCATCCCACGGTCATGGCGCGCTATCAAAAACGCGGCATGGCGATCTACGACAGCGCCACCCACGGCGCCATTCGTCTGCAACTGGGACGGTTCAAGCCGCCGTGGACGATGCGTCTGGATCGGCGTTTCTGGCGCGATCCGCCACCGTTGGGCCCATAACCGCCAGTTATGAAAGCCCGACCGGATGCGACATCACGGTCTTCGGTGCATCCGGCCCCTATGTTAGAGTGGCGCACTTTTTCGAGGGGGCTGTCACTGTGTGGGAATTGGTCAAATCCGGCGGCTGGATGATGCTGCCGATCATTCTGAGTTCCATCGCGGCAATGGCGATCGTCGCCGAGCGTCTCTGGACCCTGCGAGCCAGCCGTGTGACCCCTGAGCATTTGCTCGGGCAGGTCTGGGTGTGGATCAAGGACAAACAGCTCAATAAAGAAAAACTCAAGGAACTGCGCGCCAACTCACCGTTGGGCGAGATCCTGGCGGCGGGCCTTGCCAACTCCAAACATGGTCGCGAGATCATGAAAGAGTGCATCGAAGAGGCCGCCGCACGGGTGGTTCATGAACTCGAACGCTATATCAATGCGCTGGGCACCATCGCCGCCATGGCCCCATTGCTGGGCCTGTTGGGTACGGTGCTGGGCATGATCGACATTTTCAGCGCGTTCATGGGCACGGGCATGGGCACCAATGCCGCGGTGCTGGCGGGCGGTATCTCCAAGGCGCTGATCACTACGGCCGCTGGCCTGATGGTCGGTATCCCGGCAGTATTCTTTCACCGATTCCTGCAACGCCGGATCGATGAACTGGTGGTGGGCATGGAGCAGGAAGCGATCAAACTGGTCGAAGTGGTTCAGGGCGACCGTGATGTGGACCTGGCCGAGGGCAAAGCGTGAAATTCCGCCGCAAACCGCGGGAAACGGTCGACATCAACCTCGCGTCGCTGATCGACGTGGTGTTTATCTTGCTGCTGTTTTTCGTGGTCACCACTACGTTTACCCGTGAAACCCAGTTGCGCGTCGATCTGCCGGAAGCGGTCAGCGGTTCGCCTGCCGAAGACCAGCAGGTCAAGCACCTGGACGTTGCCATCAGTGCCGAAGGCGCGTTCTCGGTGAACAATCAGCTATTGCCGAAGAACGACCTCGCGACGCTGATGGAGGCGCTGCAGAAAGAATCCAATGGCGACACCAACCTGCCGCTGTCCATCAGCGCGGATGGCAAGACTCAGCATCAGTCGGTCATCACCGCCATGGACGCCGCCGGCAAGCTGGGTTTCAGCCACTTGCGCATGACCACGGTCGAAGCGGCACCGCCCGCGCCCTGATGGCCATGTCCGATCGCTTGCTCGCCGCGTGGTACCAAGGTCATCCGGCCCTGAAACTGTTGCAGCCACTGGAGTGGCTGTACCGGCGCATCGTCATGAACAAGCGCAAGCGCTTTCTGGCGGGCGAGGGCGAGATCTATCAGCCGCCCGTGCCGCTGATCGTGGTCGGCAATATCACCGTCGGTGGCACTGGCAAGACACCGCTGATTCTGTGGATGATCCAGCATTGCCAGCGCAGTGGTTTGCGGGTCGGGGTGGTCAGCCGGGGTTACGGCGCCAAACCGCCGCAATTGCCGTGGCGCGTCGAGGCCGATCAAAGCGCGGACATTGCCGGCGACGAACCGCTGTTGATCGTCCAGCGCACGGGCGTGCCATTGATGATCGACCCGGATCGCAGCAGCGCCGTCAAAGCGCTGCTGGCGAGTGAGCCGCTGGATCTGATCCTCTCCGATGACGGCATGCAGCATTACCGGCTGGCCCGGGACCTGGAACTGGTGTTGATCGACGCCGCCCGCGGCCTGGGCAACAAACGCTGCCTGCCGGCCGGTCCCTTGCGTGAACCGGTCGAACGCCTTCAGAGCGTCGATGCCGTGCTGTACAACGGCGCCGCCAATGATCGCGAAAACGGTTTTGCCTTCCAGCTGCAACCTACCGAACTGGTCAACCTGCAAAGCGGTGAGCGTCGCCCCCTCGACTACTTCCCCGCAGGTCAGGCACTGCACGCCGTGGCCGGGATCGGCAATCCGCAGCGTTTCTTCACGACCCTCGAAACGCTACACTGGCAGCCAGTGCCGCATGCGTTTGCCGACCACGCCGAATACAGCGTGCAGGCCTTGAATTTCACACCGTCATTGCCGTTGGTGATGACCGAAAAGGACGCGGTGAAGTGCCGTGCCTTCGCCGCCGCCGATTGGTGGTACCTGGCGGTCGATGCTGCGCCATCGCCGGCTTTCGTGGCCTGGTTCGATACGCAGCTGATGCGCCTGTTGCCGGCTCGTCTTTTGCCTTAACTCCGTTTTTATCCAGGGAATGCTCATGGACACCAAATTGCTCGACATCCTCGCTTGCCCGGTCACCAAAGGCCCCCTCAAACTCAGCGCCGACAAGACCGAGCTGATCAGCAAGGGCGCCGGCCTGGCTTACCCGATTCGCGATGGCATCCCCGTGATGCTCGAAACCGAAGCCCGAACCCTGACCACCGACGAGCGCCTGGATAAATGACCACAGCCTTTACCGTTGTCATTCCATCGCGTTATGCCTCCACCCGTCTGCCGGGCAAACCGCTGCTGCTGATCGCCGGCAAGCCGATGATCCAGCACGTCTGGGAGCAGGCGAGCAAAAGCAGTGCCGAGCGTGTCGTGGTCGCCACTGACGACGTGCGCATTGTCGAGGCGTGCAAGGCGTTTGGCGCCGAAGTGGTGCTGACCCGCGAAGATCACAATTCCGGTACCGATCGCCTGGCCGAAGTCGCCGCGAAACTCGGTCTGGCCGCCGACGCCATCGTGGTCAACGTCCAGGGTGACGAACCGTTGATTCCGCCGAGTGTGATCGATCAGGTGGCTGCCAACCTGGCCGCCCACGCCGAAGCGCGCATGGCCACCCTGGCCGAGCCGATCGAAGACGTGGAAACCCTGTTCAATCCCAACGTGGTCAAGGTTGTCAGCGACCTTAATGGCTTGGCGCTGACCTTCAGTCGTGCCACGTTGCCGTGGGCCCGCGACGCGTTCGCCAAAAGCCGCGAGCAATTGCCGGAAGGCGTGCCGTACCGCCGCCACATTGGCATTTATGCCTACCGAGCCGGTTTCCTGCATGACTTCGTCAGCTGGGGCCCGTGCTGGCTGGAAAACACTGAATCCCTGGAACAGCTGCGTGCCCTGTGGCACGGCGTGCGGATTCACGTCGCTGACGCACTGATCGCACCGCCCACTGGCGTCGACACCGTCGAAGACCTCGAGCGCGTCCGTCGCCTGCTGGAGGCCTGATGCGCGTTCTGTTCGTGTGCCTGGGCAACATCTGTCGCTCCCCGACGGCCGAAGGCGTGCTGCGGCATAAATTGCGCGAGGCGGGGCTGGCCGATCACATCGAAGTCGCCTCCGCCGGCACCGGTGACTGGCACGTCGGCAAGGCGCCGGACAAACGCAGCCAGGCCGCCGCCAGACTGCGCGGTTACGACCTGTCCGCCCAACGCGCACAGCAAGTGACCCGCGCCGATTTTTCCGCCTACGACCTGATACTGGCGATGGACAACAGCAACCTGCGCCACCTCAAGGCCCTGCAACCGGCCAAGGGCAAAGCCGAGCTGGACCTGTTCCTGCGTCGCTACGAGTCAGAACTCGATGAAGTGCCGGATCCGTACTACGACGGCGATCAGGGTTTCGAACAGGTGCTGGACCTGATCGAGCGCGCCAGTGATCGACTGGTGATCGAATTGAAGGGACGGTTATGAGTTTGCAGGTTCAACCCCGGATTTCGCTCAAGCCGTTCAATACGTTTGGTGTCGACGTTCAGGCCCGGTTGTTCGCCGAGGCCCACAGCGACGCCGATGTGCTTGAAGCCCTGGCGTATGCGTCGGCCCATGACGTGCCATTGCTGGTGATCGGTGGCGGCAGCAACTTGCTGCTGACAGCTGATGTCCAGGCGCTGGTGCTGCGCATGGCTACGCGCGGGATTCGGATCCTGAGCGATAACGGCAGCAAGGTCGTGATCGAAGCCGAGGCGGGCGAGCCTTGGCATCCGTTCGTGCAGCACACCCTGGCGCAGGGGTTGTCGGGGCTGGAGAACCTCAGCCTGATTCCCGGCACCGTGGGTGCGGCGCCGATGCAGAACATCGGTGCCTATGGCGTCGAGATCAAGGACGTGTTCGCCGGCCTGACCGCGCTGGATCGCCAGACCGGCGAGCTGCGGGATTTCTCCCTGGAAGAATGCAACTTCGCCTACCGTGACAGCCTGTTCAAACAGGAACCGGGGCGTTGGTTGATCCTGCGCGTGCGTTTCACCCTAAACCGCGCCGCGCACCTGCACCTGGAATACGGCCCGGTTCGCCAGCGCCTGACCGAGCAAGGCATCGATCAGCCGACTGCCACCGACGTCAGCCAGGCGATCTGCAGTATTCGTAATGAAAAGCTCCCGGACCCGGCAGTACTCGGCAATGCCGGCAGCTTCTTCAAGAACCCTCTGGTGCCGACCGCGCTGGTCGCGCAGCTGAAAAGCCAATACCCGGACCTGGTGGCCTACGCGCAACCCGATGGGCAGATGAAACTGGCGGCGGGCTGGTTGATCGAGCGGGCCGGCTGGAAAGGCTTTCGCGATGGCGATGCCGGCGTGCATAAGTTGCAGGCGCTGGTGCTGGTCAACTATGGCAGCGCCACCGGCCTGCAATTGCTGCACCTGGCGCAGCAGATTCAGAAAGACATTTCCCAACGTTTCAACGTCGACCTGGAAATGGAGCCGAATCAGTATTGAGGCTACGCTTTAATGGCTGATCTCAAAGCCCTGCACACCTTCAACTGTGCAGGGCTTTTTTGTTAATGCTGGGTTAACTTAGCCACCTAACGATGCAAGCATTTGCTCCACCAAAGGCCCGATGCAGACGTTGCCGTCCGCGTAAGAGAGCCTCTTAGCCTGAGCCGATCTGCATGATGCCAACCGCCAAGTCTCGGCGGCAGATTGCTCGACCCCATAACCTCCAGAAATATGCGGGCGTGCCCATGATTACCCTGAAGCTCAATGGTCAAGACCATCAACTCGACGTCACCGAGGATATGCCGCTGCTCTGGGCAATCCGCGACGTGGCCGGTTACAACGGCACCAAATTTGGCTGCGGCATGGGCCTGTGTGGTGCCTGCACCATTCATATCGAAGGCGCTCCGGCGCGCAGTTGCATCACGCCGATCGGTTCAGTGGTCGGCCAGAACGTCACCACCATCGATAACCTGCACGTCGACCCGGTCGGGCAAGTCGTGCAGCAAGCCTGGCTCGACAGCGCCGTGGCTCAGTGCGGTTTCTGCCAGGGCGGGCAGATCATGTCAGCGACGGCGTTGCTCAAGACCAACCCGAACCCCAGCGACGCACAGATCGAAGAGGCGATGGTCGGCAATATTTGCCGTTGCGGCACCTATAACCGCATCAAGACCGCCATCCGCCAGGCATCCACTCACCTGAAGGAGGCCAAGGCATGAGCCAGTTACCGAATGATTTTGCGCTGAGCAACCTCAGCCGCCGTGGCTTCCTGAAAGGCGTCGGTGCGACCAGTGCGTTAGTTCTGGTAGCGAGCTGGGGCTGGCAAGATGCGTTCGCCGAAGAAAAAGAGAAAAAATTCGGCGCCGACGGCATGCCCAATGGCTGGATCGATGATCCCAAGGTTTACATCAGCATTGCCGCTGACGGCATGGTGACCGTGGTCTGCAACCGTTCGGAAATGGGCCAGGGCGTACGCACCAGCCTGACCATGGTAGTGGCCGATGAACTGGACGCCGACTGGGCCATGATGAAAGTGCAGCAGGCGCCGGGTGACGAGGTTCGCTTCGGTAACCAGGACACAGACGGTTCGCGCAGCATGCGTCACTGGTACGAGCCGATGCGTCGTTGCGGTGCCGCCGCGCGAACCATGCTGGAACAAGCGGCGGCTGAGCAGTGGAAAGTGCCGGTCAGCGAGTGCCATGCGCAGCTGCATAAAGTGGTGCACCAACCGAGCGGTCGTGAACTGGGCTACGGCGCTCTGGCCGCCGCTGCGGGTGCGCTGGCAGTGCCAGCCCGTGACAGCCTGCGGCTCAAGCAACCGTCGGAGTTTCGCTACATCGGCAAAGAAGGCACCAAGGCGATCGACGGTGCCGACATCGTCAACGGCCGCGCCATTTACGGGGCCGATGTGCATTTCGACGGCATGCTCTACGCCGTGATTGCGCGTCCGGCGGTTTATGGCGGCACGGTCAAATCCGTCGACTCCAGCGCGGCGATGAAAGTCCCGGGCGTGATCAAGGTCGTTCAGATCGAAGGCCGTCCGCTGCCATCCGAGTTCCAGCCATTGGGTGGCGTGGCCGTGGTGGCCAGCAACACCTGGGCCGCGATCAAGGGCCGCGAAGCGCTGAAGATCGAGTGGGATGACGGCCCCAATGCCAGTTACGACTCGATCGCCTACCGCAAAGAACTGGAAGCCGCGTCCCTCAAACCCGGCAAAGTGGTGCGCAATACCGGCAACATCGACGACGCCATGAAAGGCGCCACCAGCACCCTCGAAGCCTCGTATTACCTGCCGCACCTGGCGCAGGCGCCGATGGAACCGATGGTCGCCATCGCCCGCTTCAAAGACGGTGTGTGCGAGGCCTGGGCCCCGAGTCAGGCGCCACAGGTCACCCGGGAACGGATTGGCGAACGCCTTGGTATTCCGTTCGATAAGGTCACGTTCAATGTCACCTTGCTTGGCGGCGGTTTCGGTCGCAAGTCCAAGCCGGACTTCGTCATCGAAGCGGCGATCCTCGCCAAGGAATTCCCCGGTAAAGCGGTGCGGGTGCAATGGACCCGTGAAGACGACATCCACTGCTCCTACTTCCACACCGTGTCCGCCGAGTACCTGAAGGCCAGCCTGGACAAGGATGGGCTGCCCTCTGGCTGGTTGCACCGCACCGTGGCCCCGAGCATTACCGCGCTGTTCGCCCCGGGCATGAACCACGAGGCGGCTTTCGAGCTGGGCATGGGCTTTACCAACATGGCCTACGCCATCCCCAACGTGCGCCTGGAAAACCCCGAAGCGGCGATTCATACCCGGGTCGGCTGGTATCGCTCGGTGTCGAACATTCCCCACGGGTTTGCGATCCAGAGCTTTGTCGATGAGCTGGCGCACAAGGCCAAGCAGGATCCACTCAAGTACCAGATCAAACTGCTGGGCCCGGATCGTCAGATCGATCCGCGCACCTTGAGTGAAGAGTGGAACTACGGCGAATCCCCCGAGCGTTATCCGATCGACACCGGGCGGATGCGCACGGTACTGGAAACAGCCGCCAAGGCCGCCGGTTGGGGGCGCGAGCTGCCCAAGGGCCGAGGCCTGGGCCTGGCGGTGCATTACAGCTTCGTCAGCTATGTGGCGGCGGTGATCGAAGTCGAAGTCAAAGACGACGGCACGTTGATCGTGCACAAGGCTGACATCGCGGTGGATTGTGGTCCGCAGATCAACCCCGAACGGATTCGCGCTCAGTTCGAAGGCGCGTGCGTCATGGGCCTGGGCAATGCCGTGGTCGGGGAAATCAGCTTCAAGGACGGCAAGGTGCAGCAGGACAACTTCCACATGTACGAAGTGGCGCGCATGTCGCTGGCGCCGAAGGAAGTGGCGGTGCATCTGGTGACGCCTCCGGGCAATGTGCCGTTGGGCGGAGTCGGTGAGCCAGGCGTACCGCCGATTGCGCCTGCGCTATGCAACGCGATCTTCGCTGCCACTGGCCAGCGTATCCGCAACTTGCCGGTTCGCTTCCAGCTGCAAGGTTGGCAGAAGGCGCAGGCCTGATGGACAGCGCAGACCTGAACGTTCTGCGCAGCGTGCTGGAATGGCGTCGCGCCGGTCGGCGGGTGGTGTTGTACAGCGTGGTCCAGACCTGGGGCACTGCGCCCCGGGCACCTGGCGCGATGCTGGCGTTGCGTGAAGATGGCGTGGTGATCGGCTCGGTGTCCGGCGGCTGTGTCGAGGATGATCTGATTGCCCGGCTGCACGATGGGCGGATTCCACCTGACGGGCCGCCGGTGCAGTTGATCACCTATGGCGTGACGCGTGAGGAGGCCGCACGGTTTGGTTTGCCCTGCGGCGGCACCTTGCGCCTGACCGAGGAGCGGGTCGGCGATCCAGGTTGGGTCGCCGAGTTGCTGGAACGCTGCGAGGCCCATGAAATAGTGGCTCGTTCGCTGGATGTTGCGACCGGTGAAGTGATTTTGCAGGCGGCGAACAAAAGCGATGTGCTGAGCTTTGACGGCCACACCCTGCGCGCCATCTACGGTCCGCGTTGGCGGTTATTGCTGATCGGTGCGGGGCAATTGTCCCGGTATGTCGCCGAAATGGCGCGACTGCTGGATTTCGAAGTGCTGATCTGCGATCCGCGCAGCGAGTTTGTCTACGGTTGGGAAGAGCAGCACGGCCGTTTCGTCTCGGGCATGCCGGATGAAGCGGTGCTGACCATCGAGACCGACGAACGCACGGCCATTGTCGCCCTGACCCATGATCCGCGCCTGGATGATATGGCGTTGCTGACCGCTCTGGATTCCAGGGCTTTTTATGTCGGCGCCCTCGGCTCGCGGGTCAACAGCCTGAAGCGGCGGGAAAATCTGGCTCAGCTAGGCTTGTCATCACAGGCCATCGAGCGGCTGCACGGCCCGATCGGTTTGCATATTGGCAGCCACAGTCCCGCGGAAATCGCCTTGTCGCTGCTGGCCGAGATCGTGGCGATCAAGAACGGCGTCGAATTGAAGCAGAAGAAGCCGTTGCAGGAGGTTGTATGAGTGAACCCATCGGCGTCATCGTGCTGGCGGCGGGGCAGGGCAGACGCTTCAGGGAGGTGGCGGGAGCGGACAAGGACAAGCTGCTGGCCGACTGCACGGGGCGAGATGGCGCGGTTCGGTCGGTGATCGAGCACGTGCTGCTGAGTGTGCCGGCCAACCTTGGGAAGCGTGTGCTGGTGACGACCGAAGATCGCCCACAAGTGATGCGCATGGCTCAGGCGTACGGTTTCGAGAGTGTGAAGATCGGGCCTGCCGGGATGGGCGATAGCATTGCCGCCGGGGTGGCGGCATGTCCAGAGCTCAGTGGCTGGTTGATTGTGCTGGGGGATATGCCGTTTATCTTGCCTTCGAGTATCGAGCGGGTGGTGGCCGGGATTGCGAACGATTGCGTCAGTGTGCCGGTCCATGCGGGGAAGTACGGACACCCGGTTGGGTTCGGGCGCAGTTTTGGGCCGGGGTTGATGGCGTTATCGGGTGATCATGGGGCCAAGCCGTTGTTTGCGCAGGGCAGGGTGGTTGAAGTGGCGGTGGATGATGCCGGGGTGTTGTGGGATGTGGATGTGCCCGCAGCATTAGTATTTTCCTGACACACCGTCTTGCCCGCGAAGAACGATAACGCGGTCTACTTGCTTTATCTCAGATGTAAAAAAGCCCCGCCTGGATCACCAGGCGGGGCTTTTTAGTGGCCGATGGAATCAGACGAGGGGTTTAGGCTCGTGTTCTTTTTCCAGGGCTTGTTCGTGTTGCTCGACCGCTTCCTGTACGGAGCGCGGTGCTTCTTCGATGACCGATTCGGCAACAGGTGCCGCTTCGATCACTTCAGCCACAACCGGTGCAGGCTCGTCAGCGACAATCGCTTCAACCGGAGCAGCAGCGGCAGCCAGTTCGGCTTCCTTCTGCAGACGCTCTTCTTCACGCTTGCGACGACGCACTTCACGTGGATCGTTCGGTGCACGGCCGCTTGGCGTCAGGGCGCTGACAGGGGCGGCTTCGACTTGCGGTGCAGCCACTTCGGCAACGACCGGCGCTTCAACCACTGGAGCAGGCTCGGCGGCGACAACTACTGGCTCGGACACCATGGCTTCAGCAACCTGAGCTTCAGCAACCGGAGCAGGCGCTTCAACCGCAGCCGGCTCGGCAACCCAGTTGAACGCGGTTTGTTCTTCACGAACTTCGCGTACAGCTTCGGTTACGGTTTCGCTGGAGGTTTCGGCAGCTGGCTCGGCAGCAAACACTGGCTCGGGGGCCGCTTCAACTTCAGGCTGTGCTTCACGAACCGGTGCCACTTCGATTTCCGGAGCAGCAGTGGCTTCTACCGGAGTCGTTGCTTCCACTACTGGCGCTTCGACCGAAGCCGTTTCCAGGGTGGCGGCCGTTGCGCGTTCGGCTTGCTCGTTGGCTTGTGCTTCAGCAGGCGCGCTGATCACGGTGCTGGCAACGGCTGCGGTAACAGCCAGGCCGGCGGCCAGATCGGAAGTGCTTGGCGCTTCGTTGCTTTCGCCCGCTTCGCTGCCTTCGGCGGATTCGGATTCTTCCGAACCTTCGATCACGTTGCCGTTGGCATCGCGTTGACGCTCGCGACGGTTGCTGCGACGACGCTGGCCACGGGAGCGGCGGCGTGGACGATCGCCTTCGGCGCCTTCCTGACCGTCTTCCTGCAGTTGCTCTTCGTTGGTTACCAGTTCTTCTTCGGCAACCGCGGCAGCGGCTTGCTCTGCACGTGGCTGACGTTCTTCACGCGGTGGGCGCGGAGCGCGTTCTTCACGTGGCTGGCGAGCTGGACGCTCTTCAGCGGTCGCAGCAGCGGCTGGAGCGGTGGCATCCAGAGGTTCGCGCAGTTCACGCACGCGCTCTTCACGCTCGCCACGTGGCTTGCGGTCTTCGCGAGGTGCGCGCGGTGCACGTTCTTCACGAGGGGCGCGTGGTGCGCGCTCTTCACGTGGAGCACGTTCTTCGCGGGCGACTACCGGGGTTTCTTCCCGGGTTTCGCGTGGTTGACGCTCTTCGCGTGGCTCACGTGGTGCGCGTTCTTCACGCGGTGCACGTTCCTCACGAGGCTTGCGCTCTTCATCGCGGCGACCGTTACGGTTGCGGCTCTGCTGACGACCGTTGCGACGCTCTTCGTTACGGGCCGGGCGCTCGGTGGTCGCTGGTTTTTCAACCACAACCGGAGCAGCAGGCTCTTCCTTGGTAGCAAACAGGCTGACCAGCGACTTCACCAGGCCTTTGAACAGGCTTGGCTCTGGCACGGCGATCGGTGCAGCAACAGGTGCGGCTGCGACGACTTCGGTCGGAACCGGAGCGTTGGCGCGGGCCGGCGCGGTCTTGACTGCGGCTTCCTGACGAACCAGGGTGCGGGTCGCGGCGGCTGGCTGGACTTCTTCGACTTCGGCAGCGGCTGCTGCGATTTCGTAGCTGGACTGGCCGACTGCGGCTTCCGGGCTGTCATCACGCAGACGCTGAACTTCGAAGTGCGGCGTTTCGAGGTGATCGTTCGGCAGAATGACGATGCGGGCACGGGTGCGCAGTTCGATCTTGGTGATCGAGTTGCGTTTTTCGTTGAGCAGGAAGGCTGCGACCGGAATCGGCACTTGGGCGCGAACTTCGGCGGTGCGGTCTTTCAGGGCTTCTTCTTCGATCAGGCGCAGGATCGCCAGGGACAGCGATTCAACGTCACGGATGATGCCGGTGCCGTTGCAACGCGGGCAAACGATGCCGCTGCTTTCGCCCAGGGATGGACGCAGGCGCTGACGGGACATTTCCAGCAGGCCGAAGCGCGAGATGCGACCGACTTGCACGCGAGCGCGGTCGGCTTCCAGGCATTCGCGGACTTTTTCTTCCACGGCGCGCTGGTTCTTGGCAGGGGTCATGTCGATGAAGTCGATGACGATCAGGCCGCCGATGTCGCGCAAGCGCAACTGACGGGCGATTTCTTCGGCGGCTTCAAGGTTGGTCTGCAGGGCGGTTTCTTCGATGTCGCTGCCTTTGGTGGCGCGCGCCGAGTTGATGTCGATGGACACCAGGGCTTCGGTCGGATCGATAACGATGGAGCCGCCGGAAGGCAGTTCAACGACGCGCTGGAAAGCGGTCTCGATCTGGCTTTCGATCTGGAAGCGGTTGAACAGCGGAACGCTGTCTTCGTACAGCTTGATCTTGCTGGCGTACTGCGGCATCACCTGGCGAATGAAGGTCAGGGCTTCGTCCTGGGCTTCAACGCTGTCGATCAGCACTTCGCCGATGTCCTGGCGCAGGTAATCGCGGATGGCGCGGATGATCACGTTGCTTTCCTGGTAGATCAGGAACGGCGCGGAGCGATCCAGCGAAGCTTCTTTGATGGCGGTCCAGAGTTGCAGCAGGTAGTCGAGGTCCCACTGCATTTCTTCGCTGCTGCGGCCCAGGCCGGCAGTACGAACGATCAGACCCATGTCGGCTGGTGCAACCAGGCCGTTCAGGGCTTCACGCAGTTCGTTGCGCTCTTCACCTTCGATGCGACGGGAGATACCGCCGGCACGCGGGTTGTTCGGCATCAGCACCAGGTAACGACCGGCCAGGCTGATGAAGGTGGTCAGGGCAGCGCCCTTGTTGCCACGTTCTTCTTTTTCGACCTGAACGATGACTTCCTGGCCTTCGCTCAGGACGTCCTTGATGTTGACGCGGCCTTCAGGGGCTTTCTTGAAGTATTCGCGGGAGATTTCTTTGAGGGGCAGGAAGCCGTGGCGCTCAGAGCCGAAATCGACAAAGGCAGCCTCAAGGCTTGGTTCGATGCGAGTAATCCGGCCTTTATAGATGTTGGCCTTCTTTTGCTCGCGTGCACCGGATTCGATGTCCAGGTCGTAGAGGCGTTGGCCATCTACCAGTGCAACACGCAACTCTTCGGGTTGAGTTGCGTTAATCAGCATTCTTTTCATGTAGTACCGTCGGTTTCCGGGCTGCCGGAAACGGCGTTCGGCACACACGACTTCTCATGGTCGGTGTCAGGTGCGTCGGGAGTGGTTGGCCATTCCCGTGTCCAGCGATGTCTGGCCAATTGGGCCGTTATCGCGACTTACGCGTCCTGCTTGCTGTGGCTACTTAAGCACTCAGTCAGGAGGAGGAATCAACCAGCGGCTGTGGACGAGATGAAGCGTCTTGATAAAGCCTATTGCTACACAGTCCAGCGGTTGTGCATCTCCACCCTACACGTATCCCTGATAATTCGGGTGCTGCCGCGCGCAGAATCCGCAGCGGGTTGGCATTTACCGTGAGCTCCGAAGGGGGAGGTCACGCATCATGGCTAATTTAGGCGTTGTTTCCGAAGCGTTCGCTCGGGGTCGTCCTTAGCTGACTGCACTTTGTGAACTGGCCATGAATATTGGCTCGCAAGGGGAGTGAAAACTCTGCTTTGCGGCTTGATTCAGGCCTCATGTCACCTGCGCTTGTTACAGCTGCAAACTCCACCGTTACGTAGCGAAAGCCCCGTAGGACGGCCTCGCGTCCTGGTGAATTGCGTTGGTCAGGGCCGGTTTTTGACCGTTAGTCCGCTGTCCAGGCCGCTTTTGGCGGCGTTCGCGACTATAGCAGCAATGATTAAGTGCTTCAATTCCATAAAAAATTGTTATCATCCGCGGCATGACGACTACTGCCCCTTCGACCCCAGCCGTACAACTGCTGGAGGTCTCGCCGGAATATGCCGGCCAACGTATTGATAACTTCCTTCTCGCTCGGCTCAAAGGCGTGCCCAAGACCTTGATTTACCGCATTTTGCGCAAGGGCGAAGTGCGAGTGAACAAAGGTCGGATCAAGCCCGAATACAAGCTGCAGGCGGGCGATATCGTGCGCGTGCCGCCGGTTCGCGTGCCTGAACGCGACGAGCCGGTGCCGCTGGCCCAAGGCCTGCTGCAACGCCTCGAAGCCTCGATTGTGTTCGAGGACAAAGCGCTGATCGTGATCAACAAGCCTTGCGGCATTGCGGTTCATGGCGGCAGCGGCCTGACTTATGGGGTGATCGAAGCCTTTCGTCAGTTGCGTCCCGATTGCAAGGAGCTCGAACTGGTTCACCGTCTCGACCGTGATACCTCCGGCCTGTTGATGATCGCCAAGAAACGCAGCATGTTGCGCCACTTGCACACGGCCTTGCGCGGCGACGGCGTCGACAAGCGCTATATGGCGCTGGTCCGTGGTAACTGGGCGGCTTCGATCAAGCAGGTCCGCGCGTCGCTGGGCAAGAGCAATCTGCGTTCCGGCGAGCGTATGGTCGAGGTCGACGAGGAGGAGGGCAAGGAGTCTGTGACCGTGTTCAAGGTCCTGCGCCGCTTCGGCGACTTTGCCACCCTGATCGAGGCCAGGCCGATTACCGGCCGGACCCACCAGATTCGCGTCCATACCTTGCATGCCGGGCATTGCATCGCTGGCGACACCAAGTATGGCGACGAAGGTTTCAGCAAGGAAATTCGCGATTTGGGCGGCAAACGCCTGTTTCTGCACGCCTACCTGCTGACTGTGCCGCTGCCCGATGGTGGCGAGCTGAAATTGCAGGCGCCGGTGGATGAAATGTGGGCCAAGACCGTGGAGCGCCTGAGTGCACCCCTCTGATTACAAACTGCTGATTTTCGATTGGGACGGCACGCTTGCTGACTCCATTGGTCGGATTGTCGAGGCGATGCATGTCGCGTCCGAACGGTCCGGGTTTCAGCTGCGCGATGATTTTGCCGTCAAAGGCATTATCGGTCTGGGTCTGCCTGAGGCCATTCGCACGTTGTACCCCGATATTGGCGATGCCGAGCTGGTTGCGTTCCGCCAACACTATGCGGATCACTACATCGCCGCAGAGTCTGTGCCTTCACCGCTGTTCGAGGGTGTGCTTGAGTCGATGGAGGCGTTTCGCGCCGAGGGTTATCATCTGGCTGTGGCCACGGGCAAGGCGCGTCGCGGGCTGGATCGGGTGCTGAAAGCCCATGGCTGGGAAGATTATTTCGATATCACCCGCGCCGCCGACGAAACCGCCAGCAAGCCCCATCCGCTGATGCTTGAGCAGATTCTCGCGCATTGCGAGGTTCGCCCGGAGCAGGCGCTAATGGTGGGCGATTCGTCCTTCGACCTGCAGATGGCGCGTAACGCCGGTATGGATTCGGTGGCAGTCAGTTATGGCGCGCAATCGATCGACGCGCTGAAGCTGTTCGAGCCGCGACTGGCCATTGATCGTTTTTCAGAATTGCATGCCTGGCTGGGTCAGCGGGCTTAACGGGTTTTTGCTGGGGTAGATGTCATGACCGACGAATGGAAAGCGCCCGCCAAGGCGAGCGCAGAGAGCGGTGACGAAAAAAGCTGGAAGCTGCTGGAAACGACCCTGCTGGCCAGTGTCCAGGAGCAGCGCCGGTCTCGTCGCTGGGGTATTTTCTTTAAATTGCTGACCTTTGTGTACCTGTTTGGCGCGTTGATTCTGTTCACGCCGCTCATGGATATGGAAAAAAGCGCGACCCGCGGTTCCCACTACACGGCGTTGATCGATGTGACCGGCGTGATCGCCGACAAGGAGCCGGCCAGCGCCGACAACATCGTTGGCAGTCTGCGTGCTGCCTTCGAGGATGAGAAGGTCAAGGGTGTGGTCCTGCGCATCAACAGCCCGGGCGGCAGTCCGGTGCAGTCGGGTTATGTGTATGACGAGATCGTCCGTCTGCGCGGCTTGCACCCGGATACCAAGGTGTACGCGGTGATCTCTGACCTGGGCGCTTCCGGTGCTTACTACATCGCCAGCGCGGCGGATCAGATTTACGCCGACAAGGCGAGTCTGGTCGGTTCCATTGGTGTGACGGCGGCCGGTTATGGTTTCGTCGGCACCATGGAGAAGCTTGGCGTCGAGCGTCGGACCTACACGTCGGGCGAGCACAAGTCGTTCCTCGACCCGTTCCAGCCGCAGAAGCCTGAGGAAACTCAGTTCTGGCAGGGCGTTCTGGATACCACGCACCAGCAGTTCATCAACAGCGTGAAGAAAGGCCGTGGCGACCGTCTCAAGGATAAAGAGCATCCAGAGTTATTCTCCGGGCTGGTCTGGAACGGTGAGCAGGCGTTGCCGCTGGGTCTGATCGATGGCCTGGGGAGTGCCAGTTCGGTGGCGCGCGATGTAATTGGCGAGAAGGAACTGGTGGATTTCACCGTTCAGGAATCGCCATTTGATCGTTTCTCGAAAAAGCTCGGTGCCAGCGTGGCTGAGCAACTGGCGATATGGATGGGCTTCCAGGGGCCTTCGTTGCGTTGATTCTTTGGTTGCACCAGAAAACCGGCCTCAGTGGCCGGTTTTTTGTGTTCAGGGAATTTGCACGCCCTCGGCCAGTAGCATGTCGATCAGGCGAATCAGCGGCAGGCCGATCAGGCTGGTGGCGTCAGGGCCTTCGGTGCTTTGAAACAGGCTCACCCCCAAGCCTTCGGCCTTGAAGCTGCCAGCGCAGTCGTAGGGCTGTTCGGCGTGCAGGTAGCGCTCGATGCGTGTCGGGTCGAGGGTGCGCATGTGCACGGTGAAAGGCACGCAGTCGACCTGGCAGTCGCCGGTCTGGCTGTTGAACAGCGCCAGGCCCGTCAGGAAGGTCACGCTGGCACCGCTGGATGCCAGTAGTTGTTCGCGGGCCTTCTCGAAGGTGTGGGGTTTGCCGATGATTCGATCGCCGAGGACGGCAACCTGGTCGGAGCCGATAATCAGATGAGCAGGATGGCTGCCGGCCAGTGCCCGGGCTTTTTCTTCGGCAAGGCGTTTTACCAGTTCGATGGCCGTCTCGCCGGAGCGATGGCTTTCATCGATATCCGGTGAGCTGCAGGTGAATGGCAGCTGCAAGCGGGCCAGCAATTGCCGGCGATAAACCGAGCTTGAAGCGAGTAATAAAGGCAGCATGCGTATCTCCGGAAGACAGGCGCGAATTCTACCGAGGCTTCCAAGTGACGGACAGGGCTGAATTTCCTTTGACATGGCTGGGTGCATCCCTATAATGCTGCGCCTATGTTGAATGACCCGATTCCACCTCACGTTGACCCGCGCAAATTGGCTGACCGTGGCACCACCCTTCAAGGTGAACTGCTGCTGGCCGATTTGGAGAGACTCTGCGACCCGCTTTCCGATACTGTCGGTACGGTGCAGGCTAAATTCGTTTTTGAACGAGATGAACGTAAGTCTGTGGTAATCCACAGTTTTATCGACACCGAAGTCAAAATGGTTTGCCAGCGTTGTCTTGAGCTGGTCACCCTGCCGATCCATAGCGAATGCAGTTATGCTGTGGTGAAGGAGGGTGCGAATACCCAGTCGTTGCCGAAAGGTTATGACGTGCTGGAACTGGGCGAAGATCCATTGGATCTGCAGTCACTGATCGAGGAGGAGCTTCTGCTCGCCTTGCCCATTGTGCCTGCTCATCATCCGGAAGAATGCCAGCAGCCGGCGGGTCTCGATGAGCCCGAACCGAGCGAGGACGAGGTAACGCGGTCCAACCCGTTCAGTGTATTGGCGCAGTTAAAGCGTGACCCAAACGTTTAGGAGTTAATCAATTATGGCTGTTCAGCAGAACAAAAAATCCCGCTCTGCCCGTGACATGCGTCGTTCGCACGACGCCCTGACGGCAAGCACTCTGTCTGTAGAAAAAACCACCGGTGAAATTCACCTGCGTCACCACGTATCGCCAGAAGGCGTATACCGTGGCCGTAAAGTGATCGACAAGGGCGCTGACGAGTAATCACTTGTCTGCTCAAGTCATCGCGATTGACGCAATGGGCGGGGACTTCGGTCCCCGCAGCATTGTTCAGGCCAGCCTTGCTTGTCTGTCTGCTACGCCCTCGCTGCACCTGACCCTCGTCGGTCAACCCTCTCTTCTTGAAGAATTGCTCTCTGGCCAATCGGCTGTGGATCGCTCGCGCCTGTCGATTGCTCCGGCGTCCGAAGTCATCACCATGGACGAAAAGCCTGCCCAGGCCTTGCGTGGCAAGCCTGACTCGTCGATGCGCGTGGCGCTTGAGTTGTTGCGTGATGGCAAGGTTCAGGCCTGTGTCAGTGCCGGCAATACCGGTGCGCTGATGGCGTTGTCGCGGTTTGTGCTCAAGACGTTGCCCGGCATCGATCGGCCGGCGATGGTGGCGGCGATTCCAACGCAGAAGGGTTATTGCCAGTTGCTCGACCTCGGCGCCAACGTTGATTGCAGTGCCGAGCATTTATTGCAATTTGCGGTGATGGGCTCAGTGGCGGCAGAAACCCTCGGCATTGTTCGCCCACGGGTGGCCTTGCTGAACATCGGCACCGAAGACATCAAGGGTAATCAGCAGGTCAAGCTGGCGGCGACCTTGTTGCAAAGTGCTCGCGGCATCAACTACATCGGCTTTGTCGAAGGTGACGGTTTGTACCGGGGCGAGGCGGACGTGGTGGTGTGTGACGGCTTTGTCGGCAATATCCTGCTCAAGTCCAGCGAAGGCCTGGCGACCATGATTGCCGGGCGCATCGAAGCCTTGTTCAAGAAAAACCTCGCCTCGAAAATGATCGGCGCGCTGGCGCTACCCCTGATGAAGCGTTTGCAGGCCGATCTGGCGCCTGCGCGACATAACGGCGCAAGCTTCCTGGGTTTGCAGGGGATTGTGGTGAAAAGCCACGGTTCGGCCGGGGTTCAGGGTTTTCAGAGTGCCATTTCCCGTGCGCTGATCGAGATCCAGGAAAACCTTCCGGAACGCATTCACGGTCGTCTGGAGGATTTGTTGCTTTAGGCGTTTTCGTCGGACAATGCTTAAATGTGACCGCTCAGTTCAATTGGCCATCCAACTGTCAGTTTCTTGCGTCCCCCAAGCGGGACGTCAAATTCTCCGACGACAAGATCATTAGGGGCTTGTTACATGTCTGCTTCCCTCGCATTCGTCTTTCCAGGACAGGGTTCGCAGTCCCTCGGCATGCTGGCCGAGTTGGGCGCACAACATCCGGTTGTCCTCGAAACATTCAAAGAAGCTTCCGATGCTCTGGGTTACGACCTGTGGGCACTGACCCAGCAAGGGCCGGAAGAGCAACTCAATCAAACCGATAAAACCCAGCCGGCCATTCTGACTGCCTCGATCGCCTTGTGGCGTCTGTGGCTGGCGGAAGGCGGCGCGCGTCCGGCTTACGTTGCCGGTCACAGCCTGGGCGAGTACAGCGCACTGGTCGCGGCGGGCAGCCTGAGCCTGGGCGCCGCCGTCAAGCTGGTGGAGCGCCGTGGTCAGTTGATGCAGGAAGCGGTTCCGGCCGGGCAGGGCGGCATGGCCGCAATCCTGGGTCTGGAAGATGCTGACGTGTTGGCCGCCTGTGCCGAAGCGGCGCAAGGCGAAGTGGTTAGCGCGGTCAACTTCAACTCCCCGGGCCAGGTCGTGATCGCCGGTGCCAAGGCTGCGGTCGAACGCGCCATCGAAGGCTGCAAGGCTCGTGGTGCCAAGCGTGCCATGCCGTTGCCGGTCAGCGTGCCGTCCCATTGCGAATTGATGCGTCCGGCAGCCGAGCGTTTCGCTGAGTCGATCGCTGCCATTGACTGGCAGGCTCCGCAGATCCCTGTGGTGCAGAACGTCAGCGCCAATGTGCCGGCCGATCTGGAAACCCTCAAGCGCGATCTGCTTGAGCAGCTCTACAAGCCTGTACGCTGGGTTGAGTCGGTCCAGGCGCTGGCCGCCAAGGGCGCGACCCAGCTGGTCGAATGCGGCCCTGGCAAAGTACTCGCCGGCCTGAACAAGCGTTGCGCCGAAGGCGTGTCGACATCCAACCTCAATACCCCAGACGCTTTCGCTGCCGCCCGTGCAGCGCTGGCCTGAATCAGGAGAAACTTGCATGAGTCTGCAAGGTAAAGTTGCACTGGTCACCGGTGCGAGCCGCGGTATCGGCCAGGCCATCGCCCTGGAACTGGGTCGTCAGGGCGCTATTGTTGTCGGTACCGCGACGTCCGCTTCCGGCGCCGAGCGTATTGCCGCTACCCTGAAAGAAAATGGTATTCAAGGCACTGGCCTGGAACTCAATGTCACCAGCGACGAATCCGTTGCTGCGGTGTTGGCGAGCATCACAGCACAGTTCGGTGCGCCGGCGATCCTGGTCAACAATGCCGGTATCACCCGCGATAATCTGATGATGCGCATGAAAGATGACGAATGGCATGACGTCGTCGATACCAACCTGAACAGTCTGTTCCGCCTGTCCAAGGGCGTTTTGCGCGGTATGACCAAAGCCCGTTGGGGACGAATTATCAGTATTGGCTCGGTTGTGGGTGCCATGGGCAACGCAGGCCAAGTAAACTACGCAGCCGCCAAGGCCGGTCTGGAAGGTTTCAGCCGTGCACTGGCGCGTGAAGTCGGTTCGCGTTCGATTACGGTAAACTCGGTGGCCCCAGGGTTCATCGACACCGATATGACCCGCGAACTGCCTGAGGCACAGCGTGAAGCCTTGCAGACGCAGATTCCGCTGGGCCGTCTGGGGCAAGCTCAAGAGATCGCGTCTGTGGTCGCTTTTCTTGCATCCGACGGTGCGGCTTACGTTACTGGGGCTACAATCCCGGTGAACGGCGGGATGTACATGAGTTAAATGTGACGGATTGCTTCAAAAAAATGTCATACGAGCTGTCTAAAATCCGTTATAAAGCTGCAATCTATTTATAGGCAGAGGGTCGTCGGGTTTGAGGAGTGAAGCTTTCAGTTGAAAAACTGAAAAGTCTTTCTATACACTTACCCACTGGCCAGCTGCCTGAATTTGTCCATTAGGAGTGAAAACAAGGTATGAGCACCATCGAAGAGCGCGTCAAGAAAATCGTTGCTGAGCAACTGGGCGTTAAAGAAGAAGAAGTGGTCAACACTGCTTCCTTCGTTGAAGACCTGGGTGCCGACTCCCTTGACACCGTTGAGCTGGTGATGGCTCTGGAAGAGGAATTCGAGACCGAAATCCCTGACGAAGAAGCTGAGAAGATCACTACTGTACAAGCCGCAATCGATTACGTTACTAACCACCAGGCTTAATAGCTTGTAATCGTTGCTTGCTGTCATGGAAAAACCGCACTGCCATCACGGCGTGCGGTTTTTTCTTTAGGCCTGATGCAAAGTCGTCATTTGAAAAAGGAGAGTGCTGTGTCGCGTAGACGCGTCGTAGTCACCGGTATGGGTATGTTGTCGCCACTGGGCACGGATGTGCCAAGCAGTTGGCAGGGCATTCTGGCTGGCCGCAGTGGCATTGGTCTGATCGAACACACCGACCTTTCTGCCTATTCCACCCGTTTTGGCGGCTCGGTAAAGGGCTTCAATGTCGAGGAATACCTGTCGGTCAAGGAAGCTCGAAAGCTCGACCTGTTCATTCAGTACGGTCTGGCCGCAGGTTTTCAGGCTGTACGTAACGCAGGCCTTGAAGTCACCGACGCCAACCGTGAACGCATTGGCGTGGCCATGGGGTCGGGTATTGGCGGTCTGACCAATATCGAAGAAACCAGCCGCACCCTGCATGATTCCGGGCCACGACGGATTTCTCCGTTTTTCGTGCCTGGCTCGATCATCAATATGATTTCCGGTTTTCTGTCCATCCACTTGGGTGCACAGGGACCTAACTACGCCATCGCCACCGCGTGTACCACCGGTACGCACTGCATTGGCATGGCTGCGCGCAACATCATGTACGACGAAGCCGACGTGATGATTGCCGGCGGCGCCGAGATGGCGGCTTGCGGTCTGGGCATGGGTGGCTTCGGTGCTTCCCGTGCGCTGTCGACCCGCAACGACGAGCCAACCCGTGCCAGCCGTCCTTGGGACAAGGGCCGTGATGGCTTCGTTTTGTCCGACGGTGCCGGCGCCCTGGTTCTCGAAGAGCTGGAGCACGCCAAGGCGCGCGGCGCGACCATCTATGCCGAGCTGATCGGTTTCGGCACCAGCGGCGATGCCTACCACATGACTTCGCCTCCCGCCGATGGCGCCGGTGCTGCCCGTTGCATCACTAATGCCTTGCGCGATGCCAGAATCAATGGCGATCAGGTCCAGTACATCAACGCCCACGGCACCTCGACCTCGGCCGGCGACCTCGCCGAAGCCTGTGCGATCAAGTCGGTGTTCGGCGATCACGCCTACAAACTGGCCGTCAGTTCGACCAAGTCCATGACCGGTCACTTGCTGGGTGCAGCAGGCGCAGTCGAGGCGATCTTCAGTGTGCTGGCGATCAACAGCCAGGTAGCGCCACCGACCATCAACCTCGATGAACCGGACGAAGGCTGCGATCTCGATTTCGTGCCGCACACCGCGCGCAATATGGATATCGATGTGGTGCTCTCCAACTCCTTCGGATTTGGCGGTACCAACGGCTCGCTGGTGTTCCGCCGGTTCGCTGACTGATGGACAGCTGGGTCGACGGTCAGCCGGCTGACGCTTTGTCGCTGAAGGATCGCGGCCTGGCTTACGGTGATGGTCTGTTCGAGACCATCGCCGTGCGTGGTGGGCAACCCTTGTTGCTGGACCGACATCTGTCGCGTCTGGCCGATGGCTGTTCACGGCTGGCGATCACTGCCGATCACGAGCTGATCCGCAGTGAGCTGCTGGCCTATGCCGCCGCACTGGGTCAAGGTGTGCTCAAGCTCATCCTCACCCGCGGCGACAGTCTGCGTGGTTACGCTCCCGATCCTTCGGCTCAGGCCCGACGTATTCTGCAAGGAAATCCACCCGCTGCTTATCCTGCCGTTCATGGCGAGCAGGGCGTTCGCCTGTTCCCGTGTGCGACGCGACTGTCCAGGCAACCACTGCTTGCCGGCCTCAAACACCTGAACCGCCTGGAGCAGGTCATAGCCCGTTCCGAATGGCAGGACACCGAGCATGCCGAAGGCTTGATGCTCGACAGGACAGGACGGGTGATCGAAGGCGTATTCAGTAATCTTTTCCTGGTGCGCGATGGCGTGTTGATCACAGCCGATTTGAAGCGCTGCGGCGTGGCGGGTGTGATGCGTGCCGAATTATTGTTTCAAGCCGAGTCATTGGGGATCCCCACGCAAATCACCGACATTAGCCTCGATCAGCTGCAATGGGCCGATGAAGTCTTTGTCTGCAACAGCGTGTATGGCGTTTGGCCGGTGCGCGCCTATGCTGCGCTGAGCTGGCCGGTTGGGCCGCTCACCCGTAAACTCCAAACCATTGCCCATGCGCTACTGGATGCTTGATACGTGAGACGTAAATTGTTGCTGCTGCTGGAAACCGGATTGGTTCTGGCAGGGCTGTGTCTGGGCGCCTCCGCCTGGAAGATTCATACGGCGCTGAATCAGCCGCTGAACATCACCCAGGAAGAACTGCTGGAAGTGCCTAAAGGCACGACACCCACCCGCACCTTCTATCGACTCGAAGCCGATGGCGTCATCAAGGACGCTTTCTGGTTGCGCGTGTATTGGCGATTCAATCTGGCCGGACAACCCTTGCACAAGGGCGAATACCGCATGCAGCCCGGCATGACCGTCGAAGGGCTGATCGACCTGTGGAAACGTGGGGACATCGTTCAGTACAGTCTGACTCTGGTCGAAGGCTGGAATTTTCATCAGGTCCGGGCGGCATTGGCCAAGGATGAAAAACTCGAGCAGACCCTCAACGGCTTGAGCGATAGCGAAGTGATGACCAAGCTGGGCCATACCGGGATCTTTCCCGAGGGCCGGTTCTTCCCCGACACTTACCGCTTCGTGCGGGGCATGACCGACGTCGATCTGCTGAAAAAAGCCTACGATCGCCTCGACGAAGTCCTGGCCAGGGAATGGGAGCAGCGCGCTGCTGATTTGCCGTACACCGAACCCTATCAGGCGCTGATCATGGCCTCGCTGGTTGAAAAGGAAACCGGTGTGCCCCAGGAGCGCGGGCAGATTGCAGGCGTGTTCGTGCGACGCATGGCGATGGGCATGCTGCTGCAGACCGATCCGACGGTGATCTACGGCCTGGGTGATCGCTACAGCGGCAAGTTGACCCGCGCCCACCTCAAGGAGGCCACGCCGTACAACACCTATATGATTTCGGGCCTGCCACCCACCCCGATTGCCATGGTCGGCCGCGAAGCGATCCATGCCGCGTTGAACCCGGTGGCAGGCAACAGCCTCTACTTTGTGGCTCGCGGTGACGGCAGCCACGTGTTCTCCGATGATCTGGACGCCCACAATAATGCGGTGCGCGAGTTCCAGCTCAAGCGTCGTGCCGATTATCGGTCCAGTCCGGCACCGGTCTCCGCGCCAGAAACTCCGAGTGCCGACACACCGGGTGCCGAAGCGCCGATTCCGGCCGCTTCGCCCAATCCCGATCCCGAAGCTTTGCCAGAAGTAGCGCCACAAGACGCGCCGCAAGAACCCGCTCCGGCGCCCGAACCCGTGCCCGAGCCGGACACACCGGCTCCGCAAAGCCCGCAATGACTCTGATTAAGGACTGCCCGTGACTGGCTTGTTTATTACCCTGGAAGGCCCGGAAGGCGCCGGCAAGAGCACCAACCGCGAATACCTGGCCGAGCGCCTGCGCGCCGCCGGTATCGAGGTGGTGTTGACCCGCGAGCCGGGTGGTACGCCCTTGGCCGAGCGGATCCGCGAGGTGCTGTTGGCGCCGGTTGATGAAGTCATGAACCCTGACACCGAGCTGCTGCTGGTGTTCGCCGCGCGCGCCCAGCATCTGGCCGAGGTGATTCGCCCGGCGCTGGCCCGCGGCGCGGTGGTCTTGTGTGATCGCTTTACCGATTCGACCTACGCCTATCAGGGCGGCGGTCGTGGTCTGTCGCTGGAGCGTATCGCGGCCCTCGAAACCTTTGTGCAGGGCGATTTGCGCCCGGATCTGACGCTGATCTTCGATCTGCCGGTGGAAGTGGGTCTGGCCCGCGCCAGCGCTCGCGGTCGCCTGGATCGTTTTGAACTCGAAGGCCGAACCTTTTTTGATGCCGTGCGCAGTGCGTTCCTCAAGCGCGCTGAAGCTGACCCGGCGCGTTATGTGCGGGTCGATGCCGCTCAGCCGCTGGCACAGGTTCAGCAGTCGCTGGACGCCTTGCTGCCACGCCTGCTGGAGTTGGCCCGTGGCTGAAGCCTATCCGTGGCAGGACAGCCTCTGGCAGCAGTTGGCCGGTCGCAAGCAACATGCGCACGCCTATCTGCTGCATGGCCCGGCCGGGATTGGCAAGCGGGCGCTGGCGGAACGGTTGATGGCCAGTTTGCTGTGCCAGCGTCCGACCGCGCAGGATGCCTGCGGTGAATGCAAGTCCTGCCTGCTGCTCAAGGCCGGCAGCCACCCCGACAACTACATCCTGGAACCCGAAGAGGCCGACAAGGCGATCAAGGTCGACCAGGTGCGCGATCTGGTCAGTTTCGTGGTCCAGACCGCCCAAATGGGCGGGCGCAAGGTGGTGTTGATCGAGCCGGTCGAGTCGATGAACATCAACGCCGCGAACGCCTTGCTCAAAAGTCTTGAGGAACCGTCCGGCGACACCGTTTTGCTGTTGGTCAGCCACCAGACCAGTCGTCTGCTGCCAACCATCAAGAGCCGCTGCGTACAGCAGGCTTGTCCGCTGCCGAGCGAAGCGATGAGTCTTGCCTGGCTGGCCAAGGCCCTGCCGGACAGCTCGGAAGAAGAGCGTATCGAACTGCTGACCCTGGCGGCCGGCTCCCCGCTGGCGGCGGTCAAGTTGCAGGCCCAAGGCGTGCGCGAACAGCGAGCTCTGGTGGTCGAAGGCGTGAAGAAGCTGCTCAAGCAGCAGCAATCGCCGACGCAATTGGCCGAAGAATGGAAAACCGTCCCGCAGTTGCTGTTGTTCGACTGGTTCTGCGACTGGTCGAGTCTGATCCTGCGCTATCAATTGACCCAGGATGAGCAGGGGCTGGGGTTGGCGGACATGCGCAAGGTCATTCAATACCTGGCGCAGAAAACCGCTCAGGATAAAGTCTTGAATATCCAGGACTGGATTCTCGCCCAGCGTCAGAAGGTCATGAGCAAAGCTAACCTCAATCCGGCCTTGTTGCTGGAGGCACTGCTGGTGCAATGGGCATCCTTGCCTACCCAGAAGTGATCGTCTGTGCCTAGACTCTGATCATCAGCAATGGAGGTCAGCATGAATGAAGCCGTCAATCCGGGGCCGCGCAACGGCATTTTGTCCCTGACCATCAAGGACAAGTCCGTGCTTTACGCGGCCTACATGCCGTTCATCAAGAACGGTGGCCTGTTTATCCCGACCAACAAGAGCTACAAGTTGGGCGACGAGGTGTTCATGCTGCTGAACCTGATGGATGAGATCGATAAGATCCCGGTAGCCGGCAAGGTTGCCTGGATTACGCCCAACGGTGCGCAGGGCAATCGGGCTGCCGGGGTCGGCGTACAATTCAACGACGGCGACAACACCGCGCGCAGTCGAATCGAAACCCATCTGGCCGGAGCCCTGAAGTCCGACCGTCCCACTCATACGATGTAAGTTGCAGCCCTTTTATGCTCGTAGATTCCCATTGTCACCTCGATCGTCTTGACCTCGCCGCCCACGACGGCTCCCTGGATGCCGCGCTTGATGCGGCCCGGCAGCGCGGGGTAGGGCACTTTTTATGTATCGGCGTCAGCGTTGAAAATGCCGCGGATGTCAAAGCCCTGGCCGAACGTTATGGCGACGTCGACTGTTCAGTGGGCGTGCATCCTCTGGATGTACAGCCGGGTGCCGCTCCGGCGCTGGATTGGTTGTTGCGTGAGCTCAATCACCCCCGTGTCGTGGCCATCGGTGAAACCGGCCTGGATTATCACTACGAGCCGGAAGCGGCAGAGTTGCAGCAGGCATCGTTTCGCTTGCACCTGCAGGCCGCTCAGCAAACAGGCAAACCGGTGATCATCCACACCCGTGGCGCCCGTGCCGATACGTTGAGTTTGCTGCGCGAGGCTGCGTTGCCTCAGGCGGGCGTGTTGCATTGCTTCACGGAAGACTGGGACATGGCCAAGGCTGCGCTGGACATGGGCTATTACATTTCCCTGTCTGGCATTGTCACTTTTCGCAATGCCGATGCGCTGCGTGACGTCGCCAGCAAAGTGCCAGCTGATCGATTGCTGGTAGAAACCGACTCGCCGTACCTGGCTCCGATCCCTTATCGCGGCAAACCCAACCTGCCGCAGTACGTGCGCGAGGTGGCGGAGTTTCTGGCAATGTTGCGGGGTGAGGCTTACGAGCGATTTGCCGAGCAGACCACTGAAAACTTCAAGCGTCTGTTTCCGCTGGCGCATGTGAAGGGCTGAATCGCAGGCAAAAAAAACCCGGGTTCTGGGGGGTGAATCCGGGTTAAGACCATTAGGAGTAAAACAAAGGCACGCGGTCCGTTGGTACCTATATCGACGCGACACTTGGGGGAGATGCCCCGCCGACAGTTCAAGTATTGATCAGTATTGCGCCGAGTCCAGTTTACCGGTCCCGGTTTTTAAACAATTTTGGAATACGGGCGCTTCGGAAGTGTTCTCATCAACAGGCGACCCTGTGTGAAATCATCAAGAAACACAGATATGGTCGGATGATCCGTGCATTTTGGCGCAAGTTAGGCATAATACGCGGCTTCGAATTTTGACCCCTACAGACCTTTTCTTATGCATAAAGAACCTCGTAAGGTCCGTGAGTTTCGTCGCCGCGAGCAAGAAATTCTCGATACCGCGCTCAAGCTGTTCCTCGACCAAGGTGAAGACAGTGTCACCGTCGAGATGATTGCTGATGCCGTCGGTATCGGCAAAGGCACGATCTACAAGCATTTCAAATCCAAGGCGGAGATCTATCTGCGCCTGATGCTCGACTACGAGCGTGATCTGAACGAGCTGTTGCATTCGGCTGATGTCGACAAGGACAAGGAAGCCCTGTCCCGGGCCTACTTCGAATTCCGCATGCGCGATCCGCAACGCTATCGCTTGTTCGATCGGCTGGAAGAGAAGGTGGTCAAGGGCAACCAGGTGCCGGAGATGGTCGAGGAACTGCACAAGATCCGCGCCTCGAACTTCGAACGCCTGACCTTGCTGATCAAGGGCCGGATCAGCGAAGGCAAGCTTGAAGACGTGCCGCCTTACTTCCATTACTGCGCGTCCTGGGCGCTGGTGCACGGTGCCGTGGCGCTGTATCACTCGCCGTTCTGGAGCAATGTGCTGGAAGATCAGGAAGGTTTCTTCCAGTTCCTGATGGATATCGGCGTGCGTATGGGCAACAAGCGCAAGCGCGATACCGACACTCCGAGTAGCTGAACCATTCAGTTGCCTTATTGCGCCATGATTTCTCTATATGGCGCAGTACCTCAGGAATATACTCAGGCATGGGACTTGCTAAAACTTGATTTGTTAGTCAAGTTTTACGCGTTCAAATTCCTTTCGCCGGAGTGCTCCATGATCGTTGACCGTCAAGGCAGGCGTTTCCGCAATCTGCGGATCAGCCTGACCTCAGCCTGCAATTACGCGTGTACCTACTGCGTGCCCAACGGCAAGCGGCTGGTGGCTGCACAGGACGAATTGTCGGCCGACGCCATGGCGCGCGGCGTGGCGTACCTGATCGAAGCGGCGGGCATCGAGCGCTTGCGCATCACCGGTGGCGAGCCGCTGGTCAGCCCCAAGCTCGAAGCCTTCATGACGGCCGTCGGCAAGATGGGCCTGGAAGACATCAGCCTGACTACCAATGGTCAGCTGCTGGCGAAAAAGCTGCCGTTGCTGGTAGACGCCGGCATCCGTCGCATCAACGTTTCCCTCGATACCCTGGATGCCAGCGCGTTCCGCAGCATTGCCCGTGGCGGCGACCTGGCGACGGTGCTCGACGGGATGGATCAGGCCAAGGCCGCCGGCCTTAAAATCAAGGTCAACATGGTGCCCCTGCGCGGCCAGAACCTTGATCAAGTGATGCCTCTGCTCGATTACTGCCTGGAGCGTGGCTATGAATTGCGCTTCATCGAGCTGATGCGCATGGGTCATCTGGCCAGCGACAACAACGCTTTCCTGCAACAGTTCGTCAGCCTTCAGCAGTTGCTGAGCCTGATTGGCGAGCGTTACGAGTATTTGCAGGCCGATGCACCCGTAGACGCCACTGCCGTGCGTTACCAAATACCGGGGCTGGGGCACTTCGGCGTGATCGCCAATGAAAGCGTTCCCTTCTGCCGGACTTGTTCACGCCTGCGTCTGTCGTCCACCGGCTGGCTGCATGGCTGTTTATCGTCGAGCAATCGCCACTATGTCGGCGATCTGCTCGACAAGCCGCGCCATCAGGCATTGCCAGCGTTGCAGCGACTTCTGGTGAAAGCCTTGGGGGACAAGCAGGAAGTGGCGTTCTCGGGGGGGGCGACCATCATGAAGATTATTGGCGGCTGATCGGGCCTCATTGTACGAACGCCGCTCCGAGCCTGCTCGCGATTGCTATCTATAAGGCCACAACATCCTTGAGCTGGCGCGGAAGCTGCATCCAATGGCCATTCGCCGGTTTTCCGTCACCGGCCTCTGGAGGGTAGGATGCGTAGCCTGGTTTTGCTGCTGGCCGTTTTGGCGCTTGGTGGCTGCATGAATGTCAGCGATATGGCTGAAGGAACTCGCTACCACATGAGCGATGCAGGGCTGCTGGATCACAGCGACAGTCGTCGGGTGAATAACCTGCGCATTCAGCCGGACTCATTCATCTACATCGCCCAAGGTGCCTTCGCGCCGCCGGGCAGTGCTTATCCGCGACCTAACGTGGTCGCTGAAGAAGCCTTCAACGGCTTTATCGAATATTTCCCGATGGTCCGCCGAGCGCGCGCGCCCGAAGGTCTCGACCAGGCCATGGGTGAAGCCCGCGCCGCCGGTGCCCATTACCTGCTTTACACACGGTTCGCCAAGGCGGATGACAGAATCGGTAACTCGGACGAATGGCTCGATCAGGAATACGTGGATCGCCTGGGCATCGACAGCGGCGTGATTCAGATCATGTTGATCGAGACCAGCACCCAGTATTTGATTGATACTGCACGTATCAAGAGTCGTGGCGGTTTACTGACGTTCCACGATAACAAGCCACAAGACCTGATTGGCCCGCCGCTTGAGCAATACGCGCGCAGCCTGATTGGTCTCAGCGACCAGTAATCCAAGGAGAACGCCATGAGTGGCCCGCAAAAAGCCAACGACTTGTTGGGGCAAATCCCCAAAACCAAAGGCTTGCCGCCGGTCCACCTGTGGAACCCTGATTTCTGTGGCGACATCGACATGCGCATCGCCCGCGACGGCACCTGGTATTACCTGGGGACGCCGATCGGGCGCAAGCCGATGGTCAAATTGTTTTCCACCATCATTCGCCGCGATGGCGATGACTATTTTCTGATCACTCCGGTCGAGAAAGTGGGCATCAAGGTCGATGATGCGCCGTTTGTGGCGATTGCCGTGGACGTGGAAGGCGAGGGCGAAGCCCAGCTTCTGCGCTTCACCACCAACGTCGACGAGACCACGGACGCCGGCACCGAACACCCGATTCGCGTGGTGATCGACCCGGTCACGCAAGAGCCAGCACCCTACGTGCATGTACGCACCAACCTCGAAGCCCTGATCCATCGCAATGTGTTTTACCAACTGGTGGAGTTGGCCGTGACACGTGAGATCGACGGGCAACGTTGGCTGGGTGTATGGAGCGGCGGTGAATTCTTCCCCATCGGCCTTGAGCCTTAACGCATAGCACTGTGGGGGCGGGCTTGCTCGCGATGAGGCCATAACATCAACCTAGATGTGACCTGTTACGCCGCCATCGCGAGCAGGCTCGCTCCCACATTGGATGTGTGAGTCATCCAAAAAATCAAATTGACACCCAATCGTATGATGATTAGCGTGGACACCCATCGCGAATGGCTTTGTGCCGCTCCTGCATCGAGGTGTCCATGTCCAGCAGTTTTCATGCGTCGACCGTCGATTGGCTGGGTTGCTGGATAACCGCCGGCCAGGTCAAGCCGGGTGAAACCATCAAGGTCGAAGCCGACCTGGGTGAGCAGTTGGGTGTCAGTCGCACGGTCATCCGCGAAGCCATCAAAACCCTGGTCGCCAAAGGCATGCTCGAAGTCGGGCCGAAAGTCGGTACACGGGTGCTACCGGTGCGACGCTGGAACCTCTTCGACCCGCAAGTCGTGGGTTGGCTTTCGCGCAGCGGCTTGCCGGAAAACTTCGTCGACGACTTGCTCGATCTGCGCCGCACCATCGAACCGATGGCCGTGCGCTGGGCCTGTGAGCGCGCGACGGTCGAACAGGTCCAGGCGATCCAGCAGGCCTATAACGCGTTGGAACGGGCGGTGGACAGCGGCGTCGATTACAACCGCGCCGACCAGGTCTTCCACGAGTGCATACTCGCCGCCAGCCACAACCAGTTCATCGAACAAATGGTCCCGGCCCTTGGCGCGTTGTTGGCTGTGTCGTTCGAAGTGTCCGCCGCCGACCCGGACGAATTGCGCCGCACGCTGCCGATTCACAAAGACATGGCCGACGCCATCGCCGCACGGGATGCCGCGCGGGGTGTCTGGGCCTGCATGACCCTGATCGATAACGCGGACCTGGCGATCAAACGCTTTTATCCAAAAGTCATGGCCGACAAAAAAGCCGGCTGAGAGGCTTGCGCCACATACAAAAACAACAGGAGGTTTCATGACGTGGAATGCGGTTACCGGACACCGTGCACAACTCGGTGAAGGTCCGTTCTGGGATGTGCCGACCCAGGCGCTGTATTGGGTGGACATCGCCGGCAAGCAAGCCCTGCGGCTGATCGGCGCCAACGTGCAAATCTGGAAAATGCCGGAACATGTGTCCGCGTTCATCCCCTGTGAAAGCGGCGATGCGCTCGTGACGTTGAGCAGCGGCGTCTATCGGCTGGACCTTGATTCGCCGGGGCTTGAGCCGCGCCTGACCTTGCTCTGCGTCGCCGACCCGCAACCCGGCAACCGCGCCAACGAAGCCCGCTGCGATGCACAGGGTCGGCTCTGGCTTGGCACCATGCAGAACAACATCGGTGAAAATGGCGAAGACCTGCCCATTGTGCGTCGCTCCGGCGGCCTGTTTCGCATCGACCGCGACGCCCGGGTCACGCCGCTGCTTCGCGGGCTGGGCATTCCCAACACGTTGCTGTGGAGCGAGGACGAGACCACGCTGTTTTTCGCCGACAGCATGGACAAAACCTTGTACCGCCATTTCGTCCACACCGATGGCAACCTGGACACCGCGTATGTCTGGTTCGGTCCCCACGATCGGGGCGGCCCCGATGGCTCGGCGATGGATGCGGAGGGTTTCATCTGGAACGCCCGCTGGGACGGTAGCTGCCTGATCAGGCTAACCCCGGATGGCTATGTCGACCGCGTGATCGAATTGCCGGTCAGCCGCCCCACCAGTTGCGTGTTCGGCGGCGAAGACTTGAAAACCCTTTACGTCACAAGCGCCGCGAGTCCGCTCAACCACCCGCTGGACGGCGCGCTGCTGTCGATTCGCGTCGATGTGCCCGGAAAAACCTGCACCCGCTTTGCTGGATAAAATCCCAAAATATGGGATGTAAAATTATATATTGAGATTATTTGGTGGTCGGGTTTATAGTCGGCCATCAGTTACACGCACTCACACTTAAAAAAACAAAACAGGTGAAGTGATGCAGCGATTTTCCAAAAGGACTTTTGACCGGACATCGACAGATGCCCGGCTTTTGTCGTCCCTGAAAAAAGGGGGCTTGATCCATGGCTGAGCCTCTTTCCTTGCCAGCCGTGCCCGAACCGCCCAAAGGCGAGCGCCTGAAAAACAAGGTCGTGCTGCTGACCGGCGCTGCGCAGGGCATCGGCGAGGCCATCGTCGCCACGTTCGCGTCGCAGCAGGCCAAACTGATCATCAGTGATATTCAGGCCGAAAAAGTCGAGAAAGTCGCGGCGCACTGGCGGGACAAAGGCTTCGATGTCCAGGCCATCAAGGCCGACGTCTCCCGGCAGCAAGATCTGCACGCGATGGCCAGGTTGGCCGTCGAGCGTCACGGCCGGATCGACGTATTGGTCAACTGCGCTGGGGTCAACGTATTCCGCGATCCACTGGAAATGACCGAAGAAGACTGGCATCGCTGCTTCGCCATCGACCTCGACGGCGCGTGGTATGGCTGCAAAGCCGTGCTGCCGCAAATGATCGAGCAGGGCATCGGCAGCATCATCAACATCGCTTCGACCCATTCCACCCACATCATCCCGGGCTGCTTTCCGTACCCGGTGGCCAAGCACGGCTTGCTCGGGCTGACCCGCGCGCTGGGCATCGAATACGCGCCAAAGGGCATTCGCGTGAATGCGATTGCGCCGGGCTATATCGAAACCCAATTGAACGTCGATTACTGGAACGGTTTTGCCGACCCCCAGGCCGAACGTCAGAGGGCATTCGACCTGCATCCGCCGCGTCGTATCGGGCAACCGATGGAAGTGGCCATGACGGCCGTCTTCCTGGCCAGCGATGAAGCACCGTTCATCAATGCTTCATGCATCACCATCGATGGTGGACGCTCGGTCATGTATCACGACTGAGCAAAACGGCTTTCAGACGCGGAGTTCCGTCTGAAATCCAATCATCATACGATATGACTATTTGCAGTACCGGCTTTCAAAATAACGCTCAAAAAAAATAACAAGGAGTCAGCTATGAATCGTCGTCGTGGGATCCGTTCCCTGTGCTGTGCCGCTTTGGCGGTCACTGCGGTCAGCTTGAGCAGCACGCTGCTGGCGGCCGAGGAAGTGAAAATCGGCTTCCTGGTCAAGCAGGCGGAAGAGCCCTGGTTCCAGACCGAATGGGCATTCGCCGAAAAGGCCGGGAAAGACAAGGGCTTCACTGTCATCAAGATCGCCGTGCCTGACGGCGAGAAAACCCTCTCGGCCATCGATAGCCTTGCAGCCAATGGTGCCAAAGGCTTCGTGATCTGCCCGCCGGACGTCTCCCTTGGTCCGGCCATCATGGCCAAGGCCAAGCTCAATGGTATGAAAGTCATCGCTGTCGATGACCGTTTCGTCGATGCCAATGGCAAGTTCATGGAAGACGTTCCTTACCTCGGCATGGCCGCATTCGAAGTCGGCCAGAAGCAGGGCGCGGCAATGGCCACCGAAGCGAAAAAACGCGGCTGGGACTGGAAAGAAACCTATGCGGTGATCAACACTTTCAATGAACTCGACACCGGCAAGAAGCGCACCGACGGTTCGGTCAAAGCGCTGGAAGATGCCGGAATGCCGAAAGACCACATCCTGTTCTCGGCGCTGAAAACCCTCGACGTACCGGGCAGCATGGACGCCACCAACTCAGCCCTGGTGAAACTGCCGGGCGCGGCGAAAAACCTGATCATCGGCGGCATGAACGACAACACCGTACTGGGCGGCGTGCGCGCCACCGAAAGCGCCGGGTTTGCCGCAGCCAACGTGATCGGCATCGGCATCAACGGCACCGATGCTATCGGCGAGCTGAAGAAAGCCAACAGTGGTTTCTTCGGTTCGATGCTGCCAAGCCCGCACATCGAGGGCTACAACACCGCGAGCATGATGTTCGAGTGGGTCACCACCGGCAAAGAACCACCGAAGTACACCGCGATGGACGACGTGACGCTGATCACTCGCGAGAACTTCAAGCAGGAACTGGAAAAGATCGGCCTGTGGAACTGAGGGCTGGTTGATTTCATCGGCGGCCCTGGCGACGGGGCCGCCTGATCTGTGTGATGAGGTGGTTTTATGCACGCGCAAGTACAGACACATGAGCACAGCGTCGGCGGCAGCCTGCGCTTCAACGGGATCGGCAAGACGTTTCCCGGGGTGAAGGCGCTGGATGGCATCAGTTTCGTCGCTCATCCGGGGCAGGTTCATGCCTTGATGGGCGAGAACGGCGCCGGCAAATCGACCCTGCTGAAAATCCTCGGCGGTGCTTACACGCCGAGCAGCGGCGACCTGCAGATCGGCGAGCAGACGATGGTCTTCAAGTCCACCGCCGACAGCATCGCCAGTCGGGTGGCGGTGATCCACCAAGAGCTGCATCTGGTCCCGGAAATGACCGTGGCGGAGAACCTGTTCCTCGGTCATCTGCCGGCCAGTTTCGGCCTGATCAATCGAGGCGCACTGCGCCAGCAAGCGTTGGCCTGCCTCAAAGGCCTGGCCGATGAAATCGACCCGCAAGAGAAAGTCGGGCGCCTGTCCCTCGGTCAGCGACAGCTGGTGGAGATTGCGAAGGCGTTGTCCCGTGGCGCGCATGTGATTGCCTTCGACGAACCCACCAGCAGCCTGTCGGCGCGGGAAATCGATCGCTTGATGGCGATCATCGGGCGTCTGCGCGACGAAGGCAAAGTGGTGCTTTACGTGTCCCATCGCATGGAAGAAGTGTTCCGCATCTGCAACGCGGTGACGGTGTTCAAGGACGGCCGCTACGTGCGCACGTTCGAGGACATGAGCGAACTGACCCACGACCAGTTGGTGACGTGCATGGTCGGGCGCGACATTCAGGATATCTACGATTACCGCAGCCGCCAGCGGGGCGCCGTGGCGCTCAAGGTTGACGGTTTGCTCGGGCCGGGACTGCGTGAACCGGTGAGTTTCGAGGTGCACAAGGGCGAGATTCTCGGGCTGTTCGGCCTGGTGGGCGCGGGGCGTACCGAGCTGTTCCGGATACTCAGCGGGCTGACGCGCAACACCGCCGGACGCCTGGAGCTTCGTGGTCATGAGGTGAAACTGCGTTCCCCCCGTGATGCCATCGCGGCCGGGATTCTGCTGTGTCCCGAAGATCGCAAGAAGGAGGGCATCCTGCCGCTCGCCAGCGTCGCCGAGAACATCAACATCAGCGCGCGCGGCGCCCATTCCACGTTCGGTTGCCTGTTGCGCGGCTTGTGGGAAAAGGGCAACGCCGACAAGCAGATCAAGGCACTGAAAGTGAAGACGCCCAGCGCCGAGCAGAAAATCATGTACCTGTCCGGCGGCAATCAGCAGAAGGCCATTCTCGGCCGCTGGCTGTCGATGCCGATGAAAGTCCTGTTGCTCGATGAACCGACGCGCGGCATCGATATCGGCGCGAAAGCCGAGATCTACCAGATCATCCATAACCTGGCTGCCAGCGGCATCGCGGTGATCGTGGTGTCCAGCGACCTGATGGAAGTGATGGGTATTTCCGACCGCATCCTGGTGCTCTGCGAAGGCGCGATGCGCGGCGAGTTGTCTCGCGCAGAGGCCAATGAATCCAACCTGCTGCAACTGGCTTTGCCGCGCCAACGTGCTGACGGCGTGGCGAACTGAGAGGTGACTATGACCATCCAAAACAACGCTCTGCCCACTGCACGCAAACCTCTGGACCTGCGGCGCTTTCTCGACGACTGGGTGATGCTGCTGGCGGCGGTCGGGATCTTCGTGCTGTGCACGCTGCTGATCGACAACTTCCTGTCGCCGCTGAACATGCGCGGCCTGGGCCTGGCGATTTCGACAACGGGCATCGCGGCCTGCACCATGCTGTATTGCCTGGCGTCCGGGCATTTCGATTTGTCGGTGGGCTCGGTGATTGCCTGTGCCGGCGTGGTCGCGGCGGTGGTGATGCGCGACACCGACAGTGTGTTTCTCGGCGTGAGTGCGGCGCTGGTGATGGGGCTGATTGTCGGGCTGATCAACGGCATCGTCATCGCCAAGCTGCGGGTCAACGCGTTGATCACCACCCTGGCGACCATGCAGATCGTTCGTGGCCTGGCTTACATTTTTGCCAATGGCAAAGCGGTCGGCGTGTCGCAGGAGTCGTTCTTCGTCTTTGGTAACGGCCAGTTGTTTGGCGTGCCGGTGCCGATCCTGATCACCATCGTGTGCTTCCTGTTTTTCGGCTGGCTGTTGAATTACACCACCTACGGGCGCAATACCATGGCCATCGGCGGCAACCAGGAAGCGGCGTTGCTGGCCGGGGTGAACGTTGACCGGACCAAGATCATCATCTTTGCCGTGCACGGTGTGATTGGCGCGTTGGCCGGGGTGATTCTGGCGTCGCGGATGACCTCCGGGCAGCCGATGATTGGCCAAGGGTTTGAGTTGACGGTGATCTCGGCGTGCGTGCTGGGCGGGGTGTCGTTGAGCGGCGGGATCGGCATGATCCGGCATGTGATTGCCGGGGTGTTGATTCTGGCGATCATTGAGAATGCGATGAACCTGAAGAACATCGACACGTTCTATCAGTACGTGATTCGCGGTTCGATCTTGCTGTTGGCCGTCGTGATTGATCGTCTCAAACAACGTTAACTTCGCTTTGTGGCGAGGGAGCTTGCTCCCGCTGGGCTGCGCAGCGGCCCCAAAATCACTGTTTTGATTCAGGATTTTGCGAGTGCTGCGCACTCGAGCGGGAGCAAGCTCCCCGCCACAGTGATTACTCCTTCCGTCACCTCCCTTAAATAGTCCTTGCCCGCACCATCGCGTTTCGGTTATCACTTTGTACATGATTAGACAGGTACGATTTGACAAGAAACAACGGGTGGTCGACGAACTCATCCGGCGGATTGAAAGCGGCCTCATGGAGGACGGCTTTCTGTTGCCGGGCGAGCATCAATTGGCTCAAGAATTCAAAGTCAGCCGCGGCACGCTGCGTGAGGCCCTTGCCGAGTTGAAACGACGCAACTACATCGCGACCCAAAGCGGCGTCGGCTCCATCGTCACCTTCGACGGTGTGGTGCTCGATCAACGCAGCGGCTGGGCGCAAGCGCTCGCCGACAGCGGGGCGCTGATCAATACCGAAGTGCTGCGGCTGGAGGCCGTCACGCGGCCTGATTTGCTGCCGCGCTTCGGCACCGACCAATTCATCACCCTCGACCGGCGCCGTCGCTCCACCGATGGCAAGCTGGTGTCTCTCGAACGCTCATTGATGCCCGCCACGGGAGGCCTGGAAAGCCTGCCGCGGGTCGGCCTCATCGACAATTCCCTGACCATCACCCTGGCCGCCTACGGCTACATCGGTGAACGCGGCGATCAATGGATCGGCGCAGAACCCTTGAACGCCGAAGACGCCGCGTTGCTCGGTCGTCCGGTCGGCACCGTCTTCCTCAAAGCCTTGCGCACCACCTACGACCGGCAAAACCGTTTCATGGAACAGGTCGAAAGCTTGCTCGACCCGGTACATTTTCGTCTTCACCTGCAGTTTGGAGAGTCGAAATGACCGCGCTCGACCGTGCGCTCGGCGCGTTCTACGGACTGGCCCTGGGCGATGCGCTGGGCATGCCGACGCAATCCCTGAGCCGCGCCGAGATCACGGCGCGCTTCGGTGCGATCACCGATCTGCAAGACGCCGGTCCTGATCAACCGATTGCTGCGAACATGCCCAAGGGCTCGATTACCGACGACACCGAACAGGCGATTCTGGTCGGTCAATTGTTGGTGGCCGGTGAGGGCCGGATCGAACCGGCCGTGCTCGCTCAGCGGCTGATCGAATGGGAGGCCGGAATGCAGGCCAAGGGTTCGCAAGACTTACTCGGCCCTTCGACCAAGCGCGCAATCGAAATGATCCTCGCCGGCCACTCGCCGGAAGAAGCGGGGCGCTACGGCACCACCAACGGCGCGGCGATGCGCATCACGCCGGTCGGTATCGCCACGGATGTCGCCCAGCCTGAACGTTTTATAAGCGCCGTCGTGCAGGCCTGCCAGGTCACCCACAACACCACGCTGGGAATTTCCAGTGCGGCGGCGGTGGCGGCAGTGGTTTCGGCCGGCATCAACGGCATGGACCTGGGCGAGGCGTTGAACCTCGGTCAGCAGATCGCCCAACAAGCCGAAAGTCATGGCCACTGGGTGGCGGGCGGACGGATTGCCTCGCGCATCAGCTGGGCGCGGACCATCAGCGTCGACAGTGACAAAGCGTTGCTGGCGGATTTGCTGTACGACGTGATCGGCACGTCGGTGGCTTCGCAGGAATCGGTCGTGGTCTCGTTTGCCCTGGCGCAACAAGTGGCCGTTGGTGAAATGAACGCCTTCGAAGCGCTGTGCATGGCCGCGAGCCTGGGCGGTGACACCGATACCATCGCGGCGATACTGGGCGCGATGCTCGGGGCCTGCCTGGGGCTTGGGAGTTGGCCGGTGGCGATGATCGAACAGGTCAAAGCCGTTAATGATCTGGAGCTGGAACCTTTGGTAAAAGGGCTTCTGGCCTTGCGCTGACTGACCTGGCCTCTTCGCGAGCAGGCTCGCTCCCACAGGTACCGTGCGGCTTGCATTATCCCTGTGGAAGCGAGCCTGCTCGCGATGGGCGCACCGCCTATTCGAATTGATAACCCCGCAATGGAAAGCACGAATACGGCCAGGATCGCCGGGATGTAGTTTCGTCTTCCGTCATTGCCCACAACCACAACAAAGGCAACAGGAGCATTTTCATGAGTTCATCGAACGCCGGGCAAAGCGCCGGGCAACTGGAAACCCGCGGCATCGAACCGGTGCCGGAAGCGGAGTGCAACGGTCACCCGCTGCAACTGTTCTGGGTCTGGTTCGCGGCTAACATTTCCATACTCGGCCTGCCGCTGGGTGCCACGCTGGTGGCGTTTCGCGGGTTGGCGATCTGGCAGGCGATCATCGTTGCGATCCTCGGCGCCGCCGGTTCTTTCGCGGTGGTCGGGATCATCTCCATCGCCGGTCGTCGTGGTCGTGCACCGAGCCTGACGCTGTCGCGCGCCATCTTCGGGGTGCGCGGCAACATCGGCCCGACCCTGGTTTCGCTGATGTCGCGGCTGGGCTGGGAAACCGTCAACACCACCACCGCCGCCTTCGTGCTACTGTCGCTGTGCTCAATCCTGTTCGGTTCGCCGGTGGAGGCCAAAAGCGCACCGGTGTTGACCCTGGTCTTCATCGCGATTTTCGTGCTGCTGACTTTGTCGGTTTCCGGCCTTGGTCACGCTACTTTGCTGGTGATCCAGAAGTGGGCGACTTATGTGTTCGGTGCGCTGAACATTCTGGTCGGCGGCTTCCTCTGCGCCACCATCGACTGGAGCGCGGTGTTCAACGCCACGCCTGCGCCTTTGAGCGCGATGATCATCGGCATCGGCACCATGGCCGCCGGCACCGGGATCGGCTGGGCCAATGCCGGTGCCGACATGTCGCGCTATCAGCATCGCAGCGTCAAAGCCGTGCGCCTGGTCGCGTCGGCGGCCTTTGGTGCGGGGATTCCGCTGGTGCTGCTGATTACCCTCGGCGGCCTGCTGTCGGTGGGCAACAACGACCTGGCCTCGGCCACCGATCCGATCATCGCGATCCGCGACATGCTGCCAACCTGGATGGCCGTGCCGTACCTGATCACCGCGTTCGGCGGGCTGCTGCTGTCGAACAACCTGTCGGTGTATTCCGCCGGATTGACCACGCTGACCCTCGGCCTCAAGGTCAAGCGCGTCTACGCCGTGGTGGTCGACATCGTCGCGATCTTCGCCGGTTCGATCTATTTCATGCTGATCGCCGACAGTTTCTACGGCCCGTTCATTACCTTCATTTCGCTGCTGGCGGTGCCGATCACGGCGTGGGTCGGGATCTTCGTCGTTGACCTGATACATCGTCATTACTACAGCCCCAAAGACTTGCTGGACGTCAGCCCGAGCAGTGCCTACTGGTACAACGGCGGTATCGAATGGCGCGCGTTTGGCGCGTGGGCGCTGGCGATCGTGCTGGGCTTCAGCTTCACCACCATTGGCACCACCGAACAAAACGTCTGGTTCCGCGGTTTTCTTTCGGATTCGTGGCTGGGGCATAACGGCCTCGGCTGGATCGTGACGTTCCTGGTGGCCGGCGGGATTTATTTTGTACTCGGTGGGGCCAGGGATCGTCGTGCCGCAATGACCGAGAACGCTCATGCCTAGATTGCTGCACACCGGCCAAGTCATCATCGACCTGGTCATGGCCGTGGACAAACTGCCGCAACCGGGCGGCGATGTGCTGGCGCAATCCGCCAGTTTCGAAGCCGGGGGAGGGTTCAACGTGATGGCCGCCGCCGCGCGTAACGGGCTGCCGGTGGTCTACCTCGGCCGTCATGGCACCGGTCGTTTCGGCGACCTGGCCCGTGAGGCGATGAAGACGGAAGGCATTCAGCTCGGCATCGCACACAAGGCCGAACGGGATACGGGGTTGTGCGTTGCGGTGACCGATGCCTCGGCTGAGCGCAGTTTCATTTCCTACATCGGCGCCGAGGGCGAATTGACCACCGAGGACCTGGCGAGCGTGCTGGCCGAGGCGGGTGACTACGTGTATGTCAGTGGCTACAGCCTGTTGCATGTCGGCAAGGCCCAGGCGCTGCTGGATTGGGTGCTGGGTTTGCCGAAAGTGATCAACGTGGTGTTCGATCCCGGCCCGTTGGTGGACTCGCCGGACGCGCCATTGATGCAGGCGTTGTTGCCGCGCATTGATCTGTGGACCAGCAACAGTGTCGAGGCACTGCGGTTTACCGGGGCGGCGGACATTGCCGAGGCGCTGGACAGGCTCACCGATCACCTGCCGGCCGAGGTGTTGATGGTGGTGCGCGATGGGCCGCAAGGGTGCTGGATCAGTCAGCGCGGCGAGCGAGAGCATATGCCCGGTTTCAAGGTTGAGGCGGTAGACAGCAATGGTGCTGGCGATGCCCATGCCGGGGTGTTTCTGGCCGGGTTGGCGCGAGGGTTGTCGGCGAGTGAAGCGGCGCGGCGGGCGAATGCGGCGGCGGCGCTGGCAGTCACTCGGTGGGGGCCGGCGACTTCGCCTGGGACTGCTGAGGTGGATGCATTAATCAGGAAGACTTTTGGCGCCTGACATAACGCTTTCGCGGGCAAGCCTCGCTCCTACAGGGATTTGGTCATACGCGGATTTTCGCTACAACCCGAACCCGTAGGAGCGAGGCTTGCCCGCGAAGGGGCCACTACATTCAATAAAAAAAATCAGGCTTCTACTACCCAGCCTTGCGCAACGCCTCAATCAACTCTTGTTTACGCATGCTCGAGCGCCCCGGAATCTTCTTCGAAGTCGCTTCTTTTCTCAAACTGTCCACGGTCTGCGTCTCTCGCGAAGCCTTGCTGTCACGCGAATGACCTTCGCGACTGGCCACCGCACGCCGTGACGATTCCTTGCGATCTTCTGATTTGGCACTCGCCGGTTTCTTGCGCCCGGAGCCCCCCTTGCGTTCGCCGCCACCGGACTGCTTGTTCACCGTTGCCCAAGCGCGCGCCTGCGCTTCATCTTTCGAGACACCTTTGTGCTCGTAGCCTTCTTCAATGTGCTCGGCCTTGCGCTTTTGCTCGGCGGTGTATTTGTCTTTGCTTCCACGAGGCATGGGATTTCTCCTGCTACTTGTAGAGTCGCTCAAACGGTCGCAGCCGCGCACGACTGCGACCTGGTCCATCTTGTTAAACGTCCAGCTTGCGCGCCGCCTCAACCCCAGCCGCGCTGAGTTTGATCGGCAGTTGCAGCGAGTGTTCGCCGGCCTCGTTGCAGGTCACATGCCCGTGCTGAATCAGCCCGCGATCCTGCAGCGTGGCGAGGGTGCTGGCCACGATTTTCTCCCCCCGGTAATTGTCCAGGACCTCCTTGCCCAAGCCATTTGGATGGGCGTGCAGCAGACGGGTCAGGACTTCTTTCTCAAGGTTGTTATCGACGTTCATGGTTACCTCTTCATGGATGTGGATAGGTGAAACTCGCGTGGGCGAACTATTGGCTGGCGCCGCCTTCGGAACCCGAGCCACCGGTGGTGGTTTTCGAGCCCATGCCGGCGCCGGCGTTATCCGGTGTCTGGGTGTCCGGCATGTTCATGCCACCTTGGCGGCCCGTATCGTTGCCCTGAATCCGTGGGTCGGTGCCCGTTGACGGAGGCTGGCTGCTGTCTACGCCCGTGCCGTTGGTGTTCATGCCGGGCGAGCCTTGGGTGGTCGGATTTTTCTGACCTTCGACCGGGTTGGTCGGGCCGGTACCCGTGGCGGTGGTCGCCGCGAAAGCGGCAGAGGACAACAGCGTGGCGAGAGCGAGGGCGGTCAAGCGGGACATGATCATGGTGTCGTCTCCATTTAATTAGAGTCCTTACCTGATGTTGGTCCGCCCCCGATTTGGATTGGTGCCTGATGAACGACGAACGGTTCAGGCCTGTTGCAACGATTTGCTGCTGTCGACCCGACGCCAGATCAAGCGGCCCAAGGTGATCAGCCAGTTCAAAAGCCCTATGGCGAGAACTGTGAGTAGAAGTGTCGTCATTCCGTGTTCGACAATGATCTTCCCGGCGAGAAATGGAAAGCCGAATACACCGATGAAGTACGACAGGCTGAACAGCAACAACGATTGCGAAGTGGTGCCGTGGGGCGTTTCGTTCGCCGCCAGGCCATTGATCACCGAGTACGTCAGCCCGTAGCCGACCCCGAGCATCATCGCTGCCAGCACGTAGCTGAGCTCGCTATCGACCACGAAGCTGAACAGCACAATCGAACCCGCCATCACGCCTGACAGCAGGCACGAAGCGCGCAATGCATCGCGCTTGACCACTACCCCGGCGATCAACATCCGGCTGCTGATTGCCGCACCCATGAAGCCGAAAAAGAACAGCGAGTAATCCAGCGAGCGAGACGCTGCGTAACTGGTTTGAAAGCTCGACAGGCCGCCGAATACGCACCCGCCGAGGCCGACCATGATGATCGGAAACACTGCCTTCGACGACAGCACCTGAGTCGTCGCACGCCAGGAAATGCGGGCGACAGTGGCGGTAGGCGAGGGCGTTTTTTTCAGTTGCGAATGCAGCCGCCAGAACAGCAACACACCCATCAGGCTGGCCAACGCGGCAAGGTAAAAGGCGGCGGTGACGGGATGACCGAACGCACTGGCCGCGCGGCCCAACAGCGGCCCGCTGCCGATCCCGGTCATCATGCTGCCCGACAGCAGCGCAAAGTATTTCGCGCGTTGCGCGGGCGTCACCAGGCTCGCCACGATCATCGGCCCCAAGGTGTAAAACACCCCCCAGCCCAGCCCCAGCAGCAGTCCGAAAAACAGCAACAGATTGCCGAACCCCGGCGTCAGCGCGAAGCCCAGGCTGGCCGCCACCAACAACACGCCGAACAGCGCAATCGAACGCGCCGCGCCGAGCAGGTCAGACAGGTGCCCGGAGACAACTACCGCCGCAAATGTGCTGAGCATCGCCGCCGAAATCACACTGCCGGCATCATGTTCGTTGCCGCCCCGTGAACCGATCAACAGTGACAACAGGAAGGTCGAGCCGTAGGACAGCGACAGCAAATAACTGGCGAGGCAAAACAGGCCGAACACTCTGCTTGAGACGTGGGGCGTAGCGGTAGACATGACGCGGTTCCTTGACCCGATAAAAACGCTGACCCTCTATCTACCATGTACCTCGACATTGTTAGGTCTGGGGTTATCGATGCCAGGGTTAGCGCGGGCCGGAGTAATGCGCTCAGGTGATGCCGATTTCTTCCTTGAACAGCACCATAAAACCCTTCAGGCGCTCATGCCTGACGCGCGCCAGCCGCTGGCCGGTGATCGTCTGGAAACCGTCCGCCAGGTGCAGCAACTTGGTCTGAAAGTGATCGAGGCAAAAGCGTTTGTCATCGTAGTCCCGCGCTGTCGCTTCCGGGTCTTGCGGGTCGTAAAGGGCGCTGCCCATGCGTCCGGCGATATAGAACGTGCGCGCTACGCCGAGCATGCCGAGGGAGTCGAGGCGGTCGGCGTCCTGCAGGATTTTGGCTTCGAGCGAGGACGGGGTGATGTTGGCGGAAAAGCTGTGGGCTTCGATGGCGTGGGCGACTGCGCTGATTTTTGCACTTGGCCAAGCCATGTCGCTTAGCACGGCAGATGCTTTTTCAGCAGCCAGGCGTGAGGCCTGTGAGCGCAACGGCGAATTCTTTTCCACCGCCACGCAATCATGCAAAAGTACCGCCGCCAGCAGCACTCCGAGATCGCCGCCTTCTTCAGCATGAAGCGTTCGCACGTTGTGCCACACCCGTTGCAGATGGGACCCATCGTGGGCGCCATCTTCCGAGGGTTCCAGTGCGTGGGGTAGCAGTTGCGCTGCGAGAAGTTGCAGCGGCGCGAAAGCATCAGTGGCCATGACTTTCCTTTGAAGTGAACGCGCTTTTGTGGCGAGGGCGCTTGCTCCCGCCGGGTTGCGAAGCAACCCCATCCCGGGAGCAAAGGTATTTCAGTTAAAACCGAGTTGCCAGCCTTTACGACTGCTTCGCACTCGGACGGGAGCAAGCTCCCTCGCCACAAACCACGCGCCGACTTAGTATGGCGTTTTCAACTTTCGACAAAGGCACGTCCATGACGATCGAGATCCGCCCGGCAACCCCCAGCGATGCACCGCAAATCCTCGGGTTCATCACTGAACTGGCCGACTACGAACGTGCCCGTCACGAAGTCATCGCCAGCGTTGCCGACATCGAACGCAGCCTGTTCAGCGAAGGCGCCACCGCCCACGGCCTGATCTGCCTGCGCGACGGCTTGCCGATCGGCTTCGCGGTGTTCTTCTTCAGCTATTCCACCTGGCTCGGCAGTAATTGCCTGTACCTCGAAGACCTCTACATCACCCCCCAGCAACGCGGTGGCGGCGCCGGTAAAACCTTGCTGCGCCACCTCGCCAAAATCGCCTGCGCCAATGACTGCGGGCGCTTCGAATGGAGCGTGCTGGACTGGAACAAACCGGCGATCGAATTTTATAAGTCGTTGGGCGCGCAGCCGCAGGAAGAGTGGGTCCGGTATCGGATGGATGGGAAGGTGTTGCGGGAGTTTGCTGAGGGGAGTTGATCCTACCCGTCTAGTCCGTCATCCTCTGCGCCTTTGCGCGCTCACGGATGACACCTGCAATGTCTATGACGTCTTCATCACTCGACACTCGTCATGTTCGCCATCGACTGTCCGGTTGGTTGAACGATGGTGGTGCATTTCCTTTGCGCCCTGATGATTGCCACCATCGCTATAAAACTCAAAAGCAAGGAGCTTTAACTTGAGTGGAAAACCTGCTGCGCGCGTTACAGACCCTACTTCGTGCCCGTTACCCGGACATGGCACCAATCCGATTGTTTCTGGATCACCAGATGTTTTCTTCGATGGTCTGGCAGCTGCTCGCATGACGGACAAATCTGCCTGTGGCAGCCCGATTACCGGCGCTGTTTCGGGGACGGTATTCATCAATGGTCTCAACGCCGCAACCCTCGATAGCACGGGCGGGCACGGCAACGTAGTTATCGGCGGTTCCGGGACCGTTATCATCGGGCAAAGCGGAGGCTGAGCAGCTTTTAGTGGGTTGCTTCCGATGCCGGTGCATTTTACCGACAGATTACAAGTGGTGAATGACGCGACCGATGGGCCGATTCCTTATCACCCCTATACCATTCAACGTGGTGACGGCAGCGAAGAGCATGGCGTGACGGATGCGTCCGGGTTTACTCACACAGTCAGTTCCCATTTGGCCGAGACCATTAAATTGTTTGTGGAGTGATTGGCATGGCGGGTGAAACTGCGGCGGTGAAACAAGCGTTACCTAAAAGAGAAGTAAAAATACATACATTGACCTGTAAGACTGATCAGACTGTTAAGCAGGTGCCTGTCACCTTGCGAGACTTGGTTGTATTTTTTATTGGTGGTGCGGGCGATCAGGAAAGTTACTACGGCACAGGGCCTAATAATATTGATTATGTGCGTCGAATTGCTGTTGGCGACGCAAAACAACTAGAGATTTTGAAGCGCTGTCCTACATGGGCGCTCAGTTATAATGCTTTTATTAGTGATGATGATCTTGAGCGCAATGTGTTGAGTAGAATACCTAATTGCTCCTCCGCGATTTACATCGTTGGTCACAGTCTCGGCGGCTGGAATGGTGCCCACCTTTCCAGTGTACTGACAGACAAAGGCTTCAAAGTAAAAATGCTGATTACACTGGACCCCGTGGGTGAAGGGAAAATTGTTTACGGCATCTCAAGTATCTATAGACGAGAGCCGATCCCCAAGGCTGACTATTGGGTGAATATTCGGGCAGCAGCGGTAGACTGGAATGCGTCGGATCTGGTCGCGGACTTTGGTGAGCAGTGGGAAGTAACACAAGGACCCAATGTGATGGGGCGGGTGGATGTTAACCATGCTGATGCAGACAGAATGTTTGTGCAGACATTGCCAGGAGGCAAGTCTGCCCGCCAAATATTCAATGAATCGATTTTGAGCTACTTCAGGGAGTGATTCTGGATGCATAAGTTTTTTTGTTTTTAGCAATCTTGATGAGTGCATCGTGTTCTCTCAATCACGGAAGACCTGTCGCAACACTTGAGTATTCCAGTGTAAACGAACTTCGTAATACTGGAATTTACCAGGTTTTTTTCAATTCCGATGTGGAGCTTATTGGGTTATTTAAGTCGCGAATAGGTGAGGGGTTAGTCTGTTCTTTAGAGGGTGATCTTGATTTTAGCGAAGCGCACCATATAAAGCGTTCCGGTTTTGGTTTGGTGGAAAAATTGAGTGAGTCTGCACCATCGCTCTATCGAGCGAATGTCATTTTTAGTGAGTCGGAAAGCGGAAAAGGAGGAGAGAATTATTTGGAAGGAGAGGCCCTTATTCCGCTATTGAAGAAGCGTGATTTTATTTCGTGTGTTTATCGAGTTCATACTACTACATACAATACGTACTTCTCCCAAGTCATGCACGTGCCGACCGCAGAGCTGTTGAAGGCTATTGCTCACCAGTAAAACGAATCCATGCGATTCGAGGATGTTTTGCCGGGATAAACAGCCTCTCAATAACTCAGTCACTGGCTTCCCAATTACTCTTGATCAATCCGTCGAGGACTTGTCGAACAGTAATCTTGAAAGCCCCGGCCTTCCTCTCATCAAAGGCCGTTCGCCATGCCATATAACCCTGACTGAAATCCGTAATCTCTGCAGTTTCCCCCACCCGGTGGGTGATGCTGCGTTCCAAGGCTTTTGCCTGGAAGGGTAGGTGTGGCATTTCATTGAACTCGCTACCTGTCACCGGATTGATCATCTGAAAGCCATCGACCCTGATGTGAATAACCTTGCCCAATTTTGGATAATTTTCGATTTTCAGGATCGTCAGTGTCGATCCATCCTCGCCCGGCCGGTTTTTGTAGGCCCAGATATCGCCCACCTTCAATTCTTTCGATGCGCTGAATGCTGCGGTGGACCAGAGAGCACTGCAGAACAGCAGCGCCTTTAAAGCAATCTTCATTTTTCTTCCTTGAGGGCTGGGTGCCGTTCCGATGGCCGGGCATTTTAAGGCGTTGGCGAAGAAAATCCTGTCACACTTGTAAATCCCATAATATGGGAGTGATATTTATATATTGAGATTTCTCCGCGTCAGGGTTTATAGTCCAGCTCACTCACTGCCAATAAACAAAACAGGTGAAGCGATGCTGGCGCAATTGATCGCGCTCGATTGGGGGACGACCTCATTACGTGCTTACAAACTCGCCGAGGGTGGCCAGGTGCTGGAACAGCGTTCGCTGTCGTCCGGGATCATGCAGCTGCCCCGGACACCGCGAATCATCAACGGTCAGGCATGCGCCGACGGTTTTGAACTGGCCTTCGACGAGGCGTGCGGTGACTGGCTCGACGCGCAGCCGGATTTGCCGGTGATTGCCTGTGGCATGGTCGGCAGCGCCCAAGGCTGGCGCGAAGCGGCCTACTGCGATACACCGGCGAACGTCGCCAATCTCGGAAATTCCCTACAAACCCTTCGCAGTCTTCGCGGTGTTGATGTGCACATCGTGCCGGGCGTGATTCAGCGTTCGCGCTTGCCGAACGTGATGCGCGGCGAAGAAACCCAGGTGCTGGGTGTCCTGCAGAATCTGCCGCTCGAGCAGGGCGCTGACCTGTTGATCGGCCTGCCAGGCAGTCATTCGAAATGGGTGGAAGTGGCCGACGGCTGCATCGTGCATTTCGACACCTTCATGACCGGCGAGATCTTCGCCGTGCTCAGTGAGCACAGCATTCTCGGGCGTACCCAGCAAAAGGGCGCGTCGTTTGATGGCCAGGCGTTTGATCGCGGTGTGCAAGTGGCGCTGTCGGCGGAAGGCGAGATCGGTCCGTTGTCGACGCTGTTCAGCGCCCGCAGCCTCGGGCTGACCGGTGAGCTCTGCGCCACTGCCCAACCGGATTACTTGTCCGGCCTGCTGATCGGCCACGAACTGTCGGCGCTGGCCAACGTTCAGCGACGCCGACGCAACAGCGTTCACCTGCCTTCAATCATCCTCATTGGCAACTCCCAACTGTGTGCCCGCTACAGCCGGGCCCTCGACGCCTGTGGTTTTGCCCGCGTGACCCTGGCCGAACAAGCCACCGAACGCGGGTTGTGGCAATTGGCGGTCGCCGCCGGACTGATCGCCGCACACCCATCCCGTTCAACCTGACTGGAGGTCTGACATGCTCAAGCAAGCACTGGCGCAAAACGGTCTGATCGCGATCCTGCGCGGCCTGCGCCCGCAAGAAGCGGCCGCCATTGGCGAAGTCCTTTATGCCGCCGGATTTCGCGTCATCGAAGTGCCGCTCAATTCCCCTGAGCCCTACGACAGTATCCGCATCCTGCGCAGTACTTTGCCCGCCGATTGCCTGATCGGCGCGGGTACGGTGCTGACACCGGAACAGGTCGAGCAAGTGAAAGCGGCGGGCGGTCAGGTGATCGTCATGCCGCACAGTGATGCCAAAGTGTTGCGGGCAGCAAAAGCGGCAGGGTTGTACCTGTCGCCGGGCGTTGCTACGCCGACCGAAGCCTTCGCCGCATTGGCCGAAGGGGCGGACGTGCTGAAGATGTTCCCGGCCGAGCAGATGGGGCCGGCAGTCGTCAAAGCCTGGCTCGCGGTGCTGCCGGCCGGAACCATTCTGGCGCCGGTTGGCGGGATCACGCCGGACAACATGCAGGTGTTTATCGACGCCGGTGTGAAAGGTTTCGGATTGGGTTCCGGGTTGTTCAAACCGGGCATGACGCCTGAGGACGTGGCGGTAAACGCCAAGGCCTATGTCGCTGCATGGAACGCTCTGCGTTAAGACTTTCTGGCGCCGAGCGCGCTACATCTATAAGAGAGACAACAGATGAAAATCACCAAACTCACCACCTTCATCGTTCCGCCGCGCTGGTGCTTCCTCAAGGTCGAAACCGACGAAGGCGTGACCGGCTGGGGCGAGCCCGTGGTCGAAGGCCGCGCACATACCGTCGCCGCTGCCGTTGAAGAATTGTCCGACTACCTGATCGGCAAAGACCCACGCAACATCGAAGACATCTGGACCGTGCTCTACCGCGGCGGCTTCTACCGCGGCGGCGCGATTCACATGAGCGCGCTGGCCGGTATCGATCAGGCGTTGTGGGATATCAAGGGCAAGGCCTTGGGGGTGTCGGTCAGCGATTTGCTGGGCGGTCAGGTGCGGGACAAGATTCGCGTGTATTCGTGGATCGGTGGCGACCGTCCGGCGGACACCGCGCGCGCGGCGAAAGAAGCGGTCGAGCGTGGTTTCACGGCGGTGAAAATGAACGGCACCGAGGAGCTGCAATTCCTCGACTCCTTCGAGAAAGTCGACCTCGCCCTGGCCAACGTTGCCGCTGTGCGTGACGCGGTGGGCCCTAACGTCGGCATCGGTGTGGACTTCCATGGCCGGGTGCACAAGCCCATGGCCAAGGTGCTGATGAAGGAACTCGACCCGTACAAACTGATGTTCATCGAAGAGCCGGTGCTCAGCGAAAACTACGAAGCGCTGAAGGAACTGGCGCCGCTGACCAGCACCCCGATTGCCCTCGGCGAGCGCTTGTTTTCGCGCTGGGATTTCAAGCGTGTGCTCAGCGAAGGTTACGTCGACATCATCCAGCCGGATGCGTCCCACGCCGGTGGCATCACCGAAACCCGCAAGATCGCCAACATGGCTGAAGCCTACGACGTGGCGCTGGCGCTGCATTGCCCGTTGGGTCCGATTGCCCTGGCGGCGTGCCTGCAACTGGATGCGGTTTGCTACAACGCGTTCATCCAGGAGCAGAGCCTGGGCATCCATTACAACGAGAGCAATGACCTGCTCGATTACGTGAAAGATCCGCGGGTGTTCGATTACGACAAAGGCTTCGTGAAGATCCCGAACGGCCCGGGCCTGGGCATTGAGATCAACGAGGAATACGTGATCGAACGCGCCGCTGTCGGCCACCGCTGGCGCAACCCGATCTGGCGCCATGCCGATGGCAGTTTTGCTGAGTGGTGAGTTCCTCCTGACTCCACCATGGTGATCGTTCCCACGCTCTGCGTGGGAATGCCTCACCGGGCGCTCTGCGTCCCTGGCTGTATTCCCACGCGAGCGTGGGAACAATCACGACCTCAATAAACATAAGAAGAGGCATTCCCCATGCAACCGCAAACCCTTACCGGGCAGGCGTCGTTGGTGGCGCCCAGCCGCAAGCGGTTTTTCATCATGGTGCTGCTGTTCATCACCGTGGTCATCAACTACCTCGACCGCAGCAACCTGTCTATCGCCGCCCCCGCGCTGACCAGCGAACTGGGCATCGACCCGATCCACGTCGGGCTGATTTTCTCGGCCTTCGGCTGGACTTACGCCGCTATGCAAATCCCCGGCGGATGGCTGGTGGATCGGGTGCCGCCGCGCATCCTTTACAGCGTTGCGTTGCTGCTATGGTCAATCGCCACCGTCATGCTCGGCTTCGCCGCCAGCTTCATCGCACTGTTCGTGTTGCGCATGGCAGTCGGTGCCCTGGAAGCGCCTGCTTATCCGATCAACAGTCGGGTGGTGACCACCTGGTTCCCCGAACGCGAACGCGCCACGGCCATCGGTTTCTATACCTCCGGACAGTTCGTGGGATTGGCGTTCCTGACGCCGGTACTCGCCTGGCTGCAGCATGAGTTTGGCTGGCACATGGTGTTTGTCAGCACCGGTGCGGTCGGTATTCTCTGGGCGGTGATCTGGTACGCGGTGTATCGCGAGCCACGGGACTTCAAAGGTGCCAACGACGCCGAAATCGAGCTGATCCGCGAAGGTGGCGGGCTGGTGGATATCCAGGCCGAGCAAGCCAAGGTCAAGGCGAAATTCAGCTGGACCGACCTCGGCATCGTTCTGACCAAACGCAAGTTGTGGGGCATCTACCTCGGTCAGTTCTGCCTCAACTCGACGCTGTGGTTTTTTCTGACGTGGTTCCCGACCTACCTGGTGAAATACCGTGGCATGGACTTCATCAAGTCCGGCCTGTTGGCGTCGCTGCCGTTTCTCGCCGCCTTTATCGGCGTGCTGTGTTCCGGGTTCTTCTCCGACTTCCTGATCCGTCGCGGCTACACCGTGGGCTTCGCGCGCAAGTTGCCGATCATTGGCGGCTTGCTGATTTCCACCTCGATCATCGGCGCCAACTTTGTTGAATCGACACCGCTGGTGATTGCCTTCCTCGCGTTAGCGTTCTTCGGTAACGGGCTGGCTTCGATCACCTGGTCGCTGGTATCAACGCTCGCTCCGGCGCGGTTGCTCGGATTGACCGGCGGGGTGTTCAACTTCATCGGCAACCTGTCGGCGATTACCACGCCGATTGTCATCGGTTTCCTGGCAACCGGTGATTCGTTCGCCCCGGCGATCACCTACATCTCGGTTCTTGCATTGATTGGCGCGCTTTCCTACATCCTGCTGGTCGGCAAGGTCGAGCGTATCAAGTTGTAGTGGCAGCCATCGGGCGACCATAATGCCGCCCGTTCACTCGCTCAACGGTAAAGGCTGGATATGCAGGAAGACGCCCCAAAAATCGCCAAGGACGCCGCGCCGACCGGCACTCAGACACTGCTTCGTGGCCTGGGTGTGGTTCAGGCCGTGGCCAGCGGCGCCCGCGATCTCAAGGAAATCGCCCGGTTGATCGGTACGACGCGCAGCACCACCCATCGTCTGGCCAGTTGCCTGGTGGACGAGCGTTACCTGCGCGTGGTGCCGCAAGTCGGTTACCTGCTGGGGCCGAAGCTGATCGAGCTGGGTTTCCAGGCGCGTGAAGAGTTGCCGCTGGTCACCCTGGCCGGGCCATATCTGGACGAGTTGTCGGCGTTGACCGGCGACACCATTCACCTGGCGATTCGTGAAGGCGACGAGGTGCTGTATCTGCACAAGAATCCGGGGCGCAATGGCCCGGAAATGCGCTCGCGGGTCGGCCATCGCATGCCGTTGGCGCGCACCGGGATCGGCAAGGCCTTGATGCTGGATGACTCGCAGGAAGAATGGCAACGGCTGTACGAAGTCAGCCTGCCGGCGGGTGGGAAAAATCTGTTCTGGCCGCTGCACCCGGAGCAGTCCTGGGAGCAGTTTCAGCAGCGCATGGTCGAATACGTGGCCGGCGGTTATGCCTTCGATCTGGAAGATAACGAACCGTCGATTCGCTGTGTGGCGGCGCCGATCCGTGATGCCAGTAAACGCATCGTCGCCGCCATCAGCATCGCCAGCACCGTGCCGTACATGCCGCTGGAAAAAATGGCCGAGCTGATTCCCCTGATCAAAGGGGTCACGGCCCGGCTCTCGGCAGAACTCGGCGCGAAGGTTTAGACCTTCAACGTCGCCATGTCGATGACGAAGCGGTACTTCACGTCACCGGCGATCATGCGGGCGTAAGCCTCGTTGATCTGGCGGATGTCGAGCATTTCGATGTCGCAGGTGATGTTGTGCTCGGCGCAGAAATCCAGCACTTCCTGGGTTTCGGCAATGCCGCCGATCAGCGAGCCGGCCAACACGCGACGGCTCATCACCAGTTTGCCGGCGTGGACCGGTGGATCGACCGGTTCGATCAACCCCACCATAATGTGCACGCCGTCGAAACGAAGCGTATCGAGGTAGGGATTGAGGTCGTGCTGCACCGGAATGGTGTCCAGCAGGAAGTCGAAATGTCCTGCGGCGGCCTTCATCTGTTCGGCATCGGTGGACACGATCACGTGGTCCGCCCCTTGACGACGACCTTCTTCAGCCTTGCTCGGCGAGCGGGTGAACAGCGTGACTTCCGCGCCCATCGCCTTGGCGAACTTGATGCCCATGTGGCCGAGGCCGCCCATGCCGAGAATCCCGACCTTGTCGCCGGCCTTCACGCCGTAGTGCTTTAGCGGCGAGTAAGTGGTGATGCCGGCACAGAGGATCGGCGCGGCACTGGCCAGGTCGAGTTTCTCGGGGATGCGCACAACGAAATGCTCGCTGACCACGATGCTGTCGGAGTAGCCGCCCATGGTGTTGCTGCCATCGACCCGGTCCGGGGTGGCGTAGGTCATGGTCGGACCTTCGAGGCAGTATTGCTCAAGGTTGGACCGGCAGGCTTCGCAGCTGCGGCAAGAATCGACCATGCAACCGACACCGACCAGATCGCCGACTTTATGTTGGGTGACGTTCGCACCTATCGCTGTCACTTTGCCTACGATCTCGTGGCCGGGCATCAACGGGTAAACGGCAATGCCCCACTCGTTGCGGGCCTGATGGATGTCGGAATGGCAGACGCCGCAGTAGAGAATATCGATTGCCACATCGTCGGCCCTTGGGCTGCGGCGTTCGAATTTCACGGGGGCGAGGGGAGTGGTAGCCGACTGGGCGGCGTATCCGATGGCGGTGTACATGGTGAACCTCGCAAAAGCAATGACAAGTGAGGCGGCGCATTTTGGGCGCCGTGCCTGCCACGGGCCATGGCGATTCCTCCGGGTGTCATGCCTATTCCTCCGGCATCAGCGTTCGTTTGATCAAATGGGCGATCAGACCTGCGATGATGCTTTCATACCTTTTTCCGCGACTTTTTTGTGAAGATTTCTCATGTTGTTAACCCGTCATCTTGATGCGAATGCCACGCTGGTTTCGCTGATCGAGCCCCTGACCACTCGCGATGGTTTCGCTCCTACGGCGTTGCCGGGCGTCCAGGTTTTACGGGCCAGTCGCGATGTGGCCCGTGGTCCGCAGATCTACGAGCCGAGCCTGGTGATCATCGCCCAAGGCAGCAAACTGGCGTATTTGGGGCCGCGCACGTTGGAGTACGGCGCCGGGCACTACCTGATTCAGGCATTGCCGGTGCCGTTTGAGTGCGAAACGTTTTCGGCGCCGGATGGGCCGATGCTCGGGGTGTCCATCGCCATCGACCGAGTGTTGCTCGGTGAGTTGGTGTTGGCCATGGGCCTGGTGCCGGGGCGCACGGTTCCTGCGCAAACACTGGAGTCCATGACGTCGGCGGTGCTCGACGATGCGATGCGTGGTTGCGTGGAGCGGCTGTTGCGTTGCCTGCACGATCCGCTGGAATGCCAGGTCATGGGGCCGGCGCGGTTGCGGGAATTGTTGTTCGTCGCGTTGCGCGGTCCGCAAGCCGATGTGTTGCGTGCGCTGGTGGAGCAGCAAGGGCAGTTCGCCCGGATTGCAGCCTCGCTCAACCATCTGCACGGACATTTCACCGAGCCGTTGAATGTGGAAACCCTGGCCAGTTGCGCGAACATGAGCGCGTCGACCTTCCATGAGCATTTCAAGCGCAGCACGTTGTTGTCGCCGGTGCAGTATTTGAAGCGCTTGCGCTTGCTCAAGGCGCAGCAGTTGTTGCTCGCCGAGGGTTTGGGCGTGGCGCAGGTGGCGCATCGGGTCGGGTATCAAAGCACGTCGCAGTTCAGTCGTGAGTACAAGCGCTACTTTGAGCGTAATCCGGGGGATGAGCGCGCTGCCTGAGTGGGTAACGGTTCCTCTGTAGGAGTGAGCCTGCTCGCGATTGCGGTGGGTCAGTCGACATTTATTCTGAATGACACAACGCAATCGCGAGCAGGCTCACTCCTACAGGGGGATTATGGTGTGGGGTAAATGGCGGGCAACAAAAAGGCCCCCATTCCGGGAGCCTTGATGTTCAGGCGTTAGGCTTACATGTTCGGGTAAGTCGGGCCGCCAGCACCTTCCGGCGCCACCCACGTGATGTTCTGTGCAGGGTCCTTGATGTCGCAGGTCTTGCAGTGAACGCAGTTCTGGGCGTTGATCTGGAAGCGCTTCTCGCCGTCTTCCTTGGTCACCACTTCGTACACGCCGGCCGGGCAGTAGCGCTGGGCAGGCTCATCGTACAGCGGCAGGTTCTTGGCGATCGGAATGCTCGGATCGGTCAGCTTCAGGTGGCACGGCTGCTCTTCTTCGTGGTTGGTACCGGAGATGAACACCGAGCTGAGTTTGTCGAAGCTGATCTTGCCGTCCGGTTTCGGGTAGTCGATCTTCTTGCAGTCGGCCGCCAGCTTCAGGCAAGCGTAATCAGGCTTGGTGTCGTGCAAGGTGAACGGCAGTTTGCCGCCGAAGATGTTCTGGTCCAGCCAGTTGAAACCACCGCCGACGATGGCGCCGAACTTGTGGATCGCCGGGCCGAAGTTGCGGCTGGCGAACAGTTCGTCGTAGAGCCAGCTCTTCTTGAAGGCGTCGACGTAAGTGGTCAACTCTTCGGTGCCGTCTTTTTCAGCGAACAGCGCCTCGGCCACGGACTCAGCGGCGAGCATGCCCGATTTCATGGCGGTGTGGCTGCCTTTGATCTTGGCGAAGTTCAGGGTGCCCAGGTCGCAACCGATCAGTGCGCCGCCCTTGAATACCATCTTCGGCAGCGAGTTCAGGCCACCTTTGCAGATGGCACGAGCGCCGTAGCTGATGCGCTTGCCGCCTTCCAGGTACTGCTTGAGCACCGGGTGATGCTTGAGGCGCTGGAACTCGTCGAACGGCGACAGGTAAGTGTTGCTGTAGGAGAGATCGACGATCAGACCGACGACCACCTGGTTGTTTTCCAGGTGGTAGAGGAATGAGCCACCGGTGTTCTCGGTGCCCATGATGTCCATCGGCCAACCGGCGGTGTGGACCACCAGGCCTGGCTGATGCTTGGCCGGATCGACTTCCCAGATTTCTTTCAGGCCGATGCCGTAATGCTGGGCGTCGGCTTCGCTGTCGAGGTTGAAGCGCTTGATCAGCTGCTTGCCGATGTGGCCACGGCAACCTTCGGCGAACAGCGTGTACTTGCCGCGCAGTTCCATGCCTGGGGTGTACAGGCCTTCTTTCGGATGACCTTCGCGGTCAACGCCCAGATCACCGGTGATGATCCCGCGAACCACGCCGTTCTCGTCGAACAGCGCTTCCTGAGCGGCGAAGCCTGGGTAGATTTCTACGCCCAGGTTCTCGGCCTGCTGGGCCAGCCAGCGGCACAGGTTGCCCAGGGAGATGATGTAGTTGCCATCGTTGTGCATGGTCTTGGGCACAAAGAAGTCAGGAATTTTTTGCGCGCTGTCGGCGTTTTTCAGAACGAAGATGTCATCGCGGGTCACTGGTGTGTTCAGCGGGGCGCCGAGCTCCTTCCAGTCCGGGAACAATTCGTTCAGGGCGCGGGGTTCGAAGATCGCGCCGGACAGGATGTGTGCGCCGACTTCGGAGCCTTTTTCGACCACGCAGACGCTGATTTCCTTACCGGCTTCAGCAGCCTTCTGCTTCAAGCGGCAGGCGGCGGAAAGACCCGCGGGGCCGGCACCGACGATGACCACGTCGAATTCCATGTATTCGCGTTCCACAGGTTATCTCCTACTCAAGGCTCAACAGTTTTTTTTCTAATTGGAGGTTTGGTGTCGCATCCATGAATTCCTGCGCAATGCGCGGAACAGGACAATCGTATGACCACCTTTCTCTCTGGGTGGCGCATTATATCTACACCACTCCTAGCGTCCAATACAAACGTTTGTTTGAATTGGCTCAAAGCCAGAGAAATCAAAGTCACGCGGCTTATGAACGGCTATTTTGCCGTATTGACCGGAATAGGCGTTCCGGTCAAGATACGGTCGGTTTTGCGCTCGCCGTAGGCTGACTGTTGGGTTCAAGAGCACCTCTAAAGACAGGGCGATGGCAGTAAAGGGTGATGCGCAGCGCAGTTTTGGTGCGCAGTTTACACGCCGCGATAATGAATGACTCGTCGGTCACCACTGACGAACGGTCATCACGCCTCGTGAGCAAGGTTCACTCGATACACCTGCCAGCGTTTTTAGAGGTGCCCTTGCGCCGATGAGCATCAAACCGCCAGGTTCGCCTAGGCGACTTTCTTTTCACCGGAGAGTAACGAGGAATCCATGAAGGTTCTTGTAGCTGTCAAACGCGTTGTGGATTACAACGTCAAGGTTCGCGTCAAGGCGGACAATTCCGGCGTCGACCTCGCCAACGTCAAGATGTCGATGAACCCGTTCTGCGAAATCGCAGTGGAAGAAGCCGTGCGCCTGAAAGAGAAAGGCGTTGCGACTGAAATCGTCGTCGTCTCCATCGGCCCGACCACCGCTCAAGAGCAACTGCGCACAGCGCTGGCTCTGGGTGCTGACCGCGCCATCCTCGTCGAATCCGCTGAAGATCTGACTTCCCTGGCCGTTGCCAAGCTGCTCAAGGCTGTTGTCGACAAGGAACAGCCTCAGCTGGTGATCCTTGGCAAACAAGCCATCGACAGCGACAACAACCAGACTGGCCAGATGCTCGCTGCATTGAGCGGCTACGGTCAGGGCACCTTCGCTTCGAAAGTCGAAGTGTCCGGCGACACCGTTGCCGTGACCCGCGAAATCGACGGCGGCGCGCAGACGGTTTCCCTGAAACTGCCGGCCATCGTCACCACCGACCTGCGTTTGAACGAGCCGCGCTACGCGTCCCTGCCGAACATCATGAAAGCCAAGAAGAAGCCTCTCGAAGTGCTGACTCCGGACGCTTTGGGCGTTTCCACCGCCTCCACCAACAAGACCGTGAAAGTCGAAGCGCCAGCTGCACGCAGCGCGGGTATCAAGGTCAAGTCGGTGGCTGAACTGGTCGAGAAACTGAAAAACGAAGCGAAGGTAATCTAAATGACTATCTTGGTTATTGCTGAACACGACAACAAAGTAGTGGCACCGGCCACTCTGAATACTGTGGCTGCCGCTGCCAAAATCGGCGGTGACATCCACGTTCTGGTTGCCGGCCAGGGCGTTGGCGCCGTGGCTGAGGCCGCTGCGAAAATCGCTGGCGTGGCGAAAGTGCTGGTGGCCGACAACGCCGCCTACGCTCATCAATTGCCGGAAAACGTCGCGCCGCTGGTAGCCGAGCTGGGCGCTGGTTACAGCCACATACTGGCTGCCGCCACTTCCAACGGCAAAAACATCCTGCCGCGCGTTGCCGCTCAGCTGGACGTTGACCAGATCTCCGAGATCATCTCGGTCGAAAGCGCTGACACGTTCAAGCGCCCGATCTACGCCGGTAACGCCATCGCGACCGTTCAATCGAACGCTGCAGTGAAAGTGATCACCGTGCGTGCCACCGGTTTCGACCCTGTGGCTGCTGAAGGTGGTTCGGCGTCGGTTGAAGCGGTTGCTGCTGCTCACGACGCTGGCACTTCCAGCTTCGTTGGCGAAGAACTGGCCAAGTCCGATCGTCCAGAACTGACCGCTGCCAAGATCGTCGTTTCCGGCGGCCGCGGCATGCAGAATGGCGACAACTTCAAACACCTGTACGCCTTGGCCGACAAGCTGGGCGCTGCCGTGGGTGCTTCCCGCGCCGCGGTCGACGCAGGTTTTGTACCCAACGACATGCAGGTCGGTCAGACCGGCAAGATCGTTGCTCCACAGCTGTACATCGCCGTCGGTATCTCCGGCGCGATCCAGCACCTGGCCGGCATGAAAGACTCCAAAGTGATCGTTGCGATCAACAAGGACGAAGAAGCGCCGATCTTCCAGGTGGCCGATTATGGCCTGGTGGCTGACCTGTTCGAAGCCATCCCCGAGTTCGAGAAGCTGGTCTAATCCAGTCGCTTGACTTATAAAGAGCCCGACCTTTTGGTCGGGCTTTTTTTTGTTCCGGATTTGAGTGGAGAGTGTTGCCATGGATTTGCGTCGCGTGGGTGGCTGGTCATTACTGCTGGGGCTGACGGTGCTGCCGGCGCTAGCCGTGGCGGCAGGCAAGTGCGAACGCCTGGTGGTGACCGGAAGCCCGGACGCGCCGCCGTACTTGTGGCAAGACCCGCAAAACCCCAAGCACCTGATCGGCGCCAGCGCAGACCTGTTGCAACACGTGGCAGGGGAGTTGGGCATCAAAGTCGAACTGCTTTACGCCGGCAAGCGCGCCCAGGCCCTGGACGAAGTGCGCAGCGGACGCATGGACATGCTGGCCGACGCGCCGTTGACCGTCAGCGAGCTGGACACCCTGGATTACATCCATCCGCCGTTGCTGGAAAACGACTATCTGGTCTGGACCCGAAAAAACTCGGCATTGGTCTATAACCAGGCGCAAGACCTTCACGGCCATCCGGGTGCCGTGTCGGAAAAGTCTCGAATGACCCAGGCATTCGGCACTTTCGCCGACCAGCAATTGACCCTCGTGCGTACCCCGAACCTGACCCAGGCCTTTCAGAAACTGCTGCTGGGCGAGGTGGAGTTTGTCCTCGCCGGACGCTACTCGGGCATGGCCGCCGCGCAATCGCTGAGCATGGCCAACGACCTGATCGCTCTTCCCCAACCGGTCGACAAACCTGGCCTGTTCCTCGCGGTTTCCCATAACTCCGCCTGCAACGATCCGTGGTTGCGCGGACAGCTGGCCAAAAAGATGACAGAATTGCCCGCGTCCGGACTGACGGAAAGCGTGCTGCAACGCAATATCGAGCGTTGGACAGCGCAGCAACAGCAACCCGTCAGTACCCCAAAACAGTAGGGATTTTTAGTGAGTATTCGACCTCTTTTCGCTGCCCTGGCCGTTCTGGCTCTGGCGGGTTGTGCAGCCGATCCGGCGCCGAATGAACAAATACGCTTGACCGAACAGGCGCTTGAACAAGCCAAAGCCGTAGGCGCCATCGCCGCCGACGTGCCGGAACTCAAATTGGCCGAAGACAAGTTTTCCCGTGCCCAGGGCGACATGACGGATCAGTCCTACAGGCATGCGCGCATGCGGGCCGAGCAGGCTGAACTGGACGCGCGTCTGGCTGAAGCCAAGGTGCTGACCCTCAAGAGTGAGGAGCAGTTGAATGTGCTCAATACCCGCATCACTCGCCTGCGCAAGCAGCTGGGAGATGCCCAATGAGCCTCAAGTCCAAAGCACTCGGCGGATTGATCCTCGCAGGTTGTGCAAGCCTTTACGGCTGCGCCGGCCAACACAGCGAAACTGCATTGCAGCAGGCCGGGACTGACTTCCAGAAGGTCAAGGAAGACTCCAACGTGCTGCGAATCGCGCCCAAGGACGTGATTCGTGCCGGTGAATCCCTGGCCCGTGCTGATCGTCTTTCCAGTTACTGGGGCAGCGGCTCGGATGTGGTGCATTACGCCTACCTGAGCCAGCGCTACAGCGAAATTGCCCGTGAGCACACCAATCAGGTGCTCAACGAAGAGCGCGCGGCGAAGCTCGAACTGGAACGTCAGCGCCTGCAACTGGCCTTGCGCGAGTCCAAATTGCTCAGCGTGCAGCAGCAAGGCAAGTGGCTCGAAGAACAGATTGTCGCCCTGGCAACCACCCAGACCGACCGTGGCCTGGTGATGACCCTGGGCGACGTGCTGTTCGACACCGGCGAAGCGGAGTTGAAGAATTCGGCGAACCGCGTGGTCCTGAAGATCGTGCAGTTCCTGCAGCTCAATCCCAAGCGCGTGGTCCGTATCGAGGGCTACACCGACAGCACAGGCGGCAAGCAGGACAACCTCAAGTTGTCCCGTGACCGTGCGCAATCGGTGGCGAACGTGCTGATGGACCTGGGTATCGACGACAAACGTATCAAAGTCGAAGGCTACGGCGATGAATACCCGGTGGACGTGAATGCTTCCGAGCGTGGTCGTGCACAGAACCGTCGGGTGGAAATTGTGTTCTCCGACGAAAAAGGCCAGCTCGGCGCCGCCCGCTAAGGGCTGCGTTACTGGAAAACCCGGCCTGCCTGACAGCGCCGGGTTTTTTTGTGCCTGCCAATTGGCTCTCAAAACAGTACAGTTTTTGCTGACACTGCACTGTACGGTCGACTATTGTGGCAACTGTCCCAGTACACTTCTAAACTGTTCCGGTATTGTTTCACACAAGAATAAAATGCCCGTGAAATCGAGTGCTGCGTCATGACCAATCTCTTGCTCTACCAACGTATTGCTCAGCAACTGGCCGAAGATATCCGTCGTGGTGTCTATCAACCGGGGGAACGCGTGCCTTCGGTGCGCAAGATGAGCTCGCAGCTCAACGTCAGCCATGCGACTGTTTTGCAGGCTTACGCCAATCTCGAGGATCAAGGGCTGATCCGCGCCCGGCCGCAGTCGGGTTACTACGTGCACCAGACGCCGGCCCTGACGGCGCCCACGCCGGACATCGCCCGGGTCGAGCGGCCCGGCCTGGTCACCCGTAGCAGCATCATTCAGCAAGTGCTGGTCGAATCTCGCCGCGAGGGTGTTTTTCCCTTGGGCGCAGCGGTGCCGAGCGTCGATTATCTGCCGGTCCGCGCCTTGCACCAGCAATTGGCAAAAGTCACCCGTTTCCATAGCCCGCGTGCCTTCAGCTACATGTTCAGCCCCGGTTTTGAACCGTTGCGCCGGCAGGTGGCGATTCGCATGCGTGATGCCGGCGTGGTGGTCGATCCGTCCGAAGTGGTGATCACCCACGGCTGTGTCGATGCATTGCAGATGTCTCTTCGCGTGCTGACCCGGCCGGGCGACCTGATCGCCGCCGAATCGCCGACTTATTACGGTTTGCTGCAACTGGCCGACTTGCTGGGTCTCAAAGTCATCGAGATCCCCAGCGACCCGGCGACTGGCATGAGCCTCGAAGCCCTGCAATTGGCGGCCAACCAGTGGTCGATCAAGGCGCTGGTACTGACCACGCGTCTGAGTAATCCGCTGGGCGGTACCATGCCCGAAGAGCGGCAGAAACAACTGCTGCGCCTGGCCTCGGATTTCGATATCCAGATCGTTGAAGACGACATCTACGGCGAGTTGATGTTCGAACAAGGCCGGACCAAATCGCTCAAGGCCTACGATCGGCTGGATCGGGTGATTTATTGCTCGAGCTTCTCCAAGACCCTGTCACCGGGCGTGCGGATTGGCTGGATGATTGCCGGCAAATACCAGCAAGAGATTCAGCGTTTGCAAACGTTCAGCACGCATTCGGCGTGCAGCGTCACGCAGATGGGCATCGCCGCGTACCTGGAGAATGGCGGTTACGACCGTCACTTGCGCTACATCCGTCAGGAATACCGCAAGAACCTGAGCGCCTTCCAGTTGGCCGTGCAGCAGTATTTCCCGGAAGGCACGCAGATGACCCGGCCCACCGGCGGTTTCATTCTGTGGGTCAGTCTGCCGGGGCGGGTCAACACTCAGGAACTGCATGTGCGTGCGTTGCAGCAGGGCATCAGTATCGCGCCGGGGCTGATTTTCAGTAACACCGAGCAGTTCAATCACTGCATCCGCTTGAACTGTGGAACGCCCTGGAACCGTGAAGCCGAGCGCGCATTGATGACCTTGGGAATGTTGGCGACTCAGCTGTGCCAGGAGACGACCAGCGGTTTCTGACAAGCGCGTCGGTCGTTTCGTACACGTGCTTGTCATGTTGCGTACAACAGGCGAGCATATGGCCCTCTGCCGTTAGCGTCGTTGGTTCCATGAAACCGATTTTTCCTGCCGCCTGCCTATCGATCTGCCTCCTCTTGACCGTTAATGTCCAAGGCGTCATGGCGGCTTCGACTCAGGAAAAGCCGGCAGCCAGCGTAACAACGTCGAAAAAACCGGTTGCCGCGAAGAAAACTACTGCGGTGAAAAAAAACGTCGCGCCAGTCAAAAAGAAACCGGCTGTGCTGAAAAAGCGGCCGCCGATTGCTTCAAAGTCTAAATCGGCCCGAGAAGTGGCGAAGACTCAACTCCCTTCCGCCGATCTGGACCTGAGCCTGCCTAAAGATTTGGTCGAAGAGCTGAAACCGGTCGGTACGGTCCCTATGCCACGACGCGACTCCGTGTTGCCGGAGATGTTCGGTGACAAGAACAGTCAATTTCAGCTCAACGGCCGACTGCTCAGCAACGAAATGCAGTTGCAACTGCGCAATGAAGAGCGCCGGGACGTCGAAGGCGCAGCGCTGGATTTCGAGTTCAAACAGTAAATCTGCACTGATTCGTGACCCGCGACCCAGACGCTTTGTCGGAGACTGGTCAGTCACGTTCGTTTGAGCGTAAAAACCCCGGTCCAGGTAATTTAAAACAGCTGTTTTAGCGGTTACTCTGTGCCCCGTCCATTAACACATCACCCGTCGCGAGGAGCTTGTCGTCATGAAATGCCGTGAAGGCTGTGGCGCCTGTTGCATTGCCCCTTCCATCAGTTCACCGATTCCTGGCATGCCCAATGGCAAAGCCGCTGGCGAACGTTGCATCCAACTGTCTGTCGATAACCTGTGCAGCATTTTCGGCGATCCACAACGTCCTGCCGTATGTTCGGCGTTTGAAGCCGACGTTGAAGTCTGCGGAAGCAGCAGTGACGAAGCGATCAAGCTGCTGGGATGGTGGGAGCAGATGACGGCTGCATGATGTGTCCTGAGAACGGAACTTCAACAATAAGGAATAAGACTATGGGTTCGCTGCATCGAATGGCTGTGCTGTGTGGTTTGACGGTGGTGCTGGCCACCACGGCTGCACAGGCCGAGGACTGGAAAGTCGCCAAGAATGAAGACGGCATCAAGGTGTCCCTGAGTGAAGTGGCCGGTTCCGATTACAAAGCGTACCAGGGCGTCACCCTGATGAAGACCACCATGGCCAAATTGCGCGCGCTGCAGGAAGACGTGGCAGGCGCCTGCACTTGGATTCACGACTGCAAGACCCAGAAGCTGCTCAAGCACGAAGGTGATCAGAACTGGACCTACACCCAGTTCAATACCCCGTGGCCGGTGACTCCGCGTGATTCGGTGTTGCATATCACCACCACCGAAGGCGCCGACGGCAGCCTGACCCGCAAGCTTGAAGGCGTGCCGAAGTACGTGCCTGAGGAAAAGGGCTTCGTGCGAGTCACCAAGGTCGACGGTTTCTGGAAGTTCGTCCCCAAGGGTGACCAGATCGAAGTGACCTACCAGGTGCACACCGAGCCAGGCGGCAGCATCCCCTCGATGGTCGCCAACAAGTTCGTGGTCGATGCGCCATTCAACACGCTCAAGGCCCTGAAAGAGCGCGCCGAGAAGTAATCGCACGCTGTTTCATGAAGCGCCCCGACCTCTCGGGGCGTTTTTTATTGGGCAATAGTCAGTTATGCGCAATCCATGTGGGAGCGAACCGGCTCGCGATAGCGGTTTCTCATCCGAAAGAGGTGTCGACTGATCCACCGCTATCGCGAACAGGCCGGCTCCCACCGGAATATTTTGTTTCCAGATATACGTTGCACGAAATTTTCACAACGCCTCCAAGACAATTCGCCCGCGTCAGCCTGCCGGGCACTAATCAATGGCAATGCTGCGGGTGATCGTGCAACATTTGCGCACCGCGCAAGCCCCGGGGTCGAGAACTGGCCAACAGAGGGCAGGGCGCCGCTTTATTTTTGAAACTTCAACTTCCAATGGGTCCTAAAACGACATGGCAAACCCGGACGCCCTGAGTCAGCAGCGAGCTTCTAGTCGCCTGCTGCAACCGACCGTCAAATCGCACCTGGCCTACACGCTGCTGTGCGCCATGGTCATGATGGTCATGTTCAGCCTGCTGCGCGTTGCGCTGCTGGTCTACAACCGCGAAATGATCCAGGATTCACCCGCCTCGACCTTCATCGAGGCGTTCGCCAATGGCCTGCGTTTCGACCTGCGCCTGGTGGTCTACCTCTGCATTCCGCTGATTCTGGCACTGTTCAGCGCCCGGGCCATGGCCGCTCGCGGATTCTTCCGCTTCTGGCTGACCATCGCAGCGAGCACCGCGCTGTTCCTGGGCCTGATGGAGATGGATTTCTACCGCGAGTTCCACCAGCGCCTCAATGGCCTGGTCTTCCAGTACGTGAAGGAAGACCCGAAAACCGTGATGAGCATGCTCTGGTACGGTTTTCCTGTGGTTCGCTACCTGCTGGCCTGGGCTTTCGGCACGTTGATCCTGACCCTCGCGTTCAAGGGCGCCGACCGCGCGACCCGTCCTCGCGGCCCGTTCAGTGGCGGCAGCATCAGCGCGCGCCAGATCGCCCCGTGGTATACGCGAGGCGTCGTGTTCGTGGTCTGTCTGCTGGTTTGCGTGGTTGCCGCTCGTGGCACCCTGCGTCAGGGCCCGCCGCTGCGTTGGGGTGACGTCTACACCACCGATTCGAACTTCGCCAACCAGTTGGGCCTCAACGGCACCCTGTCGCTGATCGCGGCGGCCAAGAGCCGGATGTCCGAAGAGCGCGACAACATCTGGAAAGCCACGTTGGACCAACCAGTGGCTCAGCAGACCGTCCGCGATATGTTGCTGACCCCAAGCGACAAACTGGTGGATGGCGAAACCGCTGCCGTGCGTCGTAACTACTCTCCGGCCGCTGACAAGACCCTGCCGATCAAGAACGTCGTTGTGATCCTTATGGAAAGCTTCGCCGGTCACTCGGTGGGCGCGCTGGGTCGTCCGGGTAACGTCACGCCGTACTTCGACAAGCTGTCCAAAGAAGGCCTGTTGTTCGACCGCTTCTTCTCCAACGGCACCCATACCCACCAGGGCATGTTCGCCACCATGGCCTGCTTCCCGAACCTGCCGGGCTTCGAATACCTGATGCAGACCCCGGAAGGCAGCCACAAACTGTCCGGCCTGCCACAGTTGCTCAGCGCCCGTGACTACGACGATGTGTACGTCTACAACGGCGACTTCGCCTGGGACAACCAGTCGGGCTTCTTCAGCAACCAGGGCATGACCAACTTCATCGGGCGTAACGACTTCGTTAACCCGGTGTTCTCCGACCCGACCTGGGGCGTGTCCGACCAGGACATGTTCAACCGGGGTCTGGAAGAGTTGAAGGCCCGCGACGGCAAGGACAAAAAACCGTTCTATGCCTTGCTGCAAACCTTGTCCAACCACACGCCTTACGCCTTGCCGACGCCTTTGCCGGTCGAGCGCGTGACCGACCGTGGCAGCCTCAACGAACATTTGACCGCCATGCGCTACTCCGACTGGGCGCTGGGTCAGTTCTTCGAGCAGGCGCGTAAAGAGCCGTACTTCAAGGAAACCCTGTTCGTGGTGGTCGGCGACCATGGTTTCGGCAACGAGCAGCAGATCACCGAAATGGACCTGGGCCGATTCAACGTACCGATGCTGCTGATCGGGCCGGGCGTGCAGGAAAAATTCGGCCAGGTTGACCACACCGTGGGCACCCAGATCGACATCGTGCCGACCATCATGGGGCGTATCGGTGGCGACGTGATTCACCAGTGCTGGGGGCGTGACTTGCTGAACCTGCCGGAAGGCGACAAGGGCTTCGGCGTAATCAAGCCATCGGGCAGCGATCAAACCGTAGCGTTGCTGACCGCGGATCGCGTGTTGGTGCTGCCTAAGGAAATGCCGCCCAAGTTGTATCAGTACGAACTGGGCGCCAATTCGAAAGGCGAACTGATTCCGGCGTCGGCTGACGAAGCGGCCCTCAAGCAGAAACTCGAGTCGTTCATCCAGACGGCCACCAAGAGCCTGATCGACAACACCGCCGGTGTGGTTGACGGCAAGCCGGACTAAGTTTTCGGCGCAATAAAAAAGAGGCCCTTCGAGGGCCTCTTTTTTTTTGCTGTTAAATCTTTATATCTTGCCAAGTAACAGCAGAATCAACAGCACCACCAACACCACGCCGATGATACCCGACGGGCCATAACCCCAACTTCTGGAGTGTGGAAAGACCGGCAAACCACCTACCAGCAGGAGAATCAGAATTACGATAAGAATTGTGCCCATGTCTATTTCCTTGTTGGAAGTGTTCTGGAATGACCTAGCTTTTAACTGTCAGTCGGACTGCAATAAACCCGAGCTGCTTACAAAATCCGACTGTCGCGTGCGTCGGAAAATTCCAAGTTTTTTTAATGTTTTTCGAAGAAAGCCTTATTTCGTTTTTGGCGGTGTTAGTTGATTCCGGCGCTCCCTCGGTTTGCTCGGACCATTCAGCAATCTGATGGAGCGTGGGTCGCGCAATGTCCTTCGCTACACTCAGCGCATCTTCCCCAGAACAACAAGGCTGTTTGCTATGCAAAATCGCATGATGATCACTGGCGCGGGCTCAGGCCTGGGTCGCGAAATCGCGCTGCGCTGGGCGCGTGAAGGCTGGCAGCTGGCCTTGTCGGATGTCAGCGAACCCGGTCTGCAGGAAACCCTGAAGCTGGTTCGCGAAGCGGGTGGCGACGGTTTTATCCAGCGTTGCGATGTGCGCGATTACAGCCAACTGACCGCTTTCGCCCAGGCCTGCGAAGAGAAACTTGGCGGCATCGATGTCATCGTCAACAACGCTGGCGTGGCCTCGGGCGGGTTCTTCAGTGAACTGTCCCTGGAAGATTGGGACTGGCAGATCGCGATCAACCTGATGGGCGTGGTCAAGGGCTGCAAGGCCTTCCTGCCGCTGCTGGAAAAAAGCAAAGGCAAAATCATCAACATCGCGTCCATGGCCGCTCTCATGCAAGGCCCGGCCATGAGCAACTACAACGTGGCCAAGGCCGGCGTAGTGGCCCTGTCCGAAAGCCTGCTGGTCGAATTGGCGCAACAGGAAGTGGGCGTGCACGTGGTCTGCCCGTCGTTCTTCCAGACCAACCTGCTGGATTCCTTCCGTGGCCCGACTCCGGCCATGAAAGCCCAGGTCGGCAAACTGCTGGAGAGTTCGCCGATCACCGCGACGGACATTGCCGATTACATCTATGAGCACGTCGCCGCCGGTGAATTCATGATCCTGCCCCACGAGCAGGGCCGCATGGCCTGGGCACTCAAGCAGAAGAACCCGCAACTGCTTTACAACGAAATGACCACCATGGCCGACAAAATGCGCGCCAAGGCCAAACAAAACGCAGGCTGAACTTGCCCGTGCGCAACACCGTCGTTAGGGTGGCCGCAACCGGTCATCCTTACGAGACGTGTGCATGCTCAATTACCTGTGGTTTTTCCTCGCGGCGCTGTTCGAAATCGCCGGCTGCTTCGCCTTCTGGATGTGGCTGCGCCAAGGTAAGAGCATGTGGTGGGTGGTGCCGGCGCTGCTCAGCCTGACGTTGTTCGCGCTGTTGCTGACCCGTGTCGAGGCGACTTACGCCGGTCGCGCCTATGCCGCCTATGGGGGCATTTACATCGTCGCCTCGATCGGTTGGCTGGCGGTGATCGAGCGAGTTCGTCCCCTGGGCTCAGACTGGCTGGGCGTGGCGCTGTGCGTGATCGGGGCCAGTGTGATTCTGTTCGGCCCGCGTTTCTCTGCTTCCTGAAGCGGCATTCAAACGATTTGTCAGACGTTTCCGTAAGGGGCATCTTCCTGCGCTGTAGGGCGGGACTGATTTGCCGCTGTTGCATTGAAGAGCGGCTGCGGGCCGGGCATCTTCGAGGGCCGGTAACCCTGAAGGATGAATGCCATGCTTGTACTCAGTCGCGTTGTGGGCGAGATGATTTCCATCGGTGACAACATTTCAGTGCGCATCATCGCCGTCAACGGAGGCAGCGTGCGCTTCGGTGTCGAAGCGCCACAAAACGTCAATGTGCACCGGGCCGAGGTCTACGATCGCATCCAGGTCAAACTGGCGAAAACCAAAAGACGCTGAGCGCCTCAGTCGAACAGGTGCTTGGGCACATCGTGCTTGAGCATCAACTGGCATTGCTCGCTGTCTGGATCAAAAACGATCAGCGCCTGCCCCTTGGTCAACGCCTGGCGAACACGCAATACGCGGGTTTCCAGCGGCGTGTCGTCACCATTGTCCGTACCGTCGCGGGTCACGAAGTCCTCGATCAGGCGGGTCAGGGTGTCGACTTCAAGTTGGTCGTAGGGAATCAGCATAGGCACCTCGGCTAAACAATGGCGCGATGCTACGGCGAATGATCGGTTGCGGCTAGCCCGGGACCTGATGTGGTACCTGATACACCGCCTTCGCGGGCAAGCCTCGCTCCTACAGGTTTCGTGCATCGACACATAACCAGTAGGAGCGAGGCTTGCCCGCGAAGGCGATCTCTCAGACGATGAAAAAGCCCGGGTCAGCTATCTGTTCGTTGCCCCACCAGACTATCCACCGACGGCACCCGCGTATCGCTTTCCATCTGCGTGTCGTGCTCGATTTGATGACTGAACCGGTCCAGCGAGCCCTTTGCCGGCTGCGCATCACTGGCAAATACCGGCGGGCTCAGAATGTAGGCGCCGAGTAGACGACTCAGCGCCGCCAGGCTATCGATGTGCGTGCGCTCGTAACCGTGAGTGGCATCGCAGCCGAAGGCGAGCAGGGCGGTGCGGATGTCGTGCCCGGCGGTGACCGCCGAATGCGCATCGCTGAAGTAATAGCGAAACAGGTCGCGGCGCACCGGCAACTCGTTTTCACTGGCCAACCTGAGCAAGTGCCGCGACAGGTGATAGTCGTAAGGCCCGCCGGAATCCTGCATCGCCACGCTCACCGCGTGTTCGCTGGAATGCTGGCCGGGCGCAACCGGCGCGATGTCGATGCCGACGAATTCGCTGACGTCCCAGGGCAACGCCGCTGCCGCACCGCTGCCGGTTTCCTCGGTGATGGTGAACAGCGGATGACAATCGATCATCAACTCCTCACCGCTGTCGATGATCGCTTTCATCGCCGCCAGCAGCGCCGCAACACCCGCCTTGTCGTCGAGGTGACGGGCGCTGATGTGACCGCTTTCGGTGAACTCCGGCAGTGGGTCGAAGGCGACGAAATCGCCCACACTGATCCCCAGGGAATCGCAGTCGGCGCGGGTGGCGCAGTAAGCGTCCAGACGCAACTCAACGTGATCCCAGCTGATCGGCAATTCATCCACGGCGGTGTTGAATGCGTGCCCGGAAGCCATCAGCGGTAACACGCTGCCGCGAATCACACCGTTGTCGGTGAACAGGCTGACGCGGCTGCCCTCGGCAAAACGACTGGACCAGCAACCGACCGGGGCGAGGGTCAGGCGACCGTTGTCTTTCACCGCGCGGACCGCGGCGCCGATGGTGTCGAGGTGAGCGGAGACCGCACGGTCCGGGCTGTTTTTCTTGCCCTTGAGCGTGGCGCGGATGGTGCCGCGCCGGGTCATCTCAAAGGGAATGCCCAATTCTTCAAGGCGTTCGGCGACGTACCGCACAATGGTGTCGGTAAAGCCGGTCGGGCTGGGAATGGCGAGCATTTCCAGCAGGACTTTTTGCAGGTAATTGAGATCCGGTTCGGGAATTTTGCTGGTCATGGAAACTCCTGATGAGTAAAGAACATCGATGGTTTCGATGAGGGAAAAGTTGGGTGCCTGACCTGGCACCTTCGCGAGCAAGCGTCGCTCCTACAGGTAATACGCGTTTGTTTGTAGGAGCGAGGCTTGCCCGTGAAGGCGTCAGTCCAGCCGACCCGTGACTAGGAAACTGCCGGCTGACTGTGCGGAAACAGCAAATCCACAAACCGCTCGGCCGTCGGCTGCGGTTCATGGTTGGCCAGCCCGGCGCGTTCGTTGGCTTCGATAAACACGTATTCCGGTTGATCGGCGGCAGGCACCATCAGGTCGAGCCCGACCATGGGAATGTCCAGCGCCCGCGCAGCCCGTACGGCGGCATCGATCAGGGTCGGATGCAAGATCGCCGTGACATCCTCCAGAACGCCACCGGTATGCAGATTTGCCGTACGCCTGACGAACAGATGCTCGCCGGCCGGCAGAATACTGTTGTAGTCATAACCCGCCGCCTGCAGCGTGCGCTCGGTCTCATGGTCCAGCGGGATTTTGCTTTCACCGCTGGTGGCCGCCTGCCGACGCCGACTCTGCGCTTCGATCAGCGCGCCGATGGAATGCTGACCATCGCCCACCACCTCGGCAGGCCGGCGAATCGCCGCGGCGACCACCTCGAAACCGATCACCACAATGCGTAAATCGAGACCTTCGTGGAAACTTTCCAGCAGCACGCGGCTGTCGAACTGCCGGGCTGATTCGATGGCTTGCTGGACCTCTTCAATTGTCCGCAAATCCACCGCGACGCCTTGACCTTGCTCACCATCCAAAGGCTTGACCACCACCCGCTCGTGCTCGTCGAGAAACGCCAGGTTGTCGTCGGCGTTGCCGGCCAGTTGCTGCGAGGGCAGGTTCAAACCGGCGGCCTTGAGCACTTTGTGCGTCAGGCTTTTGTCCTGGCACAGGCTCATGCTGATGGCGCTGGTCAGGTCGCTCAGGGATTCGCGGCAACGCACCCGGCGTCCGCCATGGCTGAGGGTGAACATCCCGGCGTCGGCATTATCGACGTGCACATCGATGCCGCGTCGATGGGCTTCCTCGACAATGATCCGCGCATAGGGGTTGAAATCGGCCTCAGGCCCAGGACCCAGAAACAGCGGCTGATTGATGCCGTTCTTGCGCTTGATGGCGAAGGTCGACAGGTTGCGAAAGCCGAGCTTGGCGTAAAGACTTTTCGCCTGCCGGTTGTCGTGCAACACCGACAGGTCCAGGTAACTCAGCCCACGGCTCATGAAGTGCTCGATCAAATGCCGCACCAGCACTTCACCGACGCCGGGCCGCGAACAGTGCGGATCGACCGCCAGGCACCACAGGCTGCTGCCGTTCTCTGGATCGTTGAACGCCTTGTGATGGTTGAGGCCCATGACGCTGCCGATGATCGCGCCGCTGTCTTCATCTTCGGCCAGCCAATACACCGGGCCGCCCTGATGTCGCGGCGTCAGCAAATTCGCATCAATGGGCAACATGCCGCGCGCCTGGTACAGCTGATTGATCGCCTGCCAATCAGTCTCGCTTTGCGCCCGGCGAATGCGAAAACCGCGAAACACCCGGGTTGACTGACGGTAATCGCTGAACCAAAGACGCAAGGTGTCGGAAGGGTCGAGGAACAGTTGCGCCGGTTCCAGCCCCAATACTTGCTGGGGGGCGGCCACGTACAAGGCGATGTCGCGCTCACCGGGCTGCTCGTTGAGCAACTCTTGCGCCAGGCTCGCCGCGTCCGGGAAGGTATGGCCGATCAGCAACCGGCCCCAGCCGCAATGCACCGCAATCGGCGCCGCGCCCAGTTCACTGCCGTCTTCGGCCAGCCGTGCCTGCAAACGTTCATAGGAGGGGGACTGACCGCGCAACAAGCGTTGGCTGTAAGCCGTGGCGTGGGGTTTCATCGATCAGATTCCTTGTTCACTGAGCCACAGGTTCAGCGCCGCCAATTGCCACAGCTTGGAGCCGCGCAACGGAGTCAGCTGGCCTTGCGGATCGGTCAGCAGGCGGTCGAGCATGGCCGGGTTGAACAGGCCGCGATCCTGGCTTGGATCGAGCAGCAGTTCGCGCACCCAGTTCAGCGTATCGCCCTGCAAATGCTTGAGGCCCGGCACCGGAAAGTAACCTTTCTTGCGGTCAATCACTTCGCTTGGAATGACCAGTCGAGCAGCCTCTTTCAAGACTTGCTTGCCACCGTCCGGCAGTTTGAATTTGCCCGGCACCCGGGCCGACAATTCCACCAGGCGATAGTCGAGAAACGGTGTGCGCGCTTCCAGGCCCCAGGCCATGGTCATGTTGTCGACACGCTTGACCGGGTCGTCCACCAACATGATCGTGCTGTCCAGACGCAGGGCTTTATCCACCGCCGCCTCGGCGCCGGGCTGTGCGAAATGTTCCTTCACGAAGTCACCGGCAGCGTCATTGGCCGTCAGCCATTTCGGTTGCACGGTGGCGGCGTAATCCTCGTAGCTGCGATCGAAGAACGCATCGCGATAGGCCGCGTACGGATCGGCGGCGCCATCGACTTGTGGGTACCAGTGATAGCCGGCGAACAACTCGTCCGCGCCCTGGCCGCTCTGCACCACTTTGCAATGCTTGGCCACTTCCCGTGACAGCAGGTAGAAGGCGATGCAGTCATGGCTGACCATCGGCTCGCTCATGGCGCGGAACGCCGCGGGCAGTTGCTCGATGATCTCTTTTTCGTCGATGCGCAGTTGATGGTGCTGCGTGTTGTAGTGTTTGGCGATCAAGTCCGAGTACTGGAACTCATCACCACGTTCGCCGCCGGCATCCTGGAAGCCGATAGAGAAGGTCGACAGGTTTTCCACGCCGACTTCACGCAACAGACCCACCAGCATGCTTGAATCGACACCGCCCGACAGCAGTACGCCGACGTCCACGGCCGCACGTTGACGGATGGCCACCGCGTCGCGGGTGCTGTCGAGTACACGGTCACGCCAGTCTTCGAGCGTCAGGTTCATCTCGTCGGCGTGTGGGCCGTAAGGCAGGGTCCACCAGGTTTTCTGCTCAGTGGTACCGTCTGCTTCGATGCGCATCCAGGTTGCCGGTGGCAGTTTTTCGATGCCGGCCAGCAAGGTGCGCGGTGCCGGGACCACGGCGTGGAAATTCAGATAGTGATTGAGTGCCACCGGATCGAGGATCGGGTTGATGTCGCCGCCCTTGAGCAACGCCGGCAGGGCCGAGGCAAAGCGCAGGCGCTGGCCGGTGCGCGACAGGTACAGCGGCTTCACGCCGAGACGGTCACGCGCGATAAACAGGCGCTTGGCGTCGCGTTCCCAGATCGCGAAGGCGAACATGCCATTGAGTTTCGGCAGCAGTGCCTCGCCCCAGGCGTGATAACCCTTGAGCAGCACCTCGGTGTCACCACCGGAATAGAAAGCATAACCGAGGCTTTCCAGTTCGGTGCGCAGTTCCGGGAAGTTGTAGATCGCGCCATTGAAGGCCAGGGACAAACCCAATTGGTTGTCGACCATCGGCTGCGCCGAGCCGTCCGACAGGTCCATGATTTTCAGGCGACGGTGGCCCAGGGCAATCGGCCCCTGGCTGTGAAAGCCCCACGCGTCAGGGCCGCGAGGGGCCAGGTGATGGGTGATTCGTTCAACGGCTGCAAGGTCCGCAGGTTGATGATCAAAGCGTAACTCGCCAGCTAATCCGCACATGTACTGTAAGCCCTTTGTATTTCGGCATGTGTGTCGCTACTGGTGATTTGCTCGTACCGTTTTTGTACCACTTTCCACTTTGTCCAGCTTCTCAAGCTCTGCCCAATCGCTCGGCGAGCTGATCCACTTGGCGTACGTCGAAAGCAGCATTTGAACGCTGTGTCCAAGTTGCGCGGCAATGAATGCTGGGTTCATGCCTGACATCAAACACATCGTTGCGTACGTATGGCGCGTGTCATACATCCTGCGATGCCGAATTCCTAACTTTCGCAGCGCGCTCAACCAGTAGCGTTTTGGACCAGTTTCAGACCGGATGAACAGTTCTGTTCTATCGCCCGATCCTTCCGGCGCGAACACATAATCAGAACGCGCCGCTGTAAGTGGCCTGGCTTTTTCGAGCGCCTTGAATGCACGATCGTTCAATAAAACTTCTCGCGATGTCTTCGTTTTGGTCCGCTCTTGAATCTTCCCGTATATGCGGATACGACAAACGCGGGCAGTTTTTTTGCGCATATCAACTTCCGCCCAGCGTAGAGCCATCGCCTCTCCCGGGCGCATGCCGGTGTAAAAAGAGAACTCGAAAAACACGGCGTAGATCTGCTGCAAACCACTCGTCAGTTCATACAGCTTGGCAATCATCAAATCAGCTTCGGTGCGCGAGAACGGATCGAGATCTCGCTTTGGTACTCTTGTAGGCGGAATCGAAGCAGCCGGATTTCGGACGATCAGTTCGTCGCGGACGGCCTGGGTGAAGATGGTCGTCACCAACCTGATTGCATTTTTTCGACGGACAGGTGAAGTCCACTGAATGTCATTGACGACCTTGCGCATGATCACGGGCGTGATCTTGTCGATTGGCTTGTCGGCCAGGTAGGGCACCCAATAGTTCTGAAGAGTCGAGCGGTAATTTTTCCGCGTGCTCTCGACGATCTGGAGACTGTCTAGCCAGTCCTGGGCATAGTCGAAAAAAATCGGCACGCTCTGGACCTCTGAGCTGCGCGTGCCCGGAAATATCTCGGCGTACTTCTGCGGGGTCAGCGCGCCGAGCTTGTCTAGTTGCTTTACCTGAGTACGAAGGCTCGCCGCAGCTGCGATTCCTTTCGGGGTTTGAGGGTAGGGGAGCGTCTCGCAGCAACGCTTCTTGTTCCAGGAGAAGCGAATTCGGATTGACCGGCCGACAAGTTCAACACCGGCTGGCAGGTCCATAGGCTTTCTATCCATTCGTCATATCTCCTTTTGCTGTACATGATCCGGCCATCAATCTTCGACCAGACGCCTTGTGGAATAATCTTCCGCTCTCTCTTTCGCTGCAGCGCCTTCGCCGTGGTGCCCACCAGCTCTGCCATCCGCTTCTCGGTCACCTTGTCGTGGCCGTCCTCTTCGGGCAATTTTTCAGCAGCCCCCATCAGTCACCCCCTGCGTGTCGCGACACGTTTTCGTTATGCGTGTTTTGTGTCGCGTCACGACCGTGCGTCAAGCGCGCTGGAAATGCCACTCCCTCCCATTTGCCTGCCAGTCCACGGATGTGGTGACGGTCAACGTGTGGACGATGCGGCTTGCTTGCGTACAGGCAGGCGCAGGCGGCGAACCGATCTGCATGTACGGCAATATCCACCAGCGCCTGGTGCTCGCCAGTGTTGACCTTGACCCAACCGTCTTTCGTCTTCCCATGGTCACTGGTCCGGCTCAGGATGAAGCGCCGGCCAGTGTTCTTGGCGCCGGTGGATGACTCGTTCAGGTAGTAGGCGATCGCGCCCTGGCGAACCCGCAAAATTGTCTTAGCCATCGTTGCGCCCCTCCGACTCGGCAATCGCACGCATCTTTAGCTTGATGCCGCACGCCATAGCCAAAGCGACCAACTCATGTACCGTGGTGCTTGGCTCCTGCAACGCATGACCTCGCCGGACGAGTCGCGCGCCCAAACTGGCGAACTCATCGCCCGTGGCTGTGGGCCTATATGCTCTCGCGCTCATAGCTGGAACCTCTCATCCTGTGGGAGCGGGGTTTTCGCTGGTTGGCCTTTGTCCGACGCTGAATTTACCGGAGAAGCCCGGCCTGCCTCACTTGATGGGGTGGCCTTCTGTGGGAGCGAACTATCCGGCAAGCAGCTGATGCCAGTGTTGTTCACGATCCAGCAAGTGACGCCGCGCTGGCTGTCGTGCTGGACGCTGATGACTTGCTCGGCCTGGAAGGCGCTGGCTTGGCCGGAGGCGAGTAGCAAGATGAAAACGATCAATACCTTCATGCCATCACCTCATTCGCGAAGTCATCCGCCATCGGCCAGTTGAGACGCGCCGCATCCGTCTCTCGGTCAAGATCTGCGCCGCCGACCGGATCACCCATCCCAATTCGCACCATCGGCACGTTGGCGCACCCAGTACCCAGCGCACCGTCACGCAACCAGCGGTATCGGTTTGCGTCGACAGCCATCTGGATGTGATCGTCGATGCAGAACTCTGAAGCGTCCATCGCTGGCGTCACCACATCCCGGTCGCTGGCTCCAGCTATTACTGCCAATCCGCGGCCGATGGAAACGTGGGCACCAAGTTGAATGTGCTGCTGGATCTGCTCCAGTGTCTGACCATGAGCTGGGCGCAGCACGATGCTGATTCGGTCGATCACCGGTCGCTTGAGTGAGTTAGGCATGGGCTTCCCCTTTCACCTGTGGGACACCTGCCTGGATGCGCTGGTAGATCTCTTCGCGGTGAACTTCGACTGCGGCCGGCGCGGTGATACCGATACGCACTTGCTGGCCGGTGACGGCAAGTACAGTGACGCTAATGTCGTCGTTGATGCGGATTGTTTCGCCGACTCGACGGGTGAGAATCAACATGGGGTTACTCCTTTTTTCCAGGCCGAGCGAATCCCGGCCGCGCTGTTGGCTTTCGCAAAAATCGGTTTTGGGTTAAGCGGTTAGAGCGACCTCAATCCGGCGGACAGCCACACGGGTTTCGATACGGCGCTCGCCTGGGCGACGGATACGGCTCATGTGGTCGTCAGTAATCGCGGCATGGCCGGTGAGGATTGCGCAGACGAGCACCACCAAATGCCGCGCAATGCCACGGTAGAAGAGTTCGGCGGGAATCGCCGAGCGGCTGCTTACGCCAAGCTTGTAAAAGATGCGCTCAATGGATTTTTTGACGGTGCCGGGAGCACACCCAACAACCCTGGCGATTTCCTTGTTGGCGAGGCCCGCGCATACCGCGAGCGCAGCACGCAGCTCTTGTTCAGCAAGAACGCCGGTTGTTCCCTGCAGGTTGCCGAAGTTGATTACCGTGCTCATGCCCATCTCCATTGATGCGTTGCGATGGGTCAAAATATAAGCACGTTGATATTTCCGCGCAAGAAGTATTTTTATAATTCGGTTTGTTATGCTGTTAGTCGGGCAAAAAAAAACCCAGCAAGGCTGGGCTTTCGAGTGCGGTGCGAGGTATCAGAAGAACGTGGCGCCCCAGAAAACCCTGCCCATCACGATGATCTGGGACTTGATCACTTCTTCGTAGGAGTAGAATTCGTCCGGATGCTCAGCGGAGTTGTAACTCCTGACCCTGATCCCACCCCCTGGGAGTCGGTAGAGAACTCGAACCTTAATCAGCCCCATATGCTCGAAAACGTACATGTTGCCGTCCACGATCATGGTATCGCCCATATCGGCTACGACAGTGCTTCCGTCATTCAGTACTGGGCTCATTGCGTTTCCAGAAACGGCCACGGCAATGCTATTGACGTTATCGACGCCCTGTTTTTTGAGGATATCTTCGCTCAGGTGAACACTCGCGGTAGCGCTCACTTCAGCCTTCGTCCGGCCTGGAATTCCGGGGTCATCGAACTCAATCAGGTACGGTATTTCTACATTGAGTAGAGAGTTTGATGGCGCGTATCGGCTGGCTGTCTTCAGGGCCTCAATTCTCTCGCGCATAGCAAAATTTAAATGTGCATCCTCATCGTGTTCGCCGGTGAATATCTCGTTCAGCGCAGCGTGAGTTAATGCTGTCTGGTCTTCAGGCGCTTCCATTTCACCCTCGCCAGATTGCAGCCATACGCTATTAACACCACACGCCTGCGCGATCTGAATCAGGTACGAAGACCTGAGTGTTTTACCGGATTCGAGCTGGCTGATAGCGGTCTGTGCGATGCCGACCTTCTCGGCAAGCATTGACTGTGTCAGATCGGCCTTCTTCCGAGCGAGTTTCAAGCGTTCTGATAGATTCATCCGCTCATCCTATAAAAATACTTATGGGGTTGCAAAGAAGTTTGCTTCTGTGCAGTCTATAAAAAGACTTATCAGAGGCCTTTCCTGTGGCTGAAAAAATCATTTCGCTTATTGAGTACTTTGGTAGCCAGGCTCGGACTGGTAAGGCGCTTGGTGTTTCTCAGGCGACGGTTTCCTATTGGTTATCTGGCGCCCAAAAGGTAAGCCCTGAAAAAGCGCTTCTTGCTGAAGTCGCTTCGTGCGGCGCAATCAAGGCTTCTTCACTGTGTGACCTGATCGCTCGGGTCGAAGCTCGCCACAAGTTAGGTGAATCTTCCGCTGAATTGCCGCCGCCTGCACCTGGGCCTGACGGCTCTGTTCATCCATCCAGTGTGGGTATCGAGCAATGAAAGATACCGAGTCGGATGTCGTGCTTCTCGATCTTGGTGAAGCGGTAGCCAGGTTCGGCCGGGCGAATGTTGCCAACTCCCTCGGCTGTACTGGGCCTGCTCTCGCAAACGCCCTCCGTGTAAAACGGATGATATTTGTTCGAGCTATAGACGATAACTTGCTGTATGCGTTCGAGATTTCATCGTTTCCGGGGAAAGGTTTTTGTAAGAAATTGCCCCGTGGAACAATAAGTTTTCGAAGCGATACTTCAAGTATTCTGAAAAAAGAATACGGCTGCCAAGAGCACCTACAAGTGCAAACAACCCCGCCAAAAGAACTACCGATTTTGTTGTCCGGCTAAATCGCGGGCAACAAAAAGGCCCGCATTCGCGAGCCTTCTTAACCAGTCCGCGCCAACGGACTTTCTTTGAATCTTCGTCGAGGGAGACGAATTAATGCACCCAAAAAATAGCACCACCACACTTGCAGCGCAAGCCTTGCTGACAGCAGATGTCGGCTTTTGCAACACCCCGATCGACAACACGGGACTTCAGATGCTTCACGTTGCACCGGGGATCGCTGCTGAAGATGCCCTTGAGACCGCGAAGGTCTTGTCATCTGGATTGGGGCAGATATGCAGCCATATGCACGACAGCTTGAATATGGGCGAGCTGTCCTACTGCGACGGAATGGCAACACTGGGCTTCCTGGCTGAGACAATCAGCGCGCTGGTTTGGTCTGTACAAAAAGGCGTTGAAGCAGCAGGGGAGACCGCGCTATGAATGGCGAGTCTCCTACGGCTAAAGATCTGGCTGACGAGGCCGAATTTCAGCTCGTCTGTGCCCGGGAAAACCTTCAATGGCTGGCTGCTCTCGCCCGCGCAATTGCTCATGACGCAGGGACTGGCGGCCGCGATACGAAGGTGCTGGTAGACCTCGTCTGCTTTTTGGACGACACCGGTTTTTCTGGCATCGATCAAGCTATCGATCAGTTCAAAACGGCATCTGCCGGGTACGCGACACAAAAAGCCGAATCCGAAAACGTGTCGCGTACCTCTGCGGAGGTGCAGGCATGAGTACATCACTGTCACAGATCCACCCTGATTTTATCGAGGGTGAAATCATCCGCGACGCGCTCGTCAGTCCAACAGATATGGCTCGAATGAACGAAGCGCGCGCCGCCTTCAACGAACTCAGGTCAATTCTGCTCGCGCAAGTTGTTCCGGTCCTGGGCGGCTGGAGCAATCCGCTTGCTACCGAGATTGAAAGTCGACTCGAGTCGATCACGTTCGCGTCTCGCAACTTCCTTTGGCCAAATCGTCACGCGGGTGCAGCACACGACGCTTTGATTGTAAGGGGGGCTCAATGACCATCACCCCATTCAATGGCGGCGATGCCGTCACCATGTCCTCCCGCGATATCGCCGAACTTACCGGAAAGCGTCACGACAACGTCTTGGCTGATATCCGAGGCATGCTTGCAGAGCTGAAAATAGATGTCCTGAATTTTCAGGGGGTCTACTCGGACAGCATGAATCGGGAGCAGGTCGAGTTTCGCCTTGATCGCGAACTGACCGAGACCCTGATCACCGGCTACAGCATCCCACTACGACACAAAGTGATTCGGCGCCTTCACGATCTGGAAGAACAAGCTGCACGGCCAATGACCCAGGCCGAAATCACTGCGGCCAATGCGAACCATCTTGTGGCTGTCGAACGTCAGCAGCGGGAGCAGCAGGTAGCGCTGGATCGGATAGAAACCCGCGTCACACAAGTCGAGCAAGTCCGCTACCTCGACTCAATGCCCGCCGGGTTCGAGTCGATGACCTCGATCCGCGCTCGTATAAACCTGCGTCACGGTATCCCCCAGTGGGTGATCAACGCCGTGATGCGTGACATCCCCGGTGCGTTGCTCCCATTCGCCATGGTCCGCAGCAAGCACGCCGACGACGGTGGTCAGCCCTACGCCATCTGGCCCAAGGCCGACATCACCCGCCGCTTCGACCGGTTCGCCGCAGAGTGCACCTTCGTCACCGCTGAGCGCGCCACCCATCCTGATATCGAGCAAGGCCGCTTCAAGCTGCGCCTGAGGATTTCCGCATGAGCAAAAACAAAACGCCGCAATCTACAGAGCCGACGGTGATCGATGATGCGCACATGGAGCAATTCACCAATGATCAGCTGGCTTACAAGGCCTGGATCGGTGCGGACTTGGCGCAAGAGATTCTGTTTGACGGTGAGGCCTGCGAGGGGAGCCTGCACGATGCGAAGTTTGAGGTGGCTCACGCCTGCGTTGCGCTGCGAGTTCTCCTCCGGCGCCTCACGGGCATGGATGCGGACGCACTGCGCATCGCTGTAATGCAGGTCCGCCTTGAGGAATTGGTGCTGGAACCGGATGTGGAACAGTTGCCCGCATGGGAGACAATGCAATGAGCACCCAACCGCAAGCAACTACTGCAGAGAAGGGCCCGGTATCTGTTATTGCTGGCCCGTGGCCGTACTACGGACACTTCAAGGATCTCCCGGAGCGCGATCGCTGGGTACTTTACGGCAGCGCCAAGGCTTATCGCGAGGCGCTTGAAAATCAGGGGCTGGTGATGGTCGAGGGGTACGACGACTTTGTTCGCCGCGTGACGCGGGAGCTCGATCTATGACCGTCGACACACAGCGCAAATTTCAAGGCGTGTGGATCCCGGCCGAGCGTTGGCTGGACCGTACGTTGTCGCCAACTGAGAAAGTCATGCTGGGCGAGATTGCGAGTTTGGACACCGGCCCCCGCGGCTGCTACGCCACCAACGCTCACTTTGCTGAGTTCTTCAACCTATCCATATCCCGGGTATCCGAGATCATCAGCGGACTTGTTGATAAAGGGCATGTGCGCATTGAATTGATCCGTGAAGGCAAGCGTGTAGTCGAGCGCCGCCTGCGCCTTGTTGACCCCTTCGGATTTCCGAATACCCCTTCGGGAAATGCTTCGAACCCCTTCGGAAAAGGCGGCGAACCCCCTTCGGGAAACACGCAGGGGAGCAATACACACAGCAACAATACAAAGAGCATTAAAACCCCTCCGGCACCCGCTGAAGGAAAGGCATCTTCAGAGGAAGGATTTGAGCAGTTCTGGAAGCTGTATCCGAAAAAGAAAAGTCGCAAGGAGGCACTTAAGGCTTGGGTGAAGCTGAACCCCCAAGCAGGTTTGCGCCAAGCCCTGATCACTGCTTTGGGGGATCACTGCGTTTCCGATGACTGGACCAAAGACGGCGGGCGGTACATTCCGAACGCCTCGACCTGGATCAACGGTGAGCGCTGGACGGACGTTCTCACGCCATCCATTACCGGCAAGCAATCGGCCTACACCAACCTGCCAACACACACGCCAGACATGTACCAAGGAGGCGAAAATGGCCCCGCGTTCTAATTTCCGCCGCTCTCCAGCAACTCGCATGTTTTCGGGTAACTGCCCTGTGCACGGCGATGTCGGACGCTCGGAGGTCGAGCAGTTTGATGGCTCGACACAGGTTCGCCCGTGTAAGGCGTGTCAGTGGCAGGCGCTCCGCGTTGATCCCTTGGGCAGCGATTCGCACCAGCAGGCCGTGGCTCACGCTGCAGCCGAACGGATCAATACCGCATTGATAGGCTCCGGCATCACACCACGCTTCTCCGACAGCATGTTTGCCAACTACCGCGTCGATAACTCGGCAATGGGCCAGGCCTTGGCGATCTGCCAAGGCTACGCCGACAACTTCGGTGATCACTTCCGGGACGGTCGGAACCTGCTGCTGTGCGGCAACGTAGGTACTGGCAAAACTCACCTGGCCAGTAGCATCGTCCAGCAAGTCGTTCGACAGCTCGGCGCCGTCGCGGTCATTACCTCGGCGGCCGAGATCATCCGGGTATTCAAAGGATCGATGGATCGAGCTGCCGGGTACAGCGAGCGTGACGTGATCGCCGAGCTGGCCGACTTCGACCTGTTGGTGATCGATGAAGTCGGCGCCCAGGCCGGTACCTCTTACGAATTGTCGGTACTGCATGAGGTGTTTGATCGCCGTTATCAACTGGTCAGGCCGACTGTGGTGGTCTCGAACATGGACGCCAAAGGGCTTGGCCTGTACATCGGCGAGCGGGCACTCGACCGTCTGCGGGAGAACAAGGCGCTGCTGGCCGGGTTCACTTGGAAGTCCGAGCGGAGGCGCGCATGAACGACTATCGCGAGCTGTACAGCGATGAAGCGGAGCACGCTCTGCTCGGTTCGCTGCTGCTGGACGGCGATCTGTTCGATTCGATCACAAGCAGCGTGGCGCCGGCGGACTTTCACGACCCGGAAAACGCCGCGCTTTACCAGGTGATGATCGATCTGCATGGCACCGGCGAACCTATTGACCCGGTGACGCTGCACAACTTCAAGCCGTACCTGCCGAGCGGAACCATCACCTTGGCTTACGCCGGCGAGTTGGCGAAGAACACGCCCAGCACCGCTAACTGGAAAGCCTACGCGCGGACTGTCCGAGAGAGGGCGGTGCTGCGGCGTCTGGTGGATGCAGCTGACGCTGTGCGTGACTCGGCAAGTGAAAACAAGCCGGTGGCAGAGATTATCGCCAGTGCTCAGCAGGCCATGGCGGACTTGCGCGACCTCGACACCGGCGAGCCGGACTACAAGCGTATGGATGAGGTGATCATCAGGAACATCGACATCATTGATGCCAAGTTTAATGGGGCGGTGCAATCAGGGCTGTCCACCGGACTGGTGGATTTGGACAAGATGATCCGTGGGCTACGGAAAAAGACAGTCACGATCGTGGCCGGGCTCCCGGGCAGCGGCAAGACAACCCTCGGCCTGCAAATCGCGCAACACATCGCCTGTTCCGGTGCGGGGGTTGGAATGGTGTTCTCTCTGGAAATGCCGGAGGAGGAGTTGGGCAACCGCGCGCTGGCATCAATTGGCGGTGTCGACCTTCGCAAACTCGATGATGGGCAACTGCAGGATGAGGACTGGCCTCGGCTTACCTCCGCGGTCAGCAAGCTGATGGACGCTCCGTTGTACGTCAGCGACAAGTCCGGGCTCACGGTCGCACGGATCCGCAGCATCTGCCGTCAGGTTCAACGCGCCCATGGTCTCGACGTGGTGGTGATCGATTACATAGGGCTGATCGGTTCGGACGGCAAGGCGTTCAACCGCACGGCTGAACTGGGCAAGATCTCGACTGAGATCGTCAACATCGCCAAGGAGCTCAATGTGCCGGTGATTCTGCTGGCCCAGCTCAACCGCGATTCCACCAAGCGCCCGGGGAAGAAGCCGATCGCCTCCGACCTTCGTGACTCTGGACAGATCGAGGCGGACGCCCACTGCATTCTCCTGGTTCACCGCGACATGGACAGCGAAGAGGGCCAGAACGGAGTCACCGAACTGATCATGCCCAAGTGCAGGCACGCGCCGGTCAGTTCGTGCCTGGTCCAGCAGCAGGGCCAGTTTGCGCGGTTCGTCAACTTCGCCGGCCGCGAGCCTTCCAACGAGGAGGTCGAAGCCGGCCGCCCCTTTGCCAGCCAATACAAGGGGAGGGCGCGGTCATGACCCTCACTCCGAAAACGCTGGCAGTGTCCCTGAGTGATGCCGAGATCCGTCGGCACGCGAACACAGATATCCGCCAGCTGCGTGATCCTCGGTATCGCGAATTGCGCTTTCGCTATTCGACCGTAGACCGCAGCAGAGGCGCTTGGCACGTCGTGATCGCCGGCAGGTGGGGCAAGGCTGGCGATTATCCGGGCATCAGCGCCAAGGCAATGCTGGCCACGCTACCGAGCATCTTGACGCGACGGTCGGCCGATCCAAAAGCAGCATCGACCATCAGCGCCTGGAGCACGGTGGGCGACCTGCTGAGTTGGTACACCGACCGCATGAGTCGCGATAGGGGGTTGTCTGACAAGCGAAAGGCCAGCGCTCAATCAGCGTTGCGGCGCCACTTGGTGCCACGTTTGGCGGACATCGTTCTCTCAGACTTCGACCGTCCGAGCCTTGATCGTCTGCTGATGTGGCCAATGCAGGAGCAGTTCGCTCTGTCGTTCGTGCGTTCGGTCTACGGCGTACTGGCGGTTGCGTTCCGGCAAGCCGCACGCCTGGCCCTGCTGGACGTGAACCCGATGGCCGACCTCAAGTTTACTGACTTCGTCCGGACGCGGATCAGGCCAAAGCCAGCGCGCTTGCGGGGTGATGACTTGCCTTCGCTCCTACAGGTGTTCGCCGAGCAATTCGATGTCGTGCCGGTGGCGACCATGTTGCCGATGATGATGCTTTGCCACGGCACGCGGCTGGGAGAGACCCGCCTGGCGCGTTGGAAGAACATAAATCTCACCACGCGGCAATGGTTCATCCCGGCAGATGACACCAAAACCAAGGCCGAGCACACCCTGCCTCTGACCGATCAGGCATGTTCGCTCCTACAGCGTTACCGGGCCAAGCAGGCAGCGAATCGTTACACCGGGCCTTTCCTGTTCCCTGGCAGCAGCGGATCGGCATTGAGCCCCAGCAAGGCGTGCACCGTGTTCGCCAGCGTGGGCAAAGGCGAATGGTCGAGCCACGACCTGCGCAAGGTGGCCCGCACCGCGTGGGCTGATCTGGGCGTCGATTACATGGTGGGCGAAATGCTGCTGAATCACGCCATGAAGGATCTCGACGCGACCTACATCCACACCACCGCCGAGGGCATGAAGCGCAAGGCGCTGGAGGCGTGGCATCAACACCTCGATCAGCATGGTTTCAATGCGCTGCATTCCGAGACATATGCAGGACACAGGAGCGCAGTCAGTAGCGTGCAGGCCATTGAATCCGAGGCTTGTAGCGAAAATCTGCATCCATCCCAAGGGAGGAGGTTTTTGGACAAAACGGCCTCCGCAGCACCGGTCAGTACCAATCCCAACAACCAGCCAGGAGACGGCGATGAGTAACGTAACAGCGGCATTGCCGCGCAAAAGCCTGCTCGAGCATGAGCGCAAGTTTTTGAAGATCGCCGGCGAAGGTTTGGCCAAGGAGAAAATCGGCGGTGCTGCTGCAATGGCCTGCCTTTTGGACATCGTCGCTAGTTGGCACGCGACCCGGGTGAACATCGGGTTTGGCGATTACTGCAAGCGCTGGGTGGCTGAGGGGAACGCCAAAAGCAAGACCGCCGACAGCCTGCTGCGCAACCTTCTGGGCCTTGACGACAACCCGCCGCCGCGCCGTATCCGGAGGGCAGCTTGATGACGGTCTACCGAAGCGCCGAGCACGGCGTGATGCGAGCAATGAACGTTGATTCCATTTCATTGCACAAAGGGGCTGGCTGGCAGAACAAGTACAAGCCGGATGTTTGGGAGGCGGAGCGGGCCGACAATCCATGCCCAATGGATCGGTTCGACCAGCTCACCCAGGACAGCATGACTCGGTCTCTCCTGCGCCGTGTCTTGGCGCCGCATCACTGGCAGGTGTTGGTGGCTCACTTCATGGTGGACCTGGACGGCTCAACCCAGCAGCAGCGGATGGCGGCCATTGCTCACCTGGCGCGCTCGGCGCCGGGCAAGTCCCACCACCTGTTCAGGACGAAGTGCGTCACCGCCTGGGCAACACCGCGACTGCCTGAGGCGTTCATGGCGCTGCACACTTGGGACAACGCCGACACACCGACACCAGAGAAGACGCTGTACCGGTGGCGGTCGGATATTCGCAAGTGGCTGGAGGCCGAGCGAGACACTGCCATCGCCTCGGCTTGGGTGATTCTCAACGAAGCGGAATTGATTGCGGAGGCAGCTTGAATGGTTGAGAAAATGAGAATATAGTTTTCCACATTGCGGTTCTGCGTCTTTAGGATGCGAACACGAAAAGCCCGGCCACTGTGTCGGGCTTTTTTAGTTTCTGGGGTCCACACAATCCCCATCATTCCTAAGTGCTCATTGGCAGGTGTATCTTCATTGCATAGCGGATTGGCTATCTTGAGGAGCACAAATGGAAATTGATTGGCAATTGAGCAGGACTATTCTCTCGGCGTTGAATGAGCTGGTCCCTGCTACCAGGCGAGACATTGATTCGGGTGGCCTGCATAACGAGCTTAAGGCCAGGGGTGTCAAGCTCGGACTCACAGCCCACTATCTTCTTACCGTCGACTATCTCGTTAAGGAGGGTTACATCAACTCTGCTGGTGCAGTAGGTGAGGAGGATGGTTTCCCTCATCCGCATCACCTTATGAGCGGATTAACCCAGACCGGCAAAGATAAGTTGAAGTCGCTTCACAACTGAAAACTTGAAACAGGCCTCATAACCCAAGCCCAGCCATCGCGCTGGGCTTTTTCGTTTTCGGCTCCACCACACCCATTGCCCCGAGCTGGGAGTGCTGCTGGAGCCGATCCTAATCAAGTCATGCTGAGTCGGAGTCGAGCGCATGGATCTTCTGCATCGCCTGATCGACAAAGCCGAATGGCTCATCGCAGGATTGATTGGCGCCATCGTCGCCAGCTGGTGGCACAAGGATGACCTAACCGACTGGCGTGCCTGGGCGATCTTTCTGATCACCGGCGTCGCGTGTGCCCTTTACCTGACCGGCATGGTTAGCAACTACCTCGGCGTCACCGAGCCGAACATCGTCGCCGGGGTTGGCTTTCTGCTGGGCACATTCGGCGGCTCCCTACTGGCGGCGATTAACCGCGCCATCAAAGCCGCTGACCTCTGGGCGTTGATTCGCCAGCGGTTCGGCGGAGGTAATCCACCATGAACTTCGAACTGATCAACTCCATTGCTTGTGGCCTGATCGCGCTATGGGCTACCTGGTGCGTGCTGAGCGGGAAGGTGAGAGACGGCATCCTCGGCAAACTGATTTATTCGGCGATCGCCATCAGCGGCTTCGTTGTTATGGCTCGCAATCAGACGTTGTTCTTCGGGCCAACAAGCGCCGGCTTGACTCTGCATGCGTCTTTGGCACTAGCCGGTCTGCGTCACATCTTTATGGTCACGTACTGGCTTAGGGTGAAGGGCTGGTTGTGCCGCACGCTCAGTTGCGAACACTGCATGGGCTGCGACAAATTGCCGAGCGCCGACCAGGCCGGAGATGCTCCTTCGAGAAAGCGGCCATGACCACGCTGCTTCGATTGGTCCCGATCTGGCTGTGGTTCGCACTGGCTGCGCTGGCATCCATTGGCTACTTGGCGCTGCGCTTGGACAACGTGAAGGATGACCGAGCAGTCGTTACGGCAGAGCGCGACACTGCCTCAGTCCGCGTAACCTCGCTGACCAACACGCTGCGCCTACAGCGCGAACTCACTGAAGACATCAACCGAGTCTCCGACGATGCGAAAGCCAAGACTGAACACGTTACGGCTGCCGTTGTTATTGCTGATGGCCGGGCTCGCAGCCTGCAGCAGCAGATCACCGACCTCATCGCCAAGCGACAGTCCTGTACTGCCGAGGTTGCCAGCGGAAGCAAGACAAACACCGACCTTACCGTTCTGCTCGCCGACCTGCGTCGAAGCGCTGACGAAACAGCGGGAAGACTGGCGGAAGCGCTTGACCGAAGTCGAATAGCTGGGCTTGCGTGCGAGGCCGCCTACTCGGCTGCCCAGCAGCACAGGTAGGAGGTAGCACATGGCATGCAGTGGATGCGCTGCCCGGCGCGAATGGATCAAGAAGTGGAGTGACATTGCATATGAGCGAGCCGCTCAGCTACTTGGAAAGCCTGCTGACCCAGGTGCTGACCGAGCAGAAGCAGCAGACAGCGATCCTCAACAGGATGGCCGAGCAGCAGCTGCTCCTGATTCAGGCGCTGGCAGATGAGGGTGAAGAAGACCCCGATGCTTTGCCCTCGACCTACATGGATGGCACGCCATGCCGCTGAGGCCGAAGAAACCGTGCAACGCCCAGGGCTGTAACGTACTCACCCGAAACCCTCGCTACTGTGATGATCACGCTCACCTATTGAAGAGTGCGGTCCGTGCCAAGCCACGAGAGAGCAGCACGAAGCGACACTACAACTACAAGTGGCAGCAAGCCCGTGCCGGGTTCCTTGCCAAGTACCCGCTGTGTCGGCACTGCTCAGCCAGAGGATTGGTGGTCGTGGCCACCGATGTCGACCACATCATCCCGCACAAGAACGACATGGTCCTGTTCTGGGACAAGACCAACTGGCAGAGCCTGTGCGGGCCGTGCCACTCGGCCAAGACGGCCGCCGAGGACGGTGGATTCGGCAATGCGCGGCGCTGAAAGCAGAAAAACCTCGAAAAAACAGTGAAATTCGACCAAATGAGACGGATTCGCGTCCACGGGGTGGGGGAGGGTCGAAAGTCCAGGGCCTTTGGCTTCTAGACCGCGCCCTCAACCTTTCTTGCACGCCCGCGAAATTAAAACTTCAGGAGTTGCGCGATGGGGGGCACCGCCACGGTCGCCGGCCGTGGTCGCAAACCCAAGCCGACGGCCAAGAAAGCACTGGCCGGAAATCCCGGCAAGCGTGCGCTAAACAAGGATGAGCCGCAGTTCTCCAAGATCACTCAAATCGATCCACCGGAGTGGTTCAGCCCTCGGGCTGCCACCATGTGGAACATGATTGTTCCGGAGCTGCTGCGCGAGAACGTCGTGGCGATTACAGACCTTCACAACGTCGAGGCTTTCTGCAGCGCGTATGACAACTGGCGCATGGCGCAGGAATCAATCCAGGTGCACGGCATTGTGGTTACCGGTGCCACCGGCGGGCCGATGAAGAACCCGGCACTGACCGCGGCGAACGAAACGATGCGCCAGATGGTTACCTTCGGCTCGATGCTTGGCCTGGACCCGGCCAGCCGGACCCGGCTGATAGGCGGCAACAAGGAGAAAGAAACCAACGAATTCGCCAACCTGTTGAGATCCTAATGACCAAAGCCCTGCACCCCAACGTCGACAAGGCGATGGCGTGGGGAAGGTCCGTGCTCCGTGGAAAGGTTCCGGCTTGCCGGTATGTCCACCAGGCGATCCAGCGGCACTTCGACGACATGGCCGCCAGCCGCAAGCGCGGGTACCGCTACAAGTTCGATCCGGCCAAGGCCGAGAAAAAGCTACGCCTGATGCAGCTTCTTCCCCACACCAAAGGGGAGTGGGCGTTCAAGCGGCAGCTGATCACCTTGGAGCCCTGGCAGCTGTTCGGCATTGCCGTCACGTATGGCTGGGTCAAGAAGAAGGGTGGCTTCCGGCGGTTTCGCGAAAGTTACTGGGAAGTCCCCCGTAAGAATGGAAAGTCCGTTGTCGCCGGCGGCGTTGGTATTTGCATGTTCGTCGCCGACGGCGAGTACGGCGCCGAGGTGTATGCCGGGGCCACTACTGAGAAGCAGGCTTGGGAAGTGTTCCGCCCGGCAAAGCTGATGGTCAGTAAGTCGCCGATGCTTGTGCAGGCCGCTGGCATTGAGGTGAACGCCTCAAACATGAACATCCCGTCCGACTTCAGCCGCTTCGAGCCTCTGATTGGCAACCCGGGCGACGGTGCGTCACCCAGCTGCGCCATCATCGACGAATACCACGAACACCCCACATCGGCTCAGTACGACACCATGCTTACTGGTATGGGCGCACGTCGTCAGCCACTGATGTTCATCATCACCACCGCCGGCGCCGATATCGAAGGCCCGTGCTACGACAAGCGCCGTCAAGTTATTGAGATGCTGGCGGGCACCGTCCCGGACGATGAGCTGTTTGGTTGGATATGGACGCTCGATGAGGGCGACGACTGGACTGATCCGAAGATGCTGGCCAAGGCCAACCCTAACCACGGGGTTTCGGTGTTCCAGGAGTACTTGGAGAGCCAGCAGGCCCGAGCGATTCGCTCGGCCCGATTCACCAACACCTTTAAAACGAAGCACCTGAACCTCTGGGTTAGCGCGAAATCCGGCTTCTTCAACATGGAGGACTGGAAGTCATGCGAAGACACCACGCTCACCCTGGAGCAGTTCGAGGGTCAGGAGTGGATTGCCAGCTTCGACTTGGCGCGCAAGCTGGACATGAACTCAAGGGCTCGCGTGTTCTGGCGTGTGATCGACGGGAAAATCCATTACTACAGTGTCGCGCCGAAGTTCTGGGTTCCTTACGACACCGCTTACGACAGTGACAACAAACGCATGTCTGAGCGGTTCCAGGCCTGGATCAACACCAAGCATCTGGACGTTACAGACGGCGCCGAGATCGATTACCGCGAGATCCTCGAGGACACCAAGGAAGCCAACCACCAGGCTCCGGTACGCGAGAGTCCAATTGACCCGCACGGTGCAACGGGTTTGAGTCATGACCTCGATGACGAAGGTTTCAACCCGATCACGATCACGCAGAACTACACCAACATGTCGGACCCAATGAAGGAACTCGAAGCTGCCATCACCGCTGGCCGGTTCCATCACGACGGAAACCCGATCATGACCTGGTGCATCGCCAATGTGATCGGCAAGAACCTGCCGGGGAACGACGACGTCGTGCGGCCGATCAAGCAAGGCGATGACAACAAGATCGACGGCGCAGTCGCGCTGATTATGGCCATCGGCAGAGCGCTGATTCTGGTCAACGACAACAGCGGCAACATTAGCGACTTCTTTTCGAAACCAATCATTGTTGGATAACTCACCCATGGATACAGGCCTGATCCTCTTCATCGTGGCGG
>NZ_JBXAJV010000018.1:0-155062 GCF_058797635.1 Pseudomonas sp. GW823-FHT02C02 | reverse complement strand
CATCGGGGCTCAACCGTTCAGTTCGTGGGACAGCCGTATCTCACCAGATTTGGAAGTCTTTTTCAGAGTTTCCCTAAGGGTCGGCCAACCCTGCTGTCGCCGGATCTAGTGCCTTCGCGAGCAGAATCGTGATGGCGCACCACAAATCCCGCTGCCCCCCTCAAATTTCCCTACCAAGGGAACATCACACTGTCATGCAGGTCGGTTACATCAGTAGCTATCCAGGACCGCACGACGGAAGCGTGCAAAAACGCGACATTTTTTGTTGATCTCAAGCCCCTCACGCCCTAAAGTTCGCGCCGAACGTCCATGCTGGAAACGATCCATCCGGCTCAAGTACTGACGACGAGACAGCAAGGCCAAGGGAAAGCACCGCCTCCCGTGGCCTTTTTGCTTTCGGCGACATGCCTTGGGAAGTAGGCGAACCAAAGTGGGGATACGGAGGACGTTCAGGAGGGTGTGTCATCAATGAAATCACGAGTGCGCCGGAGCCTGCTTTTGCGCAGGGCAAGGCGCGAGGCCCGCGGTTTGGTTGTTCCAAATAAGGGACGAGCAACGCAGCCCTGCGCAAAAGCAGGCCCGGCCCTTCGGGTTGTGCCTGAGCGCGCGCCATGCTGCGTTACAGGCCTTGCGAAGGGAATGACCATTAGCGGCGGCCTGCGCCTTGCCTGGCACGCGCTCAGGCGCAACGCACTCGCGATTTCATTGATGACACACCCTCGCACCCATTGTTAATTTCAGTTTGCCAGTAGGAGTTCCCAGCATGTCGATCAACGTCGAAGACTATTTCGCGCGCGATACCTTCAACAAAATGAAGGCGTTTGCCGACAAACAAGAAACCCCGTTCGTGGTGATCGACACCGCGATGATCAGCCAGGCCTATGACGACCTGCGCGCCGGTTTCGAATTCGCCAAGGTCTACTACGCGGTCAAGGCCAACCCGGCCGTCGAAATCATCGACCTGCTCAAAGAGAAAGGCTCGAACTTCGACATCGCGTCGATCTACGAGCTCGACAAAGTGATGAACCAGGGCGTTGGCCCGGATCGCATCAGCTACGGCAACACCATCAAGAAATCCAAGGACATCCGCTACTTCTATGACAAGGGCGTGCGTCTGTATGCCACCGACTCCGAAGCAGACCTGCGCAACATTGCCAAGGCTGCGCCGGGTTCGAAAGTCTACGTGCGCATCCTCACCGAAGGCTCGACCACGGCTGACTGGCCTTTGTCGCGCAAATTCGGCTGCCAGACCGACATGGCCATGGACCTGCTGATCCTCGCCCGCGACCTGGGCCTGGTGCCTTACGGCATCTCGTTCCACGTCGGTTCACAACAGCGCGACATCAGCGTCTGGGACGCGGCGATCGCCAAGGTCAAAGTGATCTTCGAACGCCTGAAAGAAGAAGACGGCATCCACCTCAAGCTGATCAACATGGGCGGCGGCTTCCCGGCCAACTACATCACTCGCACCAACAGCCTGGAAACCTACGCCGAAGAAATCATCCGTTTCCTCAAGGAAGACTTCGGTGATGACCTGCCGGAAATCATCCTGGAGCCAGGCCGTTCGTTGATCGCCAACGCCGGCATCCTGGTCAGTGAAGTGGTGCTGGTGGCGCGTAAATCCCGTACCGCCGTCGAGCGTTGGGTTTATACGGATGTGGGCAAGTTCTCCGGCCTGATCGAAACCATGGACGAAGCGATCAAGTTCCCGATCTGGACCGAGAAGAAAGGCGAGATGGAAGAAGTGGTCATCGCCGGCCCAACCTGCGACAGCGCCGACATCATGTATGAGAACTACAAGTACGGTCTGCCGCTGAACCTGGCCATCGGTGATCGTCTGTACTGGCTGTCGACCGGTGCCTACACCACCAGTTACAGCGCGGTTGAATTCAATGGCTTCCCGCCGTTGAAATCGTTTTACCTGTAAGCGCTAAAGCGACAATCAAAAAGCCCATGACATGTCATGGGCTTTTTTGTGTCTGAAATCCTCTCCCCCCGGCACTCTACAGCGCTTGCAGGGGGACGAGCTCCCGCTCAAGGTCGGCGCAGCGCTGAGCGTAATCGGTAGCCAATTCGCGAACTTGCCCGTTCTGCGCAGTCAACAACGTCTGACTCGCCACCCGCAGGAAATTTATATTTCCGCCGTCCCGCGCCTTGCGTAACCAACGCAGCGCTTCTTCGATATGCCCCTCGTCGGCCAGCACAGCGGCATGACTGAACTGCCCACGAAAATCACCACCGACCGCCGAGCGTCGATACCACTCACGCGCAGCTTGCGGATCCGCCGGACAGCCCCGTCCTTCTTCCAGATAACGACCGAACAGGTTCATCGACTTCGCATGGCCCAGTTCTGCGGCGCGACGATAAAGACTCAGCGCTTGCGCCTGATCCTCCATCACACCTCGCCCGGTCGCCAGCAGATTGGCGTAGTTGTACATCGCCCAATCCAGCCCGGCGTCGGCGGCGATTCGATAATGCTGCGCGGCAACCGAAGCATCCGCCGCACACCCCCAGCCATGTTCATGACAACGACCGAGCATGTTGCGCGCCATCAGATGCCCGCGCCGGGCGGCAATCCCGAACCAGCGCACGGCCAGCGGCTGGTCCTGCCCGATGCCATTCCCGTCCAGCAGAATCTGCCCGAGCAAGGCTTGAGCATCGAGAATATTTTCACGGGCAGCGATCAGAATCGCCTGGGCTGCACGAGCGGGGCTTTCTTCCAGCATGGCTTTGAGCGAATCACCGTCGAGGACTTCCTCGCGGCGCAATTGGAAACTCATACGTCGACCCAACGACGCAACAGGTTGTGATATGTGCCCGTGAGGCGGATCAACGACGGGTGATCGGGCATGTCCTGAGTCAATTGCTGGATCGCTCCGTCCATCTCGAACAGCAACGCGCGCTGACTGTCTTCGCGCACCAGGCTTTGGGTCCAGAAGAACGACGCATAGCGGGTGCCGCGGGTGACGGCGTTGACCTTGTGCAGACTGGTGCCGGGATACAAAACCATGTCGCCGGCCGGCAATTTCACGCGCTGGGTGCCGAAGGTGTCCTGGATTTCCAGTTCGCCGCCGTCATAGTCCTCCGTTTCGCTGAAAAACAGCGTCGCCGACAGGTCGGTGCGGACCCGCTCGATACCGCCCTTGGGCTGACGCACGGCGTTGTCGATATGGAAGTCGAAACTGCCGCCCGCCGTGTAACAGTTCAGCAACGGAGGAAACACTTTGTGCGGTAAAGCCGCGGACATGAACAGCGGATTTTTCCACAGCCGCTCAAGCATCGCCGCCCCCACTTCCTTGGCCAGCGGATGACCTTCAGGCAGCTGCAGGTTGTGCTTGGCTTTGGCCGACTGGTAGCCGGCGGTAATTTTGCCATCGGCCCAATCCGCCTGCTCCAGAGCCTCGCGGATGCGCTGCACTTCTTCTTTCGCGAACACGCCGGGAATGTGCAGCAGCATGGGAGGACACCTGGAGGTAAAGAGGCGGCAATGGTATTGATTCTTATTGACTGTGTAAAACCCCCACGACGAACGAATCATCAAAAACCGTAAGGTCAAATTGTAAAGAATGTAAATTCCTCGCGAATAGTAACGTTTCGCAATTGATACAAATACGCGTCTACCCTATATTCCGCGGCCTCAAATCCTTGGGGAGGGGAATTCACATGTCACGCCAACACTCACATTTACCGGTCAGTTCACCGCGTTTGCTCGCGTCTGCAATTGGCGTGGCGATCACGGCCGGTTCTGCCGGCCACATGGTTTTCGCAGCCGAAAAGGCCGACGAAAAAGCGCCGGGCAATGCGATTTCCCTGGGGGCGACCTCCATCACTGGCGAAGCCCAGGATGCGACTTCCTACAACGTTGAAAAAGCCTCCTCGCCCAAGTACACCGCACCGCTGGTGGACACACCGCGCTCGGTCACCGTCATCCCGCAGCAAGTGCTCAAGGACACCGGCGCCCTCAATATGCAGGATGCGCTGCGCACCGTTCCGGGCATCACCTTTGGTGCCGGTGAAGGTGGAAACCCACAAGGCGATCGTCCGTTCATTCGTGGTTTCGACGCGCAGGGCGACACCTATCTGGACGGCGTGCGTGACACCGGCTCGCAGAGCCGCGAGATCTTCGCCGTAGAGTCCATCGAAGTCAGCAAAGGTCCGAACTCGGCCATTGGCGGCCGTGGCGCGGCGGGCGGCAGCATTAACCTGGTGAGCAAAAAGGCCCACTTGGGCGACTCGTTCGACGGTGGTTTTACCTGGGGTTCGGACCAGACCCAGCGTTACACCCTGGACGGCAACTACCAGTTCACCGACACCGCCGCTGGCCGTCTGAACCTGATGAGCCACGAAAGCAATGTCGCCGGCCGTGACAGCGTCGACTACGACCGCTGGGGCATCGCCCCGTCGCTGGCATTCGGCCTGGGCACCGACACCCGGGTCAACCTCGATTACTACCATCTGGAAAGCAACGACACGCCAGACTCGGGCATTCCGTACACCATCCCTGTCACAGGTTCCGCCGCCCGCACCAAGTCGAATCCGGACAAGCCGTTCGCCGGCGGCGATCACAGCAACTTCTACGGGCTGGATCGCGATTTCCGCAAGGGCCGCACCGACACGGCAACCTTTGCCATCGAGCACGACCTGAGCGATGCGCTGACCGTCAAGAACACCCTGCGCCACGGCAGCAGCATGCAGGATTACATCCTGACCCAGCCGGACGACAGCAAGGGCAACGTGAACAACGGCAGCGTCTGGCGCCGGGCCAACACCCGCGTGAGCAACACCGAGACCACCACGAACCAGACCGATCTGTTTGGTGACGTCTACATTGCGGGCTTCAAAAACAGCTTCGCCACCGGCATCGAGCTGAGCCGCGAGGAAAGCCAGAAATCCTCGTACAACGTCAACGTCGACACCACCCCGAGAACCGCGGCGTCGACCACCAACTGCTCGCCGGCCCTGATCGGCGCGCCAAGCGGCTACAACTGCACCTCGCTGGCCAACCCGAACCCGAACGACCCATGGAACGGTGCGATCTCGCGGAACTACGCCGGCACTGATACCGAGTCCGATACCTACGCGCTGTATGTGTTCGACACCCTCGAGTTGTCCGAGCAATGGCTGGTGAACATGGGCCTGCGTTACGACCATTTCGACACCAAATACAAAACCTACAACGCATCCAGCGTGACCACGTCCAAAGGGGATGACGTCAGCGAGTTCGTGACCGGCCAGTTCGGCGTGGTTTACAAACCGGCCGAAAACGGCAGCATCTACGCGTCCTACGCCACCTCCGCCACGCCACCGGGCAACACGCTGGGCGAAGGTCAGGAAGGCAACCCGTTGGGCGGCACTCCGGATCGCAACGGCAATCTGCTGAGCAGCGACATGGAGCCGGAAACCACCAAGAACTACGAAATCGGCACCAAGTGGGACTTGCTGAACGATCGCCTGTCGTTGACCGCAGATATCTTCCGCACCGAGAAAGACAACGCCCGCGTCCAGGTCGACACCACGTCCTATGAAAACGCCGGTAAAACCCGCGTACAGGGCATCGAATTGTCGGCCAGCGGCAAGATCACCGAAAAATGGCAGGTCTTCGCCGGTTACGCCTACATGGACAGCGAGCAAGTCGACGGCGGCCCGCTGGGTAAAGCCAACGATGGCAACGAACTGCCGAACACCCCGAAAAACAGTGCCAGCCTGTGGACGACCTATCAGGTCACGCCAAAGCTGACCATCGGTGGTGGTGCGTTCTATGTCGACGACGTCTTCGGCAGCGTGGCCAACACCACCATGGTCGAGTCCTATGTTCGTTACGACGCAATGGCTGCCTACAAGTTGAGCAAAAACGTCGACCTGCAACTGAACGTGCAGAACCTGACCGACGAAACCTACTACGACAAAGCCTTCTCGACCCACTTCGCCAACCAGGCGGCGGGCCGCACGGCATTGCTGAGCACCAACTTCCACTTCTGATCAATGTGGGAGCGAGCCAGCTCGCGAATGGATGGTTGCCGCACCTCATCTGTGGCGACGGCTACAGCCTTCGCGAGCAGGCTAGCTCCCACATAAAGCAGCCGGCGCTATAAGGTCAGGCCCCGTTCATCTGCATGAACGGGGCTTTTGTACGTAAAAAAGAATGTTTCTCAGCAACCCACGGCATAATGCGCGCCGTGATGATTATTTCGAACGAACAAGGCGAGCGACGTGTTGAAGAAAACCCTGTTCCAGTTGCACTGGTTTTTCGGCATCAGTGCCGGGCTGGTCCTGGCCCTGATGGGCATCACCGGGGCGATGGTGTCGTTTGAGGATGAGATCCTCAGCGTGCTCAATCCTTCTGTGTTGCAGGTCGAGAAGCAGGTTGCCGGCGTCCTGCCGCCCGCCGAACTGGTGGAAAAAATCGAGGGCGCCTCCGGCAAGAAAGTCGCGATGCTCTGGGTCGAAACCGACAGCGGCAACGCCGCGCGGGTGAGTTTCACCCCGCCACCGGGCGAACGCCGGGGCGAGATGCGCTACTTCGATCCGTACACCGCCCAGTTCATGGGTGAAGCCACCGGTCAGGACTTCTTCGGCCTGATGCTGCAACTGCACCGCTTCCTCGCCATGGGCGATACCGGGCGGCAGATCACCGGGGCCTGCACGCTGATCCTGGTATTTTTCTGCCTGTCCGGCCTGTACCTGCGCTGGCCGCGCCAATGGAAAAACTGGCGCGCCTGGCTGACCCTCGACTGGAAGAAAAAGGGCCGCAGTTTCAACTGGGACCTGCACTCGGTGGCCGGTACCTGGTGCCTGGTGTTTTACCTCCTGTCAGCGCTGACCGGGTTGTCCTGGTCCTATGAGTGGTACAACAAGGGCTTGACCCAATTGCTGTCCGACTCTCCGCAGAACGAGCGCGTTCGCGGCGGTCGAGGTCCTGCCCCAAGCGGCCCGGCGCCCACCGCCGATTACGCCGCCATGTGGAGCAGTATCTACAGCGCCGCAGGTCCGGCACTCAGTGCCTACAACATCCGCATGCCGCCCGTGGCCGGCCAACCGGCGACGGTCTTCTACCTGTTGAACTCCTCGCCCCATGACCGTGCGCTGAACCAGATCAGCCTCGATCCGGCCACCGGCCTCGTCAAACGGCATGACCGTTACAGTGACAAGAGCCTCAAGGCACAACTGCTGACCAGCATTTACGCGCTGCACGTGGGCAGTTACTTCGGCATCGTCGGGCGGATCATCCTGACCCTCACCGCGCTGACCATGCCGCTGTTCTTTGTCACTGGCTGGTTGTTGTACATGGACCGTCGCCGCAAGAAAAAGCAGATCAAGGACGCCCGCAAAAACTTCGCGCAAACGGGCAACAATGCGCCAGCCTGGTTGATCGGCTTCGCCAGCCAAAGCGGCTTTGCCGAGCAACTGGCGTGGCAGACCGCCGGGCAATTGCAGGCGGCCGGCCTGCCGGTAAAAGTCCAACCCTTGGCGAATGTCAGCGAACAGGATTTGCGTGAATCCAGCAATGCGCTGTTCGTAGTCAGCACCTTCGGCGACGGCGAAGCGCCGGACAGCGCCCGCGGTTTCGAACGCAAGGTGCTGGGCCAGGCGTCGAACCTGGAAAGCCTGAACTACGCGGTATTGGGTCTCGGTGATCGCCAATATCACCACTTCTGCGGCTTCGCCCGACGCTTGCACACCTGGCTTGGCGAGCATGGCGGCAAGACGTTGTTCGCCCCAGTGGAAGTCGACAGCGGCGACCCTTACGCCTTGCGTCACTGGCAGCAGCAACTCGGCCTGTTGACCGGGCAAGCACCGGTCGACACCTGGCAGGCGCCAAGCTACGACAACTGGACCCTGACCCGCCGCGAGTTGATGAACCCGGACAGCAGCGGCTCACCGGTGTACTTGCTGGGCCTCACCGCACCGACCACCAGCAGTTGGCTGGCGGGGGATCTGGTGGAAGTCCTGCCCCGCAATTGCCCGTGGGCAATCGAGCATTTCCTTGATGGCCTGGGTATTGAAGGCCGGGCGATGGTGACCTTCAATGGCTTGTCGCAACCGCTGGAGCACGCCCTCGCCAGCCGACAACTGCCAGAAAACAGAACCCATCTGGTCGGCCTGCACGCTCAGGCACTGGTCGATGCACTGGTGCCGTTGGCCATGCGCGAATACTCCATTGCTTCGATTGCGGCTGACGGCATTCTGGAACTGATCGTGCGCCAGGAAATGCACACCGATGGCAGCCTGGGCATCGGCTCCGGCTGGCTGACCGAACACGCGCCGGTGGGTGGCACCATCAGCCTGCGAGTGCGGCGTAACAGCGGGTTCCATCTACCGACCGAGCCGGTGCCGATGATCCTGCTGGGCAACGGCACCGGGCTGGCTGGACTGCGCAGTTTGCTCAAGGCACGCATTGCCGATGGGCAGCAACGGCATTGGCTGCTGTTCGGTGAGCGTCATCGGGAATACGACTATCTGTGCCGCGATGAGCTTGAGGAGTGGCTGACTTCAGGCGATCTGGAGCGACTGGACCTGGCGTTCTCGCGGGATCAGGCCGAGAAGATTTATGTGCAGGATCGGCTGCGTGAGTCGGCCGATCTATTGAAGCAATGGCTGGCTGACGGCGCCGTGATTTACATCTGCGGGAGCTTGCAGGGGATGGCTTCAGGCGTGGATCACGTACTCAACGAAGTGCTCGGGATTGCAGAAGTCGACCGCCTCATCGAGCAGGGTCGCTACCGCCGCGACGTCTACTGAACCACCACAATCCCTGTGGGAGCGAGCCTGCTCGCGAAAGCGCTGGGTCAGACAACGACGCTGTTGAATGTGAAACCGCATTCGCGAGCAGGCTCGCTCCCACATTGGTTGTGTGTTGTTGGTGAAAACGGTCAGGCTGGCTGAAGCTTGCGTTCAAACACCGCCACCCCATCCAGATCCCGCAACACCACACTCATCTCCCCCGTCTGCCCATCGATATTCACCTCGCCAAAAAACTGGAACCCGGCAAACGGCGAGGTGTTCTGCGCCGGTGGTGCTTTCTCGAAAACCACCTCGGGCCCGAAGGTCTTGTCCAGCGGATTGGGTCCGAAGCTCCCGGCATTCAACGGCCCGGCCACAAATTCCCAGAACGGTTCGAAGTCCTGGAATGCGGCGCGGTCCGGGTGGTAATGGTGGGCTGCGCAGTAATGCACATCGGCCGTCAGGAACACGTAATTGCGCACCTGCTGCGCCCGTAAAAAGCCCAACAGTTCAGCGATTTCCAGCTCACGCCCCTGGGCCGGTCCTGGATCACCGTTGGCCACTGCTTCCCAGCGCGCCACACCGGGGCTGACTTCTCCGTCGGGGACGCCGAGGCCGATCGGCATGTCGGCGGCGATGACCTTCCATTGGGCACTGGAGGCTTTCAATGAAGCCTTGAGCCAGTCGAGTTGCTCACGACCGAGAAACGGTTTGGCAGTGCCGAGGTTGTCGTCATTGGCTTCGCGATAGCTGCGCATGTCCAGCACGAACACATCCAGCATCGGCCCGTAGCCGAGCTTGCGATAAATCCGCCCGCCGCCATCGGCGCTCTGCAAACGCATGGGTGCATATTCGAGCCAGGCCTGGCGGGCGCGACCGACCAGGCTGTGGATATCTTTGCTCTTGTAGCGCTCATCCAATTGCTTGCCCGGTGACCAGTTATTCACCACTTCGTGGTCATCCCACTGCCAGATCTGCGGGACTTCGGCGTTGAAGCGACGAATGTTCTCGTCCATCAGGTTGTAGCGGTAGTTGCCGCGATAATCGTCGAGTGTCTCGGCGACCTTGCTCTTGGCTTCGCTGGTGATATTGCGCCACACCCGGCCGCTTTCGGTGGCCAGTTGCGCCGGCACCGGGCCGTCAGCGTAGATGGTGTCGCCGCTGTGGATAAAGAAGTCGGGCAGGCGCAGACGCATGGCTTCGTAGATGCGCATGCCGCCAATGTCCGGATTGATGCCGAAGCCTTGGCCAACGGTGTCGCCGCTCCAGACAAAACGGAGGTCGCGCCGGGTTTGCGGCACGCTGCGCAAATGACCGAACCAGGGTTCGCTGGTGACACCGCTTTGGGCGTCTTCGAAATACACGCGATAGAAAATCGCCTGATCGGCCGGCAGCCCCGTGAGCTCGACCCGTGCGGTGAAATCGCTGCGCGCATCGGCCAATGGCGAGACGAATCGGCGTGGGTTGCCAAACAGGCTGCGGGTGTCCCATTCGACCACCATCCGCGCCGGTCGGTCGCTGCGGCTCCAGATCATCGCCCGGTCGCCCATCAGATCGCCGGACTGCACGCCATCGGTGAGCTGCGGACGGTCCTTGACCGAGGCGATAACGGCCGGCGCCAGCCCTGGAAGCAATAGCCCGGCGCCGACGGCTTGCATGACACGGCGACGGCCGAGGTCGAATTCGCTCATGGTGTTCTCCCTGAAAAGGAAAACTAAAGCACGTGCGCATGAAACCGGTGTGACACCGCCCCCCCCTGTAGGAGCGAGGCTTGCCCGCGAAGGCGATCTGACAGACACCTGTTTGTTGAATGTTAAACCGTCTTCGCGGGCAAGCCTCGCTCCTACAACGTGGTGTCAGGCTTTGGCGGGTTCGAGTGCCATCTCAACAGCTTCCGGCCGCTTGAGCAGCGCATACGCCACCGCCGTCAGCAGGCTCCCCGCCACAATCGCCAGCAGATACAACAGCGCATGGTTGATCGCATTCGGGATCGCCAACACAAACAACCCACCGTGCGGCGCCATCAGTTTGCAGCCGAAATACATCGACAACGCACCGGTCAGCGCGCCACCGGCAATGCTCGCCGGAATCACTCGCAACGGGTCTTTGGCGGCAAACGGAATCGCCCCTTCGGAGATGAAACACAGCCCCAATACCAGCGCCGCTTTACCGGCCTCGCGCTCGGTCTGGGCAAATTTGCGCCGTGCGATAAACGTGGCGATACCCAAGCCAATCGGCGGCACCATACCGGCGGCCATGGTCGCGGCCATCGGGGCATAACTTTGCGAGGCCAGCAGCCCCACCGAGAACGCATACGCGGCTTTGTTGATCGGCCCGCCAAGGTCGACGCACATCATCCCGCCGAGAAGCACACCGAGCAGAATCGCGTTGGTGGTGCCCATGCTGTCGAGGAAATGCGTGAGCCCTTCGAGCATCCCCGCCACCGGTTTGCCGACGATGTAAATCATCACCAGGCCGGTGAACAGGCTCGCCAGCAACGGGATGATCAGAATCGGTTTCAGTGCCTCAAGACTTTGCGGCAAGCGCGCATAACGATTGATCGCCTGCGCCGCATAACCGGCAATGAAACCGGCAATGATCCCGCCGATAAAACCGGCACCGAGGGTGCTCGCCAGCAGGCCACCGATCATCCCCGGCGCCAGACCCGGACGGTCGGCGATCGAGTAGGCGATGTAACCCGCCAGCAGCGGCACCATCAACTTGAACGCGGTCTCGCCACCGATCTGCATCAGTGCGGCGGCGAGTGTGCCTTCCTCCTTGAATGCGGAAATGCCGAACACGAACGACAAGGCGATCATCAGACCGCCCGCCACCACCATCGGCAGCATGAACGACACGCCCGTCAGCAGGTGTTTATAGACGCCGGTCTTCTCTTGTTTGGCCGGGCCTTTGGCACCGGTCGACGCGGTTTCCTGCTTGCCTTCGGCCAGCGCTTTATTCAGCGTCGCCTCGGCTTGCTTCAACGCAATGCCAGTACCGCAACGGTAGATTTTCTTGCCGGCAAAACGCTCGGTGGCAACTTCGATATCACACGCCAGCAGCACCACATCGGCATCGGCAATCGCCGCAGCGCTCAGTGGATTGCGCGCACCGACCGAGCCTTGGGTTTCCACTTGCAGGTCATAGCCCAGACGCTTGGCCGCTTGCTGCAAGGCTTCGGCCGCCATGAACGTGTGAGCGACACCGGTCGGACACGCCGTGATCGCCACCAGGCGTGGCGCGTTTTGAACGGTGGTAGCAGGTTGCTCGACAGCTTCGGGCGCGACATACACCTGAGCTTCTTCAGCCCCGCGTCGTAGCACCGCTTCGACATCCTGCAGGGCATGCGCGGGCGTGCTCTGGAACACTTTCTTGCCGACGAATCGCGACATATCCACCGGCGCACTGGTGACCAGCAACACCCACTCGGCCGCTTCAATCGTGGCAGCCGACAGCTGACGTTCCGGATGCGCGGCATCGACCACTTCGACGCTGGTGCTCCAGCCCTGACGCTGGGCCGCTGCATCGAGCAAACGGGCGCACAGCACACTGGTGACCATGCCGTTCGGGCAGGCCGTAACAATGGCTAGTTTCATGACAAACCCTCTTATTGTTCTGTCAGGGTGCGGATGCGCACGCCCTGTTCGAGCCGCGCCAACTGCGCGACATCGCCAATTCCGAAACCGATCTGCGTGACCGCCATCGCGGCGATTGCCGTGGCGGTGCGCAGGGTCTGTTCAGGCGTGTCGGCACTGAGCAAACCGTGGAGCATGCCGGCCAGCAACGAATCGCCTGCGCCCACGGTGCTGACGACGCTGACCTTGGGCGGCGTGGCGTGCATCGCCGAGCCGACACTGAACCAGTTCACGCCATCGGCCCCGTGGGAGATCACCACATGCTCGATGCCTTGAGCGTGCAAACGGCTCGCCGCTTCGGCTTGTGCCGCCACCGATATCACCTCGCAGCCCAACGCGTCGGCTAACTCTTCAGTGTTCGGTTTGATCAGCCACGGGCCGGCCTTGAGCGCTGCACGCAAGGCTTCGCCGCTGCTATCGAGGGCAACGTTCAGACCGAGGTTTTTCAAACGTTCAATCAACGCCTGCAACCACTGCGGGCTTATCCCCTGCGGCAGGCTGCCGGCCACCACGACCGCGTCATGACCGGGCGCAATCTGCTCGAGTCGATCCAGCAGCGCCTGCTGAGCCGTCGCATTGACCATCGGCCCCGGACCGTTGATGTCGGTGATCCGCCCATCGTTTTCCGCCAGTTTGATGTTGCTGCGCGTCTCACCGGGCACCCGGATGAACGCATCGACAAAACCGCGTTTGGCGAACAGGGTTTCGAACGCTTGAAGGTTGTCCTCACCGAGGAAACCGCTGACCGTCAGCTGATGGCCGAGGTCGGCGAGCACCTGCGCCACGTTCACGCCTTTACCGGCGGCGTGGGTGTGCATTTCGTCGCTGCGATTGACTTGGCCGGGCTCGAGGCGCGGCAACTGCACCGTCAAGTCCAGCGCCGGGTTGAGCGTCAGGGTCAGGATTTTGGCCATTACAGGGCCTCCACTAATGCGCGCACTTCATTGGCGCTGCCCACGGCCAGGGCCTGTTGGGCGAGAATTCTGGTTTGGCTGAGGCTGAGTTCGCGGATGCGTGCCTTGACCTCGGCAATGCTGCGACCGGACACGCTGAGTTCGTCCACGCCGAGACCGACCAGCACCGGCACCGCCAGCGGATCGGCTGCCAGCTCGCCGCACACGCCGACCCACTTGCCGTTGGCATGGGCCGCGCGCACGGTGATGTCGATCAGTTGCAGCACCGCCGGGTGCAAGCCGTCAGCCTGGGCCGACAAGGTTGGATGCCCCCGGTCGATGGCCAGGGTGTATTGAGTCAGGTCATTGGTGCCGACGCTGAAGAAGTCGACTTCCTTGGCCAGCACCGGCGCCAGCAAGGCCGCCGATGGCACCTCGATCATGATCCCCAGTTGCAGGTCAGCCACCGGGATTTCCAGACGCAGACGCTCGGTCATGTCCCGCGCCTGGCGCCACTCATCGACGCTGCCGACCATCGGGAACATGATCCGCAACGGGCGGTTGTCCGCTGCACGGAGCAAGGCGCGCAATTGCGCTTCCATGATCTGCGGACGCTGCAAGGTCAGGCGAATGCCACGCACGCCGAGGAACGGGTTTTCTTCTTTCGCAATCGGCCAGTACGACAGTGGTTTATCGCCACCGACATCGAGGGTGCGAACCACCAGGGGACGACCGGCCAGGCCGTCGAGGACGCGGCGGTATTCGACTTCCTGGGTGGCCTCGTCCGGCGCCTGGGAATGGGCCATGAAAATCAGTTCAGTGCGCAGCAAGCCGATGCCTTCGGCACCCTGCTCCACCGCGCTGGTCACGCCGGCACTTTCGCCGATGTTGGCGAACACTTCGACCGCATGGCCGTCGGTGGTCAGCGCCGGTTGATGGCGTTGTTCGGCGGCGGCTTTCAGGCGTTGTTCGCGGGTGTCGCGTTCTTCGGTGGCGCGCTGCAAGGTTGCCGCGTCGGCGTCCACATGCAGGCGACCGCGCTGACCATCAATCAGCAACGGCGTGCCCGGCGCCAGCAGCAACACCGCCGCACCAGCGCCGACCAAGGCCGGAATGCCCAGCGCCCGGGCGACAATCGCACTGTGAGCAGTCGCGCCGCCACGGGCCGTGAGAATGCCGGCCACACGGGTCGGATCGAGACGGGCAACGTCGGACGGGCCGACTTCGTCCATCACCAGAATGTACGGCTGATCGGGTTCACTCGGGGTTTCGACGCCGCTGAGTTGCGCCAGCACCCGACGACCGATGTCGCGCAGGTCGGCAGCCCGTTCGGCGAGCAAGGCGTCCTGCAACGATTCCTGTTGTTTGGCCGCCGCTTCAATCACCGCCATCCACGCCGCTTCAGCGCTTTCGCCGTGCTTGAGGCGGGTGTCGACTTCATCGGTCAATTCCGGGTCGTCGAGCATTTCCTGGTGGGTGATGAAAATCTCGCGGATGGCTTTGGATTTGCTGCGTTCGATCAGGCCTTCGATGTCGCGGCGCACGTGCACCAAGCCCTGCTTGAGACGTTCACGCTCAATGGCGGCAGACTCGCCACGCAACGGGTATTCGATGGTTTGCAGCACTTGAATGTGCGCCGGGCCAATGGCAATGCCCGGTGCAGCGGCAATGGCCTGGACCAGACTGCCGGACGCTGGCGCCAGGAGCACTTCGGCGACATCGGCAAACACCTCGCGCTGCTGGCTCACGGCGGGCAACGGCTCGACGTCTTCACCGAGGCCTTCTTCGATGGCGGCCAGCAAGGCTGGCAAGGCATCGGCGGCGATGCTCGGTTCAGCGACGAACTCCAATACCTGACCGCGCCGGGCGCCGAGGCTGAGCAGTTTGCTCAAGCTCTTCACCGATACGGCGCTGTCCTGGCCATCGACGATGCGCACGCGGATTTCGCCTTCAAAACTTTTCGCCAACTGCGCGAGGATCTTCGCCGGGCGGGCATGCAAACCGTGGGCGTTGGCCAAGGCAATGCGTGCGCTCGGCCAATCCGCCGGCAGTTCACCGCCCAGCACTTCGAGGACTTTACGGCTGCTGGTGGCGCGACCCAATTCATGGCCACGGCCTTCGATCAGCAGCGCACACAGGCGTTCGAGCAAAGCCTGATGCGCCTCGCCGAGGCTGGCCAGGCAGAACAGGCCACTGAGGGGCTGGCCGAGGTAGCGCATGGGCTTGTCCGGCGTGACGAACGCCAGGCCCGGACGCTTGACCGTTTGTTCGCTGTGCAGCCACCACAAGCCATCGCCCAGCGGCAGCGCTTCGACCTGTTGCAAGACGGCGGAGAACCCGTTACTCACGCAATCGGCCTGGCGCAGCAAACGCGCGCCGCGCCATACAAGTTCTTCGAAGTCATCGGCGGAGACACCAAGGCCGATCATTTGTGCATCCAGCGCCAGTTCCTGCGGTGCCCCTTGCAGCAGTTTCAATAAGGCTTCGGCGGAACTGGCGCGACGCAGGGCCTGGCCCAGGTCGGTTTCTCCGAGGGCACGGGTCAGCAGTTGCAGCAGTCGCAGGTGTTCATCGGATTTGGCGGCAATGCCGATCGCCAGGTAAACGATCTGGCCGTCGCCCCAGTCCACGCCTTCGGGGAATTGCATCAGCCGCACACCGGTGGAAAACACCTGATCGCGGGTTTCCGGCGTACCGTGGGGGATGGCAATACCTTGACCGAGAAAGGTCGAGCCCTGGACTTCCCGGGCCTGCAAACCGGCGAGATAACCCTCGGCCACCAGGCCATCGGTGACCAGATGCCCGGCCAGTAATTGCAAGGCTTCGGACTTATCCACAGCCGACTGGCCCATGGATATCTGCTCTATGGTGAGCTCGAGCATGCTTTCTCCTTTTTGGCGTCTGTGGGCGCCAGGTATTGTTTTGGATGATTCCAGCTTAGGCGCTTCGTCATCATTTTTGGCGGTTTCACGGCAGAACCGGCCAAATGCGCTTATAACGTAGAAAATACGCTTGCTGAAACGTTTAATCTAGAATGATTGGCACGTTACTCGATTATGTCCCATCCTTGAAGTCCAACTTGTCGGAAGCGTTGCGACAATGGTCGTCTGCCCGAATCGGGTAGGATTGGCGAAAATGTCGGGGCAAGCTCGAACAAACAAGGAAATCCCGAGTTGAAACTCAGTGATATCGCACAGTTGGCCGGTGTGTCCGTTACCACCGCCAGTTATGTCATTAATGGCAAGGCCGAGCAGCAACGTATCAGCAGTGCCACCGTCGAGCGCGTTCGTGCGGTCGTCGAACAACATGGCTTCACGCCCAACCCTCAGGCGGCGGGGCTGCGCAGTCGGCACACCCGCACTTTGGGCTTCATTCTGCCGGACCTGGAAAACCCCAGTTACGCAAGAATCGCCAAACTGCTCGAACAAGGCGCCCGGGCGCGCGGTTATCAATTGCTGATCGCCAGTTCCGACGATGCGCCGGACAGTGAGCGGCAATTGCTGCAACTGTTCCGCGCCCGGCGCTGTGATGCATTGATCGTCGCCAGTTGCCTGCCGGCCGGAGATGACAGTTATCGTCTGTTGCAGGCCAAAGGCATTCCGATCATCGCCATCGACCGGGTGATGGAGCCTGAGCATTTCTGTTCGGTGATCAGCGATGATCGCGAGGCCAGCCTGCAACTGACCCGCAGTCTGCTCGACCCGCTGCCCAAGCAAATCGCGCTGATCGGTGCCCGCCCCGAGCTGAGCATCAGCCAGGAACGTGCCGCCGGGTTCAAGGAGGCGTTAAGCGGGTTCAAAGGCGACGTGCTGATCGAGCACGGCGAATCGTTCAGCCGTGAGTGCGGCAAGCAGTTGATGGAAGAATTGTTGCAGCGCCTGGGGCATTTGCCGGATGCGCTGGTGACCACGTCTTACGTGCTGCTTCAAGGCGTGTTCGATGCCTTGCACGACTTCCCGCTGAAAACCCGTCCGCTGCGCCTAGGCACCTTCGGCGACACGCAGTTGCTGGACTTCTTGCCGCTGCCGGTCAATGCCATGGCCCAGCAGCATCAGTTGATTGCCGACAAGGCGCTGGCGCTGGCGCTGGCCGCCATCGAGCAGTCCGACTACCAACCCGGCGTGCAAGCCATCGCGCGGACCTTCAAGCAGCGTATTCGCCAGGACTGAACCGTGGAGCTGATTGACAGCCACACTCATCTGGATTTTCCGGACTTCGACGAGGACCGCACGGCGCTGCTGGCCGAAAGCCGCGCCCTCGGGGTACGGCGGATGGTGGTGCTGGGGGTTTATCAGGGCAATTGGCAGCGGGTCTGGGACTTGGTGCAGAGCGACCCCGACCTGCATGCGGCGCTCGGTTTGCACCCGGTGTACCTGGACCAGCATCGCCCTGACGATTTACTCGAACTCGGTGACTGGCTGACCCGCCTGGCGGGTCATCGGCAATTGTGTGCCGTGGGCGAGATCGGTCTGGATTATTTCATCGAAACCCTCGACCGTGAGCGCCAGCAGGCCTTGTTCGACGCGCAACTGCAACTGGCGGTGGACTTCAATCTTCCGGCGCTGATTCATGTGCGGCGCAGCCATGCCGCGGTGATTGCCACGCTCAAACGGTTTCGATTGAAACGCGCGGGCATCATTCATGCCTTCGCCGGCAGCAAGGAAGAGGCGCGCGAATACATCAAGCTCGGTTTCAAACTGGGCCTGGGCGGCGCCGCGACCTGGCCGCAGGCGCTGCGCATGCACCGCGTCCTCGCTGACCTGCCCCTGGAATCAGTGGTGCTGGAAACCGATTCACCGGACATGGCGCCCGCCATGTTTCCCGGTCAGCGCAACAGCCCGGCGCACCTGCCGGCGATTTGCTCGGCGCTGGCCGGCATCATGGCGATCAGCCCCGAGCGACTGGCGGCCGCGAGCACGGCCAATGCCTGCGAGTTGTTCAACTGGTAAATCAGCCCTGCACAAAAACCTGTGGGAGCGAGCCTGCTCGCGATAGCGGTGTGTCAGTCGACATCATTACTGACTGACGCACCCCTATCGCGAGCAGGCTCGCTCCCACATTTGATCCTTGTGTGTCGTCAGACCCGGAACGCGCTGATCAGTTGTTTGAGTTCCAACACTTGGGCCGACAATGCTCGACTGGCATCCTCGGTCTGGTGCGCCCCTTCGGCGGTACGTTCACCCGCGCGGTTGATCTCGACGATGTTCTGGTCGATGTCGTGGGCCACCGCGGTCTGCTGCTCCACTGCGGCGGCGATCTGTTGGTTCTGGTCGACGATCATGCCGACGGCACCGAGGATGTTTTCCAGCGCCTGCTGGACCTTTTCCGACTGCCCGACGGTGCCATCGGCCACCTGATGGCTGACGCCCATGGCTTTCACCGCCGCGCCGACACCATTCTGGAGCTTGGTGATCATCTGCTCGATTTCTTCGGTTGATTGCTGAGTGCGCTTGGCGAGGGTCCGCACCTCATCGGCCACCACCGCAAAACCACGCCCTTGCTCACCGGCCCGAGCGGCTTCGATCGCGGCGTTGAGCGCCAGGAGGTTGGTTTGCTCGGCGATGCTCTTGATCACTTCCAGCACGCGGCTGATGGATTGACTGTCGCTGGCCAATTGGTTGACCACCCGCACCGACTGATCGATCTCGCTGGCCAGTTGCGCGATGCTGCCCTGCTGGGACGCCACCAGGCCGCGACCGCTGATGGTTTCGTCGTTGACGCTGTGGGCACTGCTGACTGCTGCGGCGGCACTGCGCGCCACCTCAAGGGAGGTGGCAGACATCTGGTTCATGGCCGTGGCGACCTGCTCGATCTGCGAACGCTGCCCCGCCACCGCCTGGTTGCTTTGGGCAGAGACACTTTCGACTTGTCCGGCCTGGCGCTCGACCTCATTGACGGTCTGGCCTACCCGCTCGATCAGGTCATGGATTTTCTTCACGGTGCCGTTGAACACCTCGCCCAACTCGCCCAACTCATCGCGGCTTTCGGCCCGGAAGGTGACGGTCATGTCGCCCGCTGCAACTTTGTCCAGCGTCGCGCCCAGACGTTTGAGGGTGGTGCGGGTCGAGGCGTAGAAGCCGCCGTAGAGGTAGAAAATCAACACAAATACCACCGACAGCGCCACGGCCTGCAAGATCATGTGGGTGCGGTTCTGCTCCAGTCGCTGCTGCAACTGGGTGCCGAGGAATGCCAGGGTGGCTTCGTTGAGTTGGTAGGTCTGGTCCATCAGGCCGGTGACCTGGTCGTAAAAGGCCTGCCATGGCGCATCGAGGGTGTCGGCCATCACCACCTGTTCTTCAAACAGTTCACTGGCCTTTTTCAGCGAGGCCTTGCTGCTCTCGGCCTGGGCAGCCAGGGTGTCACGCGCCGCTTTGCTGGAGCCCAATGCATCATTGAGCTTCAGACCGTATTCGCCCTGGAGCTTTTCGATCTGCGCCAGCAGCTCATCAAATCGGGTGCTCGACGACGAATTCAGAAAACCTTGCCCAAGCGAATAGGAACCCATCGCCCGGCCGTCGCCCAGGATCTGCGTCACAGGCGGAGTGACGTTGGTAATGAGTTCACTGAGCTGACGCATGTCGCTCTGGGTATCGCGGCTGAGGCCGGCTTGACTGGCGATGATCTGGCTGAAAATCTGCGCGCTGCCGAGCAACTTGCCGATCATCCCACTTTTGCTTTGCAGGGAGTTTTCCGCTTGTTGGGCCTTGAACGCGGCGATCATTTCATCGCGCTTGCCATCGAAAACCGTGATCTGCTCCGGATCAGTGGTCATCGCCGTCAGCCCTTGCAGGCGGGCCAGAACACTTTGCTCCAGAGTGCTGATCTTCGTCTCGACATTACCGGCCTTGCCGGACTGGCCAAGGGTGACGTTGATTTGCACCAGGTTGTTCAGGGTTTCCAGATCACGCCGCAGGGTCAGGCTGCTGCCGAGCAGGTCGAGGCTTTGCAGCTCGACTTGTGTGCCCTGGAATTCACGATAGGAGTCGCGGACCAGATAGAAGTTGGTCACCAGCATCGGCACGAGGAACAGCACACTGATCAGGCTGAACTTCATGCCGAAGCTCAGGCGATTCATCAGCGCGACGGCGGGATAGAGCAAGCTCTTCACTGGAAGTCTCCCTTTTGATTCTTATTTTTATTGGCAGGCGCGGGTCGACGGCAGATAGCCACTATTCAGCGCTATCCCTGTATAGCTTAAATCGGCTGAGGGTTTTGTAACTTAAGGTTAACGGCAGATCGCCGGACTTGAGATCGATGATCATCTTGTGGCGAGGGAGCTTGCTCCCGCTCGTCTGCGAAGCAGACGCAATGCAGGCGAGCGGGTTTTCCTGACATATTCGCCTGGCCGTTTGAGGGCGCTGCGCGCCCAGCGGGAGCAAGCCCCCTCTCCACAAAGATGTTCACGCAAGACAGCCGTTGGTTTACGGAAGGACCGTCCACAACGCAAAACCTGCATACCAGAGCACCGCCGCTCGCAGCAGCAATTCCCAGATCCGGTCCAGGCTGTTGATACCGTCCGGTCCGACGACCGGTGCAGGAATTTCGCCAGCCACCAGGCCAACTTTCTCGATCAACTGGGCAGCGCTGATGTTCCAGTTCAGCAGTTCATGCAGCATGACGCGGCTGACCGCGACAAAATTTCCGACCAGCGCGAAACTGGCCGCCAACAGACGCACCGGCACCCAATCAAACGCATGACGCAACTGTGCAGCGCGCTCGACCACAGCAGGGTTCTGCCCGTGCTCTTCAGCCAGCGCCAGCAGCCGGTAGCTCAGTGCGGCGACCGGGCCCAGCACGAAGTACCAGAAAATCACCGCGAAAAAGCTCTGGTACGCCTCCCACAGCAAATGCCCTTCGACCCGCTCAAGCAGTTGCTCGCCGCTATCGGCGCAGATGTCCACGTCGCGCTTCGCCACATGGGCGGCGGCTTGCAGGTCTTCCCGGCGCCAGGCATCGCGAAACGGTCCCAGGCCGGCCAGCAAATCGCCGCGACCCAGACTGTAAATCACCACCAGCAGGTGCACCGGCAATGCCAGCAACCCGTAGGCCACCGGCTCAAGCACCACCAGCAACAAACCCAGCAGCGCCACCGGCAACAACACCAGCACCACCAATACCAGCCATGGCCGATCAATCAGGCGCGGGCTGACTTCAAGCTTGTTCAGTTCACGCACCCAACCGCCGTCACGTTGGACCCGATGGCGCAAGGCCGAGAATTTCTCGATCCAGACGGCCAACAGCAACACCAGAAAACTCATCGTTGTTCCTCTTGTTCCAAAGCGGCTTTTGCCAAGGCGGCGCGGTAGCGTGCCCAGTCGAACGCGGGTCCCGGATCCGTCTTGCGCCCCGGTGCGATGTCGCTATGCCCGCAGATGCGTTGCGCCGTGATCGCCGTAAATGTGCTTTGCAGTTGTCGGGTCAGAGTCGTCAACGCCTGATACTGGGCGTCCTCGAACGGAAGATCATCCGTGCCCTCAAGTTCGATGCCCACAGAAAAATCGTTGCAGGTCTCCCGCCCCTCGAAACTCGAGACACCGGCGTGCCAGGCGCGCTCAAGACAAGAGACAAACTGAGTGACGGTGCCGTCACGTTCGATCAGAAAGTGCGCAGACACCCGCAGGTCAGCAATACCTGCAAAATAGGGATGCTCCGTGACATCCAGACGATTCTGGAAAAATTCCTGCACCTTGCCGGTGGCGAACTGCGCTGGCGGCAGGCTGATGTTGTGGATCACCAGCAGGGAAATTTCGCCCGAGGGGCGCGCATTGAAGTTGGGCGAGCGGCATACACGCACGCCCTGACACCAACCGCTCGCGGGGTCCAACTGCATACAGGTTCCTTCAACGACGACTGTGTTGGCGCCCAGTATGCCGCGATAGGCCCTCGGGGCGCGATCACTTGCCGCGATTGAGACGCCGCAGATTGCCCAGCACCGACTCCAGGGCCCGGTCGAACAGCAAGGTATCGTCCAGCGCCCGCACCGCGCCACGGCGAAGTTCCAGGGCCAGGCCGGTGCGGCTGCGCTCCAGCACTTTCATTCCCGTGCGGTCGACAAAGATGTATTTGCCGGTGGAATCGATGATCGCTGCCAGCTTGCAACGCAGGGTGTTTTCATCGTCTTCCTGAAACTCGACCCAGCAGCCCGGACGCAGTTGATCGACCTGAAGCAAACCGGCATCGTCTGCCGGCAACCGCACAGACACCACATCGGCCAGGCCTTCGTCCGCCGTGTGCAGCACGATTTGCTGCAGCACTTCGACCATAACCGGCGGGTCGACGGGTTGTTCAGCCGTCTGACCCGGGCGCTCGAACAGTTGCACGTGCAAGGTTTCCAGCTCACTGAAAAACTCACTGGTGGCGAACGGATCGAACGCAGAGCTGCTCAATCCGTCGCGCAAGGCCTTCAGCAGCCCGGGCACCAGCGCCAACAAACGCAGGCCGGCATCGGGCTCGTCATGGCGCTGCACGCTCCAGATCAATTGCTCCATAGTCTGCACATCGGCCTGCCATTGCGCCGACGCATCACCATGTTTGAGGCAGGTCAACAACAGCACTTTGCTCCAGGCCTCCTGCACGAAGACCACCACAGCCTGGGGCAGCACTTTGCCCAATAACGCCTGATTCAGCGCCTGCTCGACACGCTGGCGAGCCAGTTCGGTCCTGGCGCGGCCTTCCTCGGCGTCACGGGTACGCTGTTCCAGCAGTTCGCTGCGGCGGCGCTCATCACTGGTGAAGGCGAGAAAATCCGCCAGCAATTCGGAAAAGATCGCCGGATCATCAACAAAGTCGTTCAACAGGCGCTGGACCACTTGCTCGATGCGCAGGTACAGGCTGTCACGCTCGTGGTCATCGCACTCCCCCCAGCCCATCGCGGCGGCAGCGATTTCGTTGAGCAGACGCCGGGCCGGGTGGCTGGCCCGGCTGAAGAAGCTCTTGTCGAGCACCGCCACTTTGAGCATCGGAATCTGCAACCGACCAATCAGCGCCTTGAGGGAGTCAGGCAGGTTGCGGTCATCAAGGATGCATTCGAAGAGCATGGCGATCAGGTTGATCACGTCTTCGTCAGCCACGCCGACCACGCGCGACTTGCCGCTTTTGACGCTGACCCGGGTTAGCAGCTGTTCGAGCTGGTTACGCAGATCGAAGTCGTCCTGGGTCGCCAGCGCCGGCACGTATTGCTGCAAGTGCGAGAGCAGGCGCAACAGGTCTCGGGTGGAAATGGGCTGTGTCTGGGCACTGGCTTCGAGGGTCGGCGCGACACTGCCGCGCACGTGTAGCAGCAGCTCCTGCAACGCGGCAAAGACTTCCTGCACGCCATCGTCGACCGGTGTATGGCCCGAGTGGATGCCGACTTCGATCGGTTCGGCATAGGCGCTGGCGGCGGCATGATCGCTGGCTCGCCGCGTGGGAGCGGGCTTGAGGTCGGGCAACACGCCAGTCGCGATGAGCAGTTGATTGGCTTCGGCGTACAGCTGATCAGTGCTGCTGAGCACGTAGCGATCGAATAGTTTGAGAATGATCAGCTTGACCTTGATCTCCACCCCCAGGTTGCGCCAGGCCTGCAAGAAATACTCGCAGAGCCGCGCAGGCCCCAGCGGGTTGTGCTCATCGTCCAGCGCCTTGCCCAGCAAAGCACTGAGTCGGGCTGTCAGTTGGTCAAGAGCGAACCCGTCGCGGCTCAGCACTTTGCTGACCATGGCGTCCACCGCGACGCTGCGTTCCAGATCGTCATTGGGCAATGCATCGGTTTCAAACGCCAATGCCTGAGGCAAGGCCGCCTGGGAGCTGTCGTGCTGCGAGAGGCTGACGAACGCCTCGAAGAAGTGTTCGAGAAAACCGCGTTCGATGCTTTTTCGCTTGAGTCGCAAGTCGCGCATGGCTTCGAAAAAGAGGTTCTGCTCGACATCGCTGCGGGCCCGATCAGCCATTTCGAACAGCGTGTCGTCGGCGTTATCAAACAGCTCCTGCAAACCATGCCTGAGCTGTTGAGTGGCCTTGTCGCGAACCTGAAGCAGAATCACAGGCAGGCGGGCGAGCGGCGATTGCGTCGCCTGACCGGTAGCCGCCTTGTGCAAAGGCACTACATTCCCGTCGTTGTGCATCCAAGCCTCCTGAAACGGTGATTCTGCGAATAGTCGTAAATCCAAACGAACGTCAAAGCCATGACGTCAAAAGCAAGGCGGATTATCTTGCAAAAGCGCTCCCGTGTACCAGCAGACTCTGTGCTACGTATCGAAATAGACGCATAGGAAAGACGTTGACTTAGTGCCGATGATTCAAGGGAATCGACCAAATGCAGGTTTGCAGGTGAGGGGAACGCCTCTGATGCCTTGGGTTGCCTCGCGCCATGGCCCTATAATCGGGCCACTTTGTTTGTGGAGCCCGTTATGCCGAATCTACGTCTCGCCGATTTGACCGCCGAAATCGAAGCCAACGTGCGCCGTGCGTTGCTCGAAGACATCGGCAGCGGCGACATCACCGCACAGCTGATCCCGGCCGAACGCCTGGCAAAAGCCACCATCATCACCCGCGATGCCGCGGTCATTGCCGGCACCGCATGGGTCGATGCCGTTTTCCGGCAACTCGATCCACGGGTCGCGGTGCACTGGCAGGTGCGTGACGGCGAACGGGTGAAACCCAATCAGGCGCTGTTTCACCTCGAGGGCCCGGCACGCTCGCTGCTGACCGGCGAACGCTGCGCACTGAATTTCCTGCAATTGCTCTCGGGCGTGGCCACGCGCGCGCAATACCTGGCGGATTTTGTCGCCGAGACCCAGGTGAAGCTGCTCGACACCCGTAAAACTCTGCCAGGGCTGCGTCTGGCGCAGAAGTACGCCGTGACCTGCGGCGGTTGCCATAACCACCGCATCGGCCTGTACGACGCCTTCCTGATCAAGGAAAACCACATCGCCGCCTGCGGTGGCATTCCTGACGCCATCAACGCCGCGCACAAGATCGCCCCGGGCAAGCCGGTCGAGATTGAAGTGGAAAGCCTGGCGGAATTGAAAGAAGCCCTGGCGGCGGGTGCCGACATCATCATGCTCGATGAGTTGAGCCTGGATGACATGCGTGAAGCCGTGCGCCTGAACGCGGGCAAGGCGAAACTGGAAGCCAGCGGTGGTATCAACGAAAACACGCTGCTGCCGATCGCCGAAACCGGGGTGGATTACATTTCGATTGGTGCGATGACCAAGGATGTGAAGGCTGTCGACCTGTCGATGCGCTTAAGCCTCTAAAACGCAGCTTCGAGCGGCAAGCTCCAAGTTTCAAGCAGTTTTGCTTGTACTTGCAGCTTACCGCTTGAAGCCTGAAGCTGCTCTCAAACCACCAGATTGTTCATCTCGCAGTACTCTTCCCACTCGACCCCTAACACCTCGGCCGCCTCCTTGTGCAGCACCAGGCGCGCAGCCTCGAACTCTTCAGGGGTCGAGGTGTACTTGAGCGTCAGTTCCCATGGCTGCAAGCCCTGGGACTCCGCCTCATCCTCGAACGCCCACTGGATCTGGTCTTTTTGATCGTCGGCCGGCAGGTCCTTGATCTCGTCGGCTAGCTGGGGCGACTCCTGCAGGTACTTTTTCAGCGCTTCTTTGTGTCTGGCTTCTTGGGTCAATTCTTTAACGGTCATGGCGTTCTCGCTGATCTGGGGAATGGAAGATGGATCTGGATCATCAAGGATCTCTCTGACGCAAAAAACCGTGTGAAGCCCGGTTTGTCTGGCCTTCAGAACCATTCGGGGATCATCTGAAAACTGCAAAGTGGTACGTGTGCAACGTCCGAATATAGGACGTTTGGTCGACGATTTATATGGACTTTTACATCAAATCTACAAAAAAACCGTTGATCGGCCTTTCTGAAAATTTTCCCTCGCTACCCAGGAACAACGTTCAAAAGGTAAAGTCATAGCGATGTGCCATATAGGCACTTCACAAGGAATCGGTGATGCGCAATTTTCCCAAGCTTCCATCTACCCTGTTTGCAACCAGCATGGCGGCCCTTCTTCTCGGCAGCCTGGCAATGCCCGATTCGGCTCAAGCCGGTCTGGAGTACAAATTCGACAGCGCAAACTCTTCCGATAAATTTTTGGTTTTCCACAACTATTACGGCACAGACGTGATGGTCAAATCAGGCCTCAGTATCGAAGACGTGGAAAAATTACAAAGAATGGTTAAAACCGATACGGCAGATCTTGAAGAGCTGAAGAAAACCGTCAGTACACAGGCGCGGCTCATCGAAGAGTTGAAAAAGAACACGGTGTCCGGTTCGAATTCGACTGCCAGCGAAGTGGATAAACTCAAGCGCACCGTCAGTGATCAGGACACGGCGCTGAAAAACCTCGCCAAGGCCATGGACGAGTTCAAACGCAACAGTGGTTCGAGCGCCAGTTCCAGCGCCAGCGAAGTGAACGAGCTGAAACGCACGGTCAGCGAACAGAACACCGGTTTGGTCAACCTTGCCAAGGCCGTGGACGAGCTCAAACGTAACAGCAGCTCGAATTCCAGCTCCAGTTCCAGCGAAGTCAGCGACCTCAAGCGTACGGTCAGCGAACAGGACAACGGACTGAAAAAGCTCGCCAGCCAGATGGACGACCTCAAGCGCAGCAGCAGCTCGAATTCCAGCTCAAGCGCAAGCTCTAGCTCAAGCGAAGTGAGTGATCTGAAGCGCGCGGTGAGCGAACAGGAAAACGGTCTGAAAAAGCTCGCCAGTCAGATGGACGATCTGAAGCGCAGCAGCGGCGGCTCGAACTCCAGTTCAAGTTCAAGCTCCAGCGAAGTGAACGACCTCAAGCGTACCGTCAATGAACAGGAAAACGACTTGAAAAGGCTTGCCAGCCAGGTGGAAGACCTCAAGCGCAGCGCCGGATCGAGTTCCAGCTCGAGCTCCAGCGACCTGTCCAGCCTTAAGCGGGAAGTCAGCGATCAAGACAACCAACTGGATCAGCTGAAACGCACCGTGGAAGATTTGAGCAGAAAGGTGAAATAACAGGGGGAATGGTGCCCGAGACAGGAATCGAACCTGCGACCTTCGCGTTACGAGTGCGCTGCTCTACCGGCTGAGCTACACGGGCGGTGGGCTAAACCTAGCACCGGGTTCGAAAGCCAGCAACTTCACCCCCTGTTTCACAGACAAAAAAATGCCCCGCAGCTTTCACTGCGGGGCATTTTTTATAACGTTGAAGCAATCAAGCGGGGGTGATTAAACGCCCGACGCCTTGGCCGCTGCTACGTCTTTGATGGACAGTTTGATACGGCCGCGGTTGTCCACGTCCAGTACCAGTACTTCCACTTCCTGGCCTTCTTTCAGGATGTCGGTCACTTTCTCAACGCGAGCATCGCTCAGCATCGAGATGTGTACCAGACCGTCCTTGCCAGGCAGGATGTTGACGAATGCGCCGAAGTCGACGATGCGCTCAACCTTACCAACGTAGATCTTGCCGATTTCAGCTTCCGCGGTGATGCCCAGAACGCGCTGACGTGCTGCTTCAGCCGCTTCCTTGGTTTCGCCGAAGATCTTGATCGAGCCGTCGTCTTCGATGTCGATCGAAGCCTTGGTCTCTTCACAGATCGCACGAATGGTCGCGCCGCCTTTACCGATGACATCACGGATTTTGTCGGTGTCGATTTTCATCGCGATCATGGTCGGAGCATTTTCCGACAGTTCGGTGCGGGACTGACCAATGATCTGGTTCATCTGACCGAGGATGTTCAGGCGCGCTTCCAGGGCTTGGCCCAGAGCGATTTCCATGATTTCTTCGGTGATGCCTTTGATCTTGATGTCCATCTGCAGCGCGGTAACACCTTTGGCGGTACCGGCTACTTTGAAGTCCATGTCGCCCAGGTGGTCTTCGTCACCCAGGATGTCGGTCAGGACGGCGAACTTCTCGCCTTCTTTAACCAGACCCATGGCGATACCGGCAACCGGTGCCTTCATCGGAACGCCGGCGTCCATCAGAGCCAGGGAAGCGCCGCAAACGGAAGCCATCGAGCTCGAACCGTTGGATTCGGTGATTTCCGACACAACACGAATGGTGTATGGGAACACATCGGCAGCAGGCAGCATGGCTGCAATCGAACGACGGGCCAGACGGCCGTGACCGATTTCGCGACGGCCAGCGCCACCCATGCGACCACACTCACCTACCGAGAACGGAGGGAAGTTGTAGTGCAGCATGAACGGGTCTTTTTTCTCGCCTTCCAGGGTGTCCAGCAGCTGTGCGTCACGGGCGGTGCCCAGTGTTGCAACAACCAGCGCCTGGGTTTCGCCACGGGTGAACAGAGCCGAACCGTGAGTCTTTGGCAGAACACCGACTTCGATGTTCAAAGGACGTACAGTCTTGGTGTCGCGACCGTCGATACGTGGCTTGCCGTTTACGATGTTTTCGCGAACGGTGCGGTATTCGATTTCGCCGAAAGCGGCTTTGACTTCGCTGGACGAAGGCTGGCCTTCTTCACCGGACAGCTTGGCAACTACTTGGTCTTTCAGCTCACCCAGGCGAGCGTAACGGTCGGCCTTGATGGTGATGGTGTAAGCCTGGGAGATCGCGTCGCCGAACTCGGCACGTATAGCGCCCAGCAGAGCAGTGGCTTCTGGCTGTGGAGCCCAGGTCCAGGTCGGCTTGGCAGCTTCGGCGGCCAGTTCCTTGACGGCGTTGATCACCACCTGGAACTCGTCGTGAGCAAACAGTACCGCGCCCAGCATCTGGTCTTCGGTCAGCTCTTTGGCTTCCGATTCAACCATCAACACGGCTTCCGAAGTACCGGCAACGACCATGTCCAGGCTCGAAGCTTTCTGTTGTTCGTAAGTCGGGTTCAGCAGGTAGCCAGTGCTTTCGTGGAACGCAACGCGGGCAGCGCCGATCGGGCCATCGAAAGGAATACCGGAGATAGCCAACGCAGCCGAGGTACCGATCATCGCAGCGATGTCCGGATCGGTTTTCTTGCTGGTGGAAACGACGGTGCAGACAACCTGCACTTCGTTCATGAAGCCTTCTGGGAACAGCGGACGGATCGGACGGTCGATCAGTCGGGAAGTCAGGGTTTCTTTCTCGGAAGGACGGCCTTCACGCTTGAAGAAACCGCCAGGGATCTTACCGGCAGCGTAAGTCTTTTCCTGGTAGTGAACAGACAGAGGGAAGAAGCCCTTGCCTGGATCGGCTTGCTTGGCGCCGACCACAGTCACCAACACGCTGACGTCGTCGTCAACGGTGACCAATACTGCGCCGGAGGCCTGACGGGCGATACGGCCAGTCTCGAGGGTAACGGTCGACTGACCGAACTGGAATTTTTTGATTACCGGGTTCACGGTGTCCTACCTTCTTTTGTGGCTCTTGGGGAACTTGTCTTCTTGCGAAATTCTTGGGCAATGTCGGGAATCGGCCCAACGCCTGTCCAGGGTAAAACGACTATCCAGATAAAACTTGAGGCTGGGAGCCTGCCATGTGCCAGCGGGAAACCCACTGGCGCACGACAGACAACCAACCTCTAGCGCAATCGCTTATTAGCGACGCAGACCCAGGCGACCGATCAGAGCCTGATAACGACCCAGATCCTTGCCTTTCAGGTAGTCCAGCAGCTTACGACGCTGGTTAACCATGCGGATCAGACCACGACGGGAGTGGTGATCTTTACCGTTGGCCTTGAAGTGACCTTGCAGCTTGTTGATGTTGTGGGTCAGCAGTGCAACTTGCACTTCTGGCGAACCAGTGTCACCAACAGCTTGCTGGTAGTCAGCTACGATTTGAGCTTTTTCTTGAACGTCGAGAGCCATGAGGCAATCCTTTTATCAGGAAACTGTTTCAAAGAAACAGCTTCAACAGGCCAGGGACAAATCCCTGTATCTAAAAATGAGTAGTGACCGTGCCTGTTAACAGCCACCCTCGTCCGGTCATTCTGACCGAATCAGTCGACGTGGCGCGATGCGCCCGTCTTCGCTCACTTCACCGATACCGATGAAGCGACCGTTGTGATCCTGTACCCGTACCATGCCGAACTTCGGTGCATCCGGGGCTCGTACCGGTTGGCCGTTAAGCCAGTAGAACGAACTGTGCTCCGAGAACTGCAACAGTGGCCAATCCAGAAGGCCGCTGTCCGATGGCATCAGGAAGCGGTCGACCGCTTCGTTGCCGCCTTCGGCATGTACCGCTTCCAACTCTTCAAGCGTGACCGTCTGCGCCAGCGTGAAAGGCCCGGCCTGGGTACGTCGCAATTCAGCCACGTAAGCGCCACAACCGAGTTGCTCACCGATATCCTCCACCAGGGTGCGAATATAGGTGCCTTTGCTGCAATCCACCGCAAGCCGCGCAGTATCACCTTCAAAGGCCAGCAATTCCAAGCGCGCAATAGTAACAGAACGCGGTTCACGCTCCACTACTTCGCCTGCACGGGCCAGCTTGTACAGCGGCTGGCCATCACGCTTGAGCGCCGAGTACATCGGCGGTATCTGACTGATTTGCCCGCGAAAATTCGGCAGAACAGCTTCGACATCTGCGCGACCAACGGTCACCGGACGCTCCTGCAAAACTTCACCCTCGGCATCGGCCGTGGTGGTGGTCTTGCCCAGTTGCGCCAGGGTTTCGTAACCCTTGTCGGAATCGAGCAGGTACTGCGAGAACTTGGTGGCCTCACCGAAGCACAACGGCAACACGCCGGTGGCCAGCGGATCGAGACTGCCGGTGTGACCGGCTTTCTCGGCGTTCAGCAGCCAGCGAACCTTCTGCAACGCGGCGTTGGAGGTGAACCCCAATGGCTTGTCGAGCAGAATGATACCGCTGACGTTACGACGGATACGTTTGACCTGAGCCACCGATTACTCCTTGGCGTCTTCGGGTTCAGCCGCTACCGGGTGCTGATTGTCTTCAGCCACCGCACGCTCGATCAGGGCCGACAGGTGCGCGCCACGCACGACGCTTTCGTCGTAGTGGAAGTGCAACTGCGGAACGCTGCGCAACTTCATTTCACGAGCCAACTGCATGCGCAGGAAACCGGCGGCTGAGTTGAGCACCTTGATGCTTTGCGCGATGTCTTCGGCGTTGTCCTGGCCCATCACGGTGATGAAGATCTTGGCGTGACCGACGTCACGGCTGACTTCAACAGCGGTAATGGTGACCAGACCGACGCGCGGGTCTTTGACTTCACGACGGATCAGCTGTGCCAGCTCACGCTGCATCTGATCGCCGATACGTTGGGTACGGCTGTATTCTTTTGCCATGTCTTGTTACCTGTTACTGCCCCACGGTGAAACCCGAGGGGTCTGAAAGCGGCAAACGCCCGGCCTGACAAAAGCCAGACCGGGCGTTGCGTTTAGAGTCCTGACGCGGTGCCGCGCATTTGCATGCGGCGGCTTGGCGTGGCCCTTGAAGTGCGCGAGTTAGAGGCTGCGAGCAACCTGAACCTTCTCGAAGACTTCGATCTTGTCACCGACTTTGACGTCGTTGTAGCTCTTCACGCCGATACCGCATTCCATGCCGGCACGTACTTCGGAAGCGTCATCCTTGAAGCGGCGCAGGGATTCCAGCTCGCCTTCGAAGATAACGATGTCTTCACGCAGTACGCGGATTGGACGGTTACGGTGAACAACACCTTCGATAACCATGCAACCGGCGATCGCGCCAAACTTCGGCGAACGGAACACGTCACGCACTTCAGCGGTACCCAGGATGTTCTCGCGAACATCGCTGCCCAGCATACCGGTGAGGGCTTTCTTGACGTCTTCGATGATGTCGTAGATCACGTTGTAGTAACGCATATCCAGACCTTCCTGCTCGACGATCTTGCGAGCGCCAGCATCGGCACGCACGTTGAAGCCAAACAGTACAGCGTTGGAGGCCAGTGCCAGGTTAGCGTCGGACTCGGTGATACCACCGACGCCGCCACCGACAACACGCACTTGCACTTCGTCGTTACCCAGGCCGTTCAAGGCACCGTTCAACGCTTCCAGCGAACCACGGACGTCGGATTTGAGGACGATGTTGAGCGTCTTCTTCTCTGCCTGACCCATGTTTTCGAAGATGTTTTCCAGCTTGCCGGCGTGAGCGCGAGCCAGTTTGACTTCGCGGAACTTGCCTTGACGGAACAGAGCCACTTCACGGGCTTTCTTCTCGTCCGACAGCACGCTCATCTCATCGCCAGCGTCCGGGGTACCGTCCAGGCCGAGGATCTCGACAGGGATGGAAGGACCGGCTTCTTTGATCGGCTTGCCGTTCTCGTCGAGCATGGCGCGTACACGGCCATAGTTCGAACCGACCAGGACCATGTCGCCTTGGCGCAGGGTACCGTCTTGAACCAGAACGGTTGCAACCGGGCCACGACCTTTGTCGAGACGCGATTCAACCACCACACCACGGCCAGGAGCCGAAGGCGTCGCTTTCAGTTCCAGAACTTCGGCTTGCAGCAGAACAGCTTCGAGCAACTCGTCCACGCCAGTACCGACTTTCGCCGAAACCGATACGAACGGGGTGTCGCCGCCCCACTCTTCCGAAGTCACGCCGTGAACCGACAGCTCGCTACGGATGCGATCGAGATCAGCGCCCGGCTTGTCGATTTTGTTCACTGCAACAACCAGTGGAACACCGGCAGCCTTGGCGTGCTGGACCGCTTCAATGGTCTGCGGCATTACGCCGTCGTCCGCTGCAACCACCAGGATCACGATGTCAGTCGCCTTGGCACCACGGGCACGCATTGCGGTAAACGCGGCGTGACCCGGGGTATCGAGGAAAGTGACCATGCCGCGATCAGTTTCAACGTGGTACGCACCGATGTGCTGGGTGATACCGCCGGCTTCGCCTGCAGCTACCTTGGCACGACGGATATAGTCGAGCAGCGACGTCTTACCGTGGTCAACGTGGCCCATTACGGTCACGACTGGCGCACGGGAGAACGTCTCACCTTCAAACTTCAGGGACTCGGCCAGGGAATCTTCCAGGGCGGTGTCGCTGACCAGGGTCACTTTGTGGCCCAGTTCTTCGGCTACCAGTTGAGCAGTTTCCTGATCAAGCACCTGGTTGATGGTCGCTGGCGTACCCAGTTTGAACATGAACTTGATGATTTCAGCAGCCTTGACCGACATCTGATTGGCGAGATCGCCAACAGTGATGGTCTCGCCGATCTGCACATCACGCACGACAGGGCCGGTTGGGCTCTGGAAACCGTGGGCGTTGCGTTTCTTCAGCTTGGCCTTGCCGCGACCACCACGACGGAAGCCATCGCTTTCTTCGTCGGTAGTACGTGGGGCAACGCGTGGAGCAGGCGCTTTCTCTTTAACCGAAGCACGATGCGGAGCGTTTTTGCGCTCACCATCGCCACTGCCACGACGATTGTTATCGTCGGCGCGTGGTTTGTCCGGACGGCGCTGTTCGTTCTGCTTGTTGCGAACGTCAGCAGACGGTGCTGGAGCAGCGGCTACAACCGGCGCGCTTTCGCGTACTGGCTCGGCAACTGCAGCAGGGGCTGCAACGGCGTCGTTAGTAGCGGATTGCGCAGCAGCAGGCTGGCGACGCGCTTCTTCTTCGGCGCGACGCTTGGCTTCTTCTTCAGCCTTCTGACGAGCAGCATTTTCTACTGCGCGACGTTCTTCCAGTTCGCGTTTGCGCTCGGCTTCAATTTCTTCCGGGCTGCGCTGTACGAAGACTTTCTTCTTGCGTACTTCAACGCTGATGCTTTTGCTGCCAGCAACACGCAGGGTGCTGGTGGTTTTGCGCTGCAGTGTGATCTTGCGCGGTTCTTCCACTTTCGCCTTGTGGCTGCTCTTCAAGTGAGTCAGCAAAGACTGCTTCTCACTATCGCTCACACCTTCATCGGCGGCGGTGTGCGGCAGACCTGCCTCACGCATCTGCTGCAACAGGCGCTCTACCGGTGTTTTGACCTCATCGGCCAGTTGTTTCACCGTGACTTGCGTCATGCACTTCTCTCCTCAGGCCGCGCCTAATTACTCGAACCAGTGGGCTCGGGCGGCCATGATCAACTTGCCGGCACGATCATCGTCAATGCCGTCGATGTCGAGCAGGTCGTCAATAGACTGCTCGGCCAGGTCTTCGCGGGTAATTACGCCGCGCACCGCCAGTTCCATCGCCAGATCCTTGTCCATACCCTCAAGCGAGAGCAGGTCTTCGGCCGGATGGGCGTCTGCCAGCTTTTCCTCAGTAGCGATGGCTTTGGTCAACAAACGATCCTTGGCGCGAGCGCGAAGCTCGTTGACGGTTTCTTCGTCAAAGCCTTCGATGTTGAGCATTTCTTCCAACGGTACGTAGGCAATCTCTTCCAGGCTGGTGAAGCCTTCATCTACCAGCACCTGTGCAAGGTCTTCGTCGACTTCCAGCTCGTCGATGAAGTTGCGCAGGATGTCGCCGGTTTCTGCTTGCTGCTTAGCCTGGATGTCCGATTCGGTCATCACGTTCAGGGTCCAGCCAGTCAACTGGCTAGCCAGACGCACGTTCTGACCACCGCGACCGATGGCCTGAGCCAGATTGTCTGCGCCAACGGCGATGTCCATTGCATGGGCATCTTCGTCAACGATAATTGCCGCAACCTCAGCCGGGGACATGGCGTTGATTACGAACTGAGCCGGGTTGTCATCCCACAGGACGATATCCACACGCTCACCGCCCAACTCACCCGACACTGCCTGGACGCGCGAACCGCGCATACCGATGCAAGCGCCCTGCGGGTCGATGCGTTTGTCTTTCGAGCGGACCGCGATCTTGGCACGCGAACCCGGGTCACGGGAGGCTGCCATTACTTCGATCAGGCCTTCAGCGATTTCCGGCACTTCGATGCGGAACAACTCGATCAGCATTTCCGGCGCGGTACGCGACAGGATCAGCTGCGGGCCGCGGTTCTCGGTGCGGATTTCCTTGAGAAGCGCACGCAAGCGCACGCCAACCCGGAAGGTTTCGCGAGAGATGATGTCTTCACGAGCCAGCAACGCTTCAGCGTTGTTGCCCAGGTCGACGATCACGTTGTCGCGGGTCACTTTCTTCACGGTGCCGGAGATGATTTCCCCCAGGCGCTCGCGATAAGCGTCAACGACTTGAGCGCGCTCGGCTTCGCGAACTTTCTGCACGATGACTTGCTTGGCAGTCTGTGCAGCAATGCGGCCGAACTCGATGGATTCGATTTTCTCTTCGACTACATCACCCACCTGGGCGCCCGGGTGCGTTTCGGCAACCTTGCTCGGCCAGGTTTCGATGGCCGGATCATCCAGGTCTGCTTCTTCGACGACCGTCCAGCGACGGAATGTCTCGTAAGCACCGGTGTGGCGATTGATTTCCACACGCAGATCGACTTCGTCCTCGAAACGCTTTTTGGTAGCAGTGGCCAGGGCCAGCTCCAGCGCTTCAAAAATTACGTTTGCCGGTACGCCCTTTTCATTGGATACCGACTCAACAACCAGCAGTACTTCTTTGCTCATCGTACGCCTCGCCTTTCGCAAGCCATTGGATCCGCGGGATCCGCGTCTCAGTCAAAACTGGGAATAATGTTGGCCTTGTCGATCATATCGATCGGCAACAGGAACTCATGGTCTTCTACCTGCACCACGACGTCCTGCTCTTCTACACCGCGCAGAAGGCCCTGAAAGTTGCGTCGTCCTTCAAAAGGCGAGCGCAGCTTGATCTTCACTTGTTCACCGGCAAATTTTGCAAACTGCTCAATAGTGAACAGTGGGCGTTCCATGCCAGGCGAGGAAACTTCAAGGGTGTATTCAACGGCGATTGGATCTTCAACATCCAGGACACCGCTGATCTGACGGCTGACGATGGCACAATCGTCCACCAGCACACCGCCCTCTTTATCAATATAAACGCGCAACATTGAGTGGCGACCTTGAGCCGAAAACTCAATACCCCAGCATTCATAGCCCAGGGCCACGACCACCGGGGCCAACAAGGCCTGCAACTCTTCTAGCTTGCTCGACACCTGAACCCCCTCGTGCATGTATGTGCATGCTATGCAAAATAAAAAAATGGGCGAAACGCCCATCCTTGAAACGCCGTCGAACAGCGGCGTAGAAAGTGTCCAGCTAACAAAAAGCCCCTTAAAAGGGGCTCCTTAAACTGGTTGCGGGGGCCGGATTTGAACCGACGACCTTCGGGTTATGAGCCCGACGAGCTACCAGACTGCTCCACCCCGCGACAAAGCTGGGGCGGAAGTATACGACCGATCCTTGACAGGGTCAATGTAACCTTCCACCTACAAGAAAGCCCGCAACAGCGGGCTCTCCTGATAATTGGTACCGAGAAGGGGACTCGAACCCCTACACCCTATGGGCACAACCACCTCAAGGTTGCGTGTCTACCAATTCCACCACCTCGGCAATACTACGTTTGAAACCCTTCTTACTTTTGCTCTTGAGCTGGAGGCACGTCAGTCGCTGGAGTAGCCGACTTTTGCTCTTGAAGCACCGGTACATCATCAGAAGCCGGTTGTTGCTTTGGAACTTCCAACACTGCCGGGTTTGGCAAACCTACTTGAGTCAGCTGCTGAGCTTTCTCTTTAGCAAAGTAACCTAACCCTAAGCTGGTTATGAAGAAACCGGCGGCAAGTATAGCAGTAAACTTACTAAGAAAGGTAGAGGAACCTTGGCTTCCGAACACAGTATTTGAAGCACCTGCTCCGAAAGACGCGCCAGCATCCGCACCTTTACCCTGCTGCAGCAATACCAGAGCAACTACGCCCAATGCACCCAGCAGATGAAAAACGACTACGACTGTTTCCAGCATTTTTTCAGTTTCCCGCGGCGCGACAAATCGCACCGAACTCATCTGCATTCAGGGAAGCTCCACCAATGAGCCCCCCATCGATATCCGGCATGCCGAACAGTTCGACCGCATTGGCCGCCTTCACGCTGCCGCCGTATAGAAGCCGCACACCTTGTGCGACCTCAGAATTCTCTGCCGCCAACTGAGCGCGAATGGCTGCATGCACATCCTGCGCTTGTTGCGGCGAAGCAGTCAGCCCAGTGCCAATGGCCCAGACTGGCTCGTAAGCAATTACTGCATTTGCAAAGGCACCTACACCCAGCTCCTCTATGATACTGCCTAGCTGACGCCCGACAACATCTAGAGTTTTACCGGCTTCGCGCTGCTCAAGGGTTTCCCCTATGCACAACACCGGGATCAAGCCACATGCCTGCGCCGCTGCGAACTTGCGAATCAGCACACCGTCCTGCTCGCCCATAATCTGGCGGCGTTCGGAATGCCCGACAAGAACCAGGGAACAACCTGCATCCACCAATTGACTCGGCGCGATTTCACCGGTCAGTGCACCTTGCATGGCTTCCACCGCAGAGTTCTGCGCGCCGACCGAAATCGACTTGCCGTTCAAGCCATCAATCACTTGATTGATATGCAAGTAAGGCGGGAATACCGCTACATCAACACCGCTCGGCAAGGCCAGATGACGAAGGCCATTGATCAGCTCAGCGACGCTGGCGCGGGTACCGTGCATCTTCCAGTTACCAGCTACCATAGGGCGACGCATGCTGTACCTCGTCGGTCAAAGTGGGCGCAGATGTTACCCAACACAATCATGGCTGGCAAGCCGAATTCAGGCAGAAACTTCAGTAACCAGTTTTGCCAGCTCTTCGGCGTAGCCACGGACCTGTGTTTCGTCCTCGCCTTCAACCATCACCCGCACCAACGGCTCCGTCCCGGACTTGCGCAACAACACGCGCCCGCGGCCGGCCATAGCCTGGGTAACACGGTCGCTGGCTTCCTTGACCGCCGGATGGTCGAGCGGACTCGCGCCCCCGCCGAACCGGACATTGATCAGCACCTGAGGGCACTTGCGCAGCGCCTGACGGGCCTGAGCAAGTCCTTCCGAGCGCGTTTTCAGCGCCATCAGCACCTGCAACGCCGCGATGATCGCATCACCTGTGGTGGTGTGATTGAAGCAGACGATATGACCCGAGTTCTCACCGCCTACCAACCAGTTACGCTCCAGCAAGTCAGCGATCACATAACGGTCGCCAACGTTGGCACGCACGAAAGGAATCGACAGATCCGCCAGGGCCAATTCGAGCCCAAGGTTACTCATCAATGTACCAACCACGCCGCCTTGCAGCTTGTCGCGCTCATGCAGATCGCGGGCGATGATGTACAGCAACTCGTCACCATCTACGATGGCGCCTGTGTGGTCGACCATCAAGACGCGATCACCGTCACCGTCAAAGGCAATACCCAGATCGGCGTGTTCGGCCAATACCGCAGCCTGCAACTGCCCCATATGGGTCGAACCGCAATTGTCATTGATGTTCAAGCCGTTTGGCTGAGCAGAAAGCACAACGACTTCGGCACCCAACTCGCGGAACACGCTAGGTGCAACCTTATAGGTCGCGCCGTGAGCGCAGTCGATCACGATTTTCAGGCCGGCGAAGTTGGTACCGGTCGGCACGCTGCTCTTGCAGAATTCGATATAGCGGCCAGAGGCATCGTTGATTCGCGAAACTTTGCCGATCTTGCTCGACTCAACCACGGTCATCGGGGTGTCGAGCAACTCTTCGATCATCAGTTCGACTTCATCCGGCAGTTTGGTGCCCTTTCCGGAGAAGAACTTGATGCCGTTGTCATCATGAGGATTGTGCGAGGCACTGATCACAATACCGGCTTCAGCATGAAAGGTACGCGTCAGGTAAGCGATCGCCGGCGTTGGCATCGGGCCCAACAGCATCACGTCAGCACCTGCCGACGTCAGACCAGCCTCGAGCGCGGACTCAAACATGTAACCGGAGATCCGGGTGTCCTTGCCGACCAGCACCTTGCAGGCGCCCATTTTGCGGAACGCCATGCCCGCAGCCCAACCGAGCTTGAGCATGAAATCAGGAGTTATCGGGTATTCGCCGACCCGACCACGGATACCGTCGGTGCCAAAGTATTTTTTGCTCATAAGTGCTCCATCATTCTTATTCGGCTGATTCCACTGCGGCGATCATCCGCACCACGTCCACTGTTTCGGCTACATCATGGACGCGCAATATACGCGCACCCTTGGCCGAAGCCAGCGCCGCGAGCGCCAGACCACCAAACAGGCGTTCTCCAACCGGGCGATTCAAGGCCTGACCTATCATGCTCTTTCGCGAAACCCCAACCAACAAGGGCCGCCCCAAGGCATGCAGGTCTTCCATATGTTTGAACAAGCTTAGATTGTGCTGCAAGGTTTTTGCGAACCCAAACCCCGGATCAAGAATAATCCGCTCAGCAGGGATTCCCACCAACGCACACTGGGCCACGCGCTCAGCGAGAAACTCGCCAACCTCCCTGGTCACGTCCCCGTAGCTCGGATTGTCCTGCATATCGCCCGGCTCACCGAGCATATGCATCAGACACACCGGCAATCCGGTGGCGGCTGCCGCATCCAGGGCACCGTCTCGGCGCAGCGAGCGCACATCATTGATCAAGCCCGCTCCGAGCCGTGCGGTTTCGCGCATGACCGCCGGAGTGGAGGTATCAACCGAAATAATCACATCCAGTTCGCGATTGATGAGTTCAACGATAGGCGCCACGCGCTCCAGCTCTTCAAGTGGCGAAACCGCCCTTGCACCGGGCCGGGTCGATTCGCCACCGACATCGATCAGCGTGGCGCCCGCCGCTACCATCGCCTCGGCGTGGCGCAGGGCCGCGTCGAGCTGGCTGTATCGGCCGCCATCAGAAAAGGAATCGGGAGTGACATTGAGAATACCCATGACATGCGTCTGGGCCAAATCAAGAACCCGGTTGCCGCAAGGCAACCGGGTCGAGGACTGAACAGAAGTCATTTCAAACCTTAGACGTCAGCAGCCGGACCGCCGATCGGTGTTTGCGGACGCTCATCCTGGACCACCGGAGGTGTCCCGGAAGTACCGGTGCCGCCACCCGACCAGTCGCGTGGTTCGCGAGGGGTACGTCCGGCCATGATGTCATCGATCTGATCGGCATCGATCGTCTCGTACTTCATCAAGGCATCCGCCATGGCGTCGAGCTTGTCACGGTTATCCGTGAGGATCTGCTTGGCCGTGCCGTAGCACTGGTCAATGATGCTGCGCACTTCGGAGTCAATCAGCTTGGCTGTCTCACCAGAGAAGCTCGCACCCTGACCACCGCCGCCGCGACCAAGGAATACTTCGCCCTCTTCTTCGGCATACATCAACGGACCGAGTTTTTCCGAAAGGCCCCACTTGGTCACCATGTTCCGCGCAATCTGGCTGGCACGCATGATGTCGTTGGACGCGCCGGTGGTAACACCGTCAAAGCCCAGGGTCATTTCTTCAGCGATACGGCCACCGTACAGCGAGCAGATCTGGCTGATCAGCGCACGCTTGGACAGGCTATAGCGATCTTCTTCCGGCAGGAACATCGTCACACCCAGCGCACGACCGCGCGGGATGATCGACACCTTGTAGACCGGATCGTGCTCTGGCACGACACGACCGACGATGGCGTGACCCGCTTCGTGATAAGCGGTGTTCTGCTTCTCTTTTTCCGACATGACCATGGATTTGCGCTCGGCGCCCATCATGATCTTGTCTTTCGCCAGTTCAAACTCTTTCATTTCGACGATGCGCTTGCCGGTACGGGCAGCGAACAACGAGGCCTCGTTCACCAGGTTAGCCAGGTCGGCACCAGAGAAACCAGGCGTACCACGTGCAATCACCGCAGGAGCGACGTCGTCACCCATTGGCACTTTGCGCATGTGAACCTTGAGAATCTGCTCACGACCACGAATATCCGGCAGACCGACCACAACCTGACGGTCGAAACGGCCCGGACGCAGCAACGCAGGGTCCAGTACGTCGGGACGGTTGGTTGCTGCAATGACGATGATGCCGTCATTCATTTCAAAGCCATCCATCTCAACCAGCAATTGGTTGAGTGTCTGCTCGCGTTCGTCATGACCGCCACCCATACCGGCGCCACGGTGACGACCGACAGCATCGATTTCATCGATAAAGATGATGCAGGGTGCGTGTTTCTTGGCCTGCTCGAACATATCGCGAACACGGCTGGCACCGACACCGACGAACATCTCGACGAAATCGGAACCGGAAATGGTGAAGAACGGCACTTTGGCTTCGCCGGCAATCGCCTTGGCCAGCAAGGTTTTACCGGTACCCGGAGGACCCACCATCAGCACGCCGCGTGGAATGCGGCCGCCCAGTCGCTGGAACTTGCCCGGATCACGCAGGAACTCGACCAGTTCACCGACCTCTTCCTTGGCTTCGTCGCAACCGGCAACGTCACCCAAGGTGGTTTTCACCTGATCTTCGGAGAGCAGGCGTGCCTTGCTCTTGCCGAAGCTCATCGGCCCGCCCTTGCCGCCCGCACCGCCCTGCATCTGCCGCATGAAAAACATGAACACGGCGATGATCACCAGGATCGGGAAGCTGGCGACCAGGAGTTGAGTCCAGATGCTTTGCTGCTCAGGCTGCTTGCCTTCGACCACGACGTGGTTATCCACGAGATCGCCGATCAGACCGTTGTCCTGAATGGCAGGACGAATGGTCTTGAAGCTATCGCCATCGGTGCGCTTACCGGTAATCACATAGCCGTCAACTGCTACGCGCTCGACCTTGCCATCCTTGACCTGCTGGATGAAGTCGGAATAGTTGAGGGTCTGCGGCTCGTTAGGGCTGGAGAAGTTGTTCATCACCGTCACCAGGACAGCCGCGATGATCAACCACAGGATCAGATTCTTTGCCATATCGTTCAATTAACTACCCTCTGAAGCAAGCTCCGCTAATGGCGCGCGCTTCGCATGATATTCACCGGCCTAACTTACTACATTACCTACGACTCTGGCAGGCGCCGTCTGTAACCCTTTGTGAAACACTTTCTACACAATATTCGCTAATGCTCACGGGGCGAAATACGAAAATCCTATCGACCCGCAAAAAAACCTCGATTTACTCGCTACGGCCACGGTAGCCCCAAGCCAGCATGTATTGCTCGCGGGAACTGCCACGGGAAGAATCCGGCTTGATCATCTGGACCTTGTCGAATTTCTGACGAGCGTCCTTCACGTAAGCATCAAACCCTTCGCCCTGAAACACCTTGATCACGAAATTACCACCCGGCTTGAGTATCCGAGCCGCCAGATCAAGAGCCAGCTCACATAGAAACATGGCTTTGGGCATATCCACCTCAGGCGTACCACTCATATTGGGGGCCATATCGGAAATCACAAGGTCCACCTGCGAATTACCCACGGCTTCGAGGATCTGAGCGAGCACTTCGTCCTGGGTGAAGTCACCCTGGATGAAAGTCACGTCCGGAATGCTGTCCATTTCCAGGATGTCCGAGGCGATCAGTCGCCCCTGACCACCGATCAGCCGACTGGTGACCTGCGACCAGCCGCCGGGCGCCGCTCCCAGGTCGACAACGCTCATACCCGGACGGATCAGTTTGTATTTCTCCTGGACCTCCAGAAGCTTGTAACTCGCACGCGAGCGATAACCATCCTTCTGCGCCTGCTTCACATAGGGATCATTGACATGTCTTTGCAGCCATTTAAGGCTTGTCTTGGAACGGGCCACGGGCCACCTCGAAAATAAAACGGGTCGTGATTAACTGGGCGGTCCCGGACTCGCTCGGGTAAACTGGCCGCCGCTTTTTACAAGATCAGACGCAGGGGTCAGATTATGCCGCTCACTCAAGAGCAGAAGAAACAGTACAAATCCATTGGCCATCATCTGAAACCAGTTTTGATTGTGGCTGACAACGGTTTGACTGAAGGTGTGTTAGCCGAACTTGAACGCGCTTTGGCGGATCACGAGCTGATTAAAATCAAGCTCAACATCCTCGATCGCGAGTCGCGCCTGGCGAACATTGCAGAACTGTGCAAGGTCGGCAAAGCGGACCTGGTTCAGGTCATCGGCAAGATGGCACTGATTTACCGCAAGAACTTCAGCGTCAACAAGCAGCTGTCGAACGTTCATCGCTTCAAGTGATGGCAAGGGTCAAGGGTGTGCTTCGCGCACCCTGCCACTCCATCCTGGCACCGGCTGCAACACCAGCACCCCCCCGGAAAAGCCCAGAACAAGGTAACTGAACACCTGCCAGCGCACGGCATCCGGCCAACCGACGCGCACCGCGAAGAACATCCCGCAGGCATACAGCGCCATCAGCAGCAGTTGCCCACGAATATCGCGCCATAGACTGACAAGGCCCTCGGCCTGAATCAGCACCAAAGCCTGAAAAATCACACACGCTGCGGCGAAACCCACCATCAGCGCATCAAGCATGCCTGCAATTTCGTCAATCAGCAGCGGCGCCAGGCCAATCTGGCCCAGCACCGGCAGCAGACCGATGTGTAACAGCCACAAGCCGCCCACCCACAACATCTGAGTGAGCTGCCAAAGCATGGAGCCCGCACGGAGCGGGCGCCTGCGTTTAGATGTGGCGTACTTCGACAATCTCGTACTCGATAACGCCGCCAGGCGTTTTCACGGCAACCACGTCACCCTCTTCCTTGGCAATCAAGGCGCGGGCCAGTGGTGAGCCCACCGAAATCTTGCCGAGTTTAAAGTCAGCCTCATCCTCACCCACAATGTGGTAAGTGACGCTTTCATCAGTCTCGACGTTGGCGATTTCAACGGTGGTACCGAAAATCACTTTGCCGGTGTGAGGAATGGTCGTGACGTCGATGATCACCTGGTTCTGAATCCGGCCCTCGATGTCACGAATCCGCGCCTCGACCATCCCTTGCTGCTCACGGGCAGCGTGGTATTCGGCGTTTTCCTTCAAGTCACCCAACTCGCGGGCCGTGCCGATGTCCTGGCTGAGCTTCGGACGGACGACCTTGGTCAGGTGAGCGTGTTCTTCTTCCAGGGCTTTCGCGCCCTGGACGGTCATAGGGTACTTGATCATGCCTTCAATCCTGCGTGTAGATCCTGCAAGCGGCGTACGGTCTTCTCGGGACCGAACTTGAGCGCCTCGCAGATGGCTTCGCCAGCAGCAATAGTCGTGGTGCAGTAGATCTTGTGCTGCAGGGCATTACGACGAATGGAGTACGAATCAGCAATCGACTGACGACCTTCGGTGGTGTTGATGATCAGGGTGACTTCGTCATTCTTGATCATGTCGACCACGTGCGGACGACCTTCGGTCACCTTATTCACACGGCGCACTTTCAGGCCTGCGGCTTCGATCAGCTTGGCAGTACCGGCAGTGGCGACCACTTCGAAGCCCAAGTTGATCAGATCACGGGCCACGCCTGCAACCAGTGGCTTATCGTCGTCACGCACGCTGATGAACGCGGTGCCGCCGGTCGGCAGCACTTCGCTGGCGCCCATCTGTGCCTTGGCGAACGCTTCGCCGAAGGTGTCACCCACGCCCATCACTTCACCGGTGGACTTCATCTCTGGGCCCAGGATCGGGTCCACACCAGGGAATTTGGCGAATGGGAACACCGCCTCTTTCACGCTGTAGAAGTTCGGAATGATTTCTTTGGTGAAGCCGATTTCTTTCAGGGTTTTACCGGCCATCACGCGTGCCGCGATCATGGCCAGGGAAACACCGATGCACTTGGACACGAACGGTACGGTACGGGAAGCGCGCGGGTTGACTTCAATGACGTAGATGTCTTCGCCTTGCAGCGCCAACTGTACGTTCATCAGGCCGACAACGCCCAGTTCCAAGGCCATTTTCTTGACCTGTTCGCGCATCTCGTCCTGGATGTGCGCAGGCAGCGAGTACGGCGGCAGGGAGCACGCCGAGTCACCGGAGTGAACGCCGGCCTGCTCGATGTGCTGCATGATCGCGCCGATCACCACGTCGGTGCCGTCGCAGACCGCATCCACGTCCATTTCGATGGCGCAGTTGAGGAAGTGGTCGAGCAGCACCGGGCTGTCGTTGGACACCTTCACCGCATCGCGCAGGTAGCGCTTGAGTTCTTCTTCTTCGTAGACGATTTCCATCGCACGACCGCCCAAAACATAGGACGGACGAACCACCAGCGGGTAACCGATCTTGGCGGCAGCACGAATCGCTTCGTCTTCGCTACGCACGGTGGCGTTTGGCGGCTGACGCAGGTTCAGGCGCTCAACCATTTGCTGGAAACGCTCACGGTCTTCGGCACGGTCGATGGCGTCAGGGCTGGTGCCGATGATTGGCACGCCAGCTTCTTCCAGGGCGCGAGCCAGTTTCAGCGGGGTTTGGCCGCCGTACTGGACGATCACGCCTTTTGGCTTCTCGACGCGGCAGATTTCCAGCACGTCTTCCAGGGTCACCGGCTCGAAGTACAGGCGATCGGAGGTGTCGTAATCGGTCGAAACGGTTTCCGGGTTGCAATTGACCATGATGGTCTCGTAACCGTCGGCGCGCAGGGCAAGTGCCGCGTGTACGCAGCAGTAGTCGAACTCGATGCCTTGGCCGATGCGGTTAGGACCGCCGCCCAGGATCATGATCTTGTCGCGGCCCGTCGGTGCGGCTTCGCACTCTTCCTCGTAAGTCGAGTACATGTAGGCGGTGTCGGTGGCGAACTCGGCCGCGCAGGTGTCAACGCGCTTGTAGACCGGGAAGATTTCCAGCTTGTGACGGTGGCGACGCAGCGCCTTCTCGGTCACGCCCAGCAGCTTGGCCAGACGCATGTCGGAGAAGCCTTTGCGCTTGAGCTTGAACATCAAGTCGCGGTCGATGCTAGCCAGACCCAGGGTCTTGACCTTCTCTTCGTCCTTGATCAGGTCTTCGATCTGCACCAGGAACCACGGGTCGATCATGTTCATGCCGAAGATGTCTTCGACCGACAGACCGGCGCGGAACGCGTCAGCCACGTACCAGATACGCTCGGCACCCGGCACGGTCAGTTCGCGCTTGAGGATGCTCATGCTTTCCGGATTGCTCAGGTCGAGCTTCTCGTCCAGGCCGCAAACGCCCACTTCCAGGCCGCGCAAAGCTTTCTGCAGGGATTCCTGGAAGGTCCGGCCGATCGCCATGACTTCACCGACCGACTTCATTTGAGTGGTCAGGCGCGCGTCGGCTTTCGGGAATTTCTCGAAGGCGAAGCGTGGCAACTTGGTCACGACGTAGTCAATGGACGGCTCGAAGGATGCAGGAGTAGCGCCGCCGGTGATTTCGTTCTGCAGTTCGTCCAGGGTGTAGCCGATCGCCAGCTTGGCAGCGATACGCGCAATCGGGAAACCAGTGGCTTTCGAGGCCAGTGCCGAAGAGCGGGATACACGCGGGTTCATCTCGATGACTACCATGCGGCCAGTGTCCGGGCAGATGCCGAACTGGACGTTAGAGCCGCCGGTTTCCACGCCGATCTCGCGCAGTACCGCCAGAGAGGCGTTACGCATGATCTGGTATTCCTTGTCCGTCAGGGTTTGTGCCGGAGCAACGGTGATCGAGTCACCGGTGTGCACGCCCATCGGGTCAAAGTTTTCGATGGAGCAGACGATGATGCAGTTGTCCTTCTTATCGCGGACAACCTCCATCTCATACTCTTTCCAGCCGATCAGGGATTCATCGATCAGCAGTTCCTTGGTCGGCGACAGGTCGAGACCGCGGGCGCAGATTTCTTCGAACTCTTCGCGGTTGTAAGCGATACCGCCACCGGTGCCTCCCATGGTGAAGGACGGACGGATGATGCACGGGAAGCCAAGCTTCTCGAGCACTGCGTTGGCCTCTTCCATGCTGTGGGCGATACCCGAACGCGGGCAGTCCAGGCCGATGGATTTCATCGCCTTGTCGAAGCGCGAACGGTCTTCGGCCTTGTCGATGGTGTCAGCGTTGGCACCGATCATCTCTACGCCGAACTTCTCCAGAACGCCTTCGCGCTCCAGGTCCAGGGCGCAGTTCAGAGCAGTCTGGCCACCCATGGTCGGCAGCAGCGCGTCCGGACGCTCTTTCTCGATGATCTTGGCAACGGTCTGCCACTTGATCGGCTCGATGTAGGTGGCGTCAGCCATATCCGGGTCGGTCATGATGGTCGCTGGGTTGGAGTTCACCAGGATGACGCGGTAACCCTCCTCGCGCAGGGCTTTGCAGGCCTGGGCGCCGGAGTAGTCGAATTCGCAGGCCTGGCCGATCACGATCGGGCCAGCGCCGAGAATCAGGATGCTTTTAATGTCTGTACGTTTTGGCATGGGTTTGTCACTCAAATCCGCAGGTCAGTCGGCAAGCCGTCTTGTTCAATCTGTGAAGCCTTGAGGGGGCCGCCGATGTTCGGGACCGCCCCTCAAGCTTTGCAACATCAAGGCGAGCGATTAGCGTCGCTTGGCCATTTCGTTGATGAAGCGATCGAACAATGGCGCTACGTCGTTCGGGCCAGGGCTGGCTTCAGGGTGACCCTGGAAGCTGAAGGCGCTTTTGTCGGTACGCTCGATGCCTTGAAGGGTGCCGTCGAACAGCGATTTGTGAATCGCGCGGACGTTGGCCGGCAGGGTCGCTTCGTCTACCGCAAAACCGTGGTTCTGGCTGGTGATCATCACTACACCGGTATCCAGATCCTGGACCGGGTGGTTGGCACCGTGGTGGCCGTGGCCCATTTTCAGGGTCTTGGCACCGGAGGCCAGGGCCAGCAACTGGTGACCGAGGCAGATGCCGAAGACCGGAATCTCGGTTTCGAGCACGTCCTTGATCGCCTGGATCGCGTAGTCGCAAGGCTCCGGGTCACCAGGGCCGTTGGACAGGAACACGCCGTCCGGCTTCATCGCCAGAACGTCAGCGGCTGGAGTCTGGGCCGGCACCACGGTCACGCGGCAACCGCGCTCGACCAGCATGCGCAGGATGTTCAGCTTGACGCCGTAGTCGTAGGCAACCACGTGGTAGGGCAGCTCGGAGGCTTCGATGGTCGCGTGGCTATCGGTTTTCAGATCCCAGACAGTCGAGCGCCACTCGTATTGCTCTTTGGTGCTGACGACTTTCGCCAGGTCCATGCCTTTGAGGCCAGGGAAACCCTGGGCGGCGGCGATGGCGGCTTCTTCGGAGATGTTGTCACCTGCCATGATGCAGCCGTTCTGCGCGCCTTTTTCACGCAAAATGCGTGTCAGGCGGCGAGTGTCGATACCGGCGATTGCGACTACGTTGTTGGCTTTCAGGTAGTCGGACAGGGACATCGTGTTACGCCAGTTGCTCGCAACCAGTGGCAGGTCACGGATGACCAGGCCAGCGGACCATACGCGGTCGGACTCGGCGTCTTCCGGCGTTGTGCCGGTGTTGCCGATGTGCGGGTAAGTCAGGGTAACGATCTGTTGGGCGTAGGAAGGATCGGTAAGGATTTCCTGATAGCCGGTCATGGCGGTGTTGAATACCACCTCACCAACGGTTTGACCGTCGGCTCCAATTGCTTCGCCGCGAAAAATGCTGCCATCAGCAAGGGCGAGTATGGCTGGCTTAGTCAAGAAGACCTCCCGTAAATAAAGCCTGAAAGGGCGATCGCAGGTGTAAAAAAGCGGAGTGACGTATGGACACGTCACCCCGCTCATTCACTGAATTATTCTGCGCGCTTTTAGTGAACACACTAAAGCTGTAGCTTACAGAAAAAGGCATTTTCGGTCTACCGCCAATGAGCCTTAAAGGCCGGAGAATGCGACAGGACGTCGCTTGGCGGAGTAAAACCGGGCTCAAACGCCGTGTTTGAACCCGATTTCAGGCACTTCTTAACGCAGGTCGAGCACGTCTTGCATGTCATAAAGACCCGGCTCGCGCCCATCCAGCCACAAGGCAGCACGTACTGCACCCTTGGCAAAGGTCATGCGACTGGACGCTTTATGCGTGATCTCGACACGCTCACCATCAGCGGCGAACAGCACGGTGTGATCACCGACGATGTCACCGGCGCGCACCGTGGCGAAGCCGATGGTTTCGCGAGCGCGGGCGCCGGTCTGGCCTTCACGACCGTAAACCGCCACCTTCTTCAGATCACGCCCCAGCGCATCGGCAATCACTTCACCCATGCGCACGGCAGTACCGGACGGCGCATCGACTTTATGCCGATGATGGGCTTCAGTGATTTCGATATCGACATCATCACCCAGCACCCGGGCAGCGGTGTCGAGCAGCTTCAGGCAAAGATTAACGCCGACGCTGAAGTTGGCCGCGAAGACAATCGGAATGTCCTTGCCCGCTTCCGCCAGCAACTGCTTCTCCTCAACGCTGAAACCGGTGGTACCGATGATCATCGCCTTGTGATGCTTGCGGCAGAACGCGAGGTTCTTCAGCGTCACCGTCGGGTGCGTGAAGTCGATCAGCACGTCGAACTCGTCGACCACGCGATCCAGATCACCCGACAGCGGCACTCCGATACGACCCAGCGCAGCTAGTTCGCCGGCATCTGCGCCGACCAGCGAGCTGTCCGGACGATCAATGGCCGCCGTCAGACCCGCGCCCTGCTGTTGCTGCACGGCCTCGATCAGGGTTTTGCCCATGCGCCCGGCGGCGCCCATCACTGCAATACGTCGCATGCCCGTCTCCTTACAAATCGCCGAAGAAGCGCTTCACGCCTTCGAACCAACCGGTGGTTTTCGGCGAATGGCTGTTGTCGTCCGCCAGCGAGCTGCGGAACTCTTCCAGCAATTCGCGCTGACGACGACCCAGATTGACCGGGGTTTCGACCGCCACACGGCACATCAAGTCACCGGCTCCACCGCCACGCACAGGCGCAACGCCTTTGCCGCGAACACGGAACTGCTTGCCGGTCTGGGTCCCTTCAGGGATTTTCAGTTTGACTCGACCATCAAGGGTCGGAATCTCCAGCTCGCCGCCCAGTGCAGCATCAACAAAACTGATCGGCACTTCGCAGAACAGGTGCTTGCCGTCGCGCTGGAAGATCGCGTGCTCGCGCACATTGATCACCACGTACAGATCGCCCGTCGGTCCACCCTGCGCACCCGCCTCGCCTTCGCCGGACAGACGAATGCGATCACCGGTATCCACACCGGCCGGTACTTTCACCGAGAGGGTTTTGTACTCTTCGACACGGCCTTCGCCGTTACAGGAGTTGCACGGGTCGGAAATGATCTTGCCCTGGCCATGGCAACGCGGGCAGGTCTGCTGCACCGAGAAGAAGCCCTGCTGCATGCGCACCTGGCCAATACCGCCGCATGTCGGGCAGGTCACTGGCGAGGAGCCTTTCTTGGCACCCGAACCATCGCAGGGCTTGCAGTTGACCAGTGTCGGAACGCGGATATTCACGGTCGTGCCGCGCACCGCTTCTTCCAGGTTCAGCTCCAGGGTGTAACGCAAGTCGCTGCCGCGCTGAGCGCCGCCACGGGCACCGCCGCGACCACCACCGAAGAAGTCACTGAAGACATCACCAAAGATGTCGGAGAAGTTCTGACCGCCAAATCCGGCACCGCCGCCACCCATGCTCGGGTCGACGCCGGCATGACCGTACTGGTCGTAGGCCGCGCGTTTGCTGGAATCGGACAGGACTTCGTAGGCCTCGTTGGCCTCCTTGAACATCTCTTCCGACGCTTTGTCATCGGGATTACGGTCCGGGTGATGCTTCATCGCCAGGCGACGGTAGGCCTTTTTCAGGTCTGCTTCGCTTGACCCACGCTCAACACCCAATATTTCGTAATAGTCACGCTTTGCCATAAGTCTTTGCACTCTTAAGGACGTCCGGCAAACCCCTCCTGAGCCTCGCCAAACTCGTTGAGCCCCAATACAGGCCCGGACCCAACTCACGTCAATTCAACGATCCTGGTCTTTGATTCAATGCAGTACTTTCAGCTCGAGAAGCAGGAGCATTCCCGGCCATACCGCCAGCATTCGAGCGTTGTCGCATGCTGTAAAAATTCGCTAACTCCAGACACGCCAACGCGGGAGCAAGCTCCCGCGCGGCGACATCCTACCAGTCACCGCCAGAAGGCAGTCAACCGGGCGACCAACAACTTACTTGTGGTCTTTGACTTCTTCGAACTCGGCATCAACAACGTCGTCGGCTTTTTCGGCTTTTTCGTCGTTAGGTGCCGCGCCTTCGGCAGGCTGGGCCTGTTCGGCGTACATCTTCTGCGCCACTGGTGCGGAGACTTTGGACAACTCTTCAACCTTGGCTTCGATTGCAGCCTTGTCGTCGCCTTTGACAGCGGCTTCCAGAGCAACAACAGCGGCTTCGATTGCAGTCTTCTCTTCAGCCGTCACTTTATCGCCGGCGTCAGCGACCATTTTGCGAGTCGAGTGAACCAGTGCATCGCCCTGGTTGCGGGCTGCGGCCAGCGCTTCGAACTTGCTGTCTTCTTCGGCGTTGGCTTCAGCATCGCGAATCATCTGCTGAATCTCTTCCTCGGACAGACCGGAGTTGGCCTTGATCACGATCGACTGAGTCTTGCCGGTGGCCTTGTCTTTGGCGCCTACGTGCAGGATGCCGTTGGCGTCGATGTCGAAGGTCACTTCAATTTGTGGCACGCCACGTGGTGCTGGTGGAATCTCGGCCAGGTCGAACTTGCCCAGGGACTTGTTCTGTGCCGCTTGCTTACGCTCACCTTGCAGCACGTGAATGGTCACGGCGCCCTGGTTGTCGTCGGCAGTCGAGAACACTTGCGATTTCTTGGTAGGAATCGTGGTGTTTTTCTCGATCAGCGCGGTCATCACGCCACCCATGGTTTCGATACCCAGGGTCAGCGGGCTGACGTCGAGCAGCAGAACGTCTTTCACGTCACCGGCCAGTACGGCACCCTGGATAGCAGCACCCATGGCAACGGCTTCGTCCGGGTTCACGTCTTTACGTGCTTCTTTACCGAAGAACTCGGTCACCAACTTCTGAACCAGTGGCATACGGGTCTGACCGCCCACCAGGATCACGTCGTTGATGGCGCCAACGTCGATACCGGAGTCTTTCAGCGCGATGCGGCAAGGTTCGATGGTGCGCTGAACCAGGTCTTCTACCAGCGCTTCGAGCTTGGCGCGGGAGATTTTCACGTTCAAGTGCTTAGGACCGGTGGCGTCTGCAGTGATGTACGGCAGGTTCACATCAGTCGACATGCTCGAGGACAGTTCGATCTTGGCTTTTTCAGCGGCTTCTTTCAGGCGCTGCATGGCCAGCGGGTCACCTTTGAGGTTCATGCCGCTTTCTTTCTTGAATTCGTCGACGAGGTAGTCGATCAGACGAATGTCAAAGTCTTCACCGCCCAGGAAAGTGTCACCGTTGGTGGCCAATACTTCGAACTGGTGCTCGCCATCGACTTCAGCGATTTCGATCACGGAAACGTCGAAGGTACCGCCGCCCAAGTCGTAAACGATCACGGTGTGATCGCCCTTCGCCTTGTCCATACCGTAGGCCAGAGCGGCCGCGGTTGGTTCGTTGATGATACGTTTTACGTCCAGGCCAGCAATACGGCCGGCGTCTTTGGTGGCTTGACGCTGGCTGTCGTTGAAGTAAGCCGGAACGGTGATGACCGCTTCGGTCACTGGCTCGCCGAGGTAGTCTTCGGCGGTCTTCTTCATTTTCTTCAGAATTTCAGCCGAGATCTGTGGCGGCGACATTTTCTGGCCGTTCACTTCTACCCATGCGTCGCCGTTGTCAGCCTTGGCGATTTTGTACGGGACCATCTTGATGTCTTTCTGTACGACTTCTTCGTCGAACTTACGACCGATCAGACGCTTCACCGCGTACAGGGTGTTATGCGGATTGGTCACAGCTTGACGCTTGGCGGACTGGCCAACCAGGATTTCGCCGTCGTTGGCGTAAGCGATGATCGACGGCGTGGTACGCGCGCCTTCAGCGTTTTCGATAACTTTGGCTACGCCGTTTTCAAGCACGGAGACGCAGGAGTTGGTAGTCCCCAGGTCGATACCGATAATTTTGCCCATGTTTATTCTCCCGAAACTTTTGGATTTGGTTGCCGCAGCAGTGGTGGCTAACTGCGGTAGCACTTAAACGCTTGACTTCTAAATGGGGGCCTTGTGGCTAATTTCAAGCCTGCTCATCAATAGAAGGCGAAACTGGCGCAGGGGCCTTGCTCACCACAACCATGGCCGGGCGCAGCAGACGACCGTTGAGCTGATACCCTTTCTGGAACACCTTGAGCACGCTGTTCGGCTCAACGTCGGCGCTTTCCTGCATGGCCATTGCCTGGTGCTGAACGGCATTGAACGGCTCGCCATGCGGATCGATCACTTCCAACTGATAACGCTTCAGGGTGTCCTGGAACATTTTCAGGGTCAGCTCGATGCCTTCGCGCATTGGGCGGATGCTTTCGTCATCCGGGTTGGACAACTCCAGGCCACGCTCCAGGCTGTCGATGATCGGCAACAAATCGCCAGCAAATTTTTCCAGGGCGAATTTGTGCGCTTTTTCTACGTCCTGCTCGGCTCGACGGCGGACGTTCTGCAGATCAGCCGCTACACGCAAAGCTTGATCATGAGCGCCAGCCAATTGCTCCTCGAGCACTTGTACGCGAGCCGCCAGTTCATCACCCGAATCCGGGGCAGCCTGATCGGCGTCTAGATTTTGCGTATCCACTGTCTGTTCGTCAGCCATAGAATTCTCCTTTCAATAACGTCCGCGAGCTCAACTCGCGCTTCTGTCCCGGTATATGGGGCCGCAAAAATCAGCTTCAAGGGGCGGGTTGCGATTAACCCTACAAAAAACGCTGCATTGTGATTACGCGACGACTAGGCATTTCGTCAGACCGAGGCGATCGAGCACTTCAGGGGCATTGTCAGCCGCAAATAAAACACTGTATAAATAACCAGACCTAAAGCCTGGGAGCGGCCTTTATGCTGGTGCACCTGTCCGTACATAACTACGCCATCGTTGAACATCTCGATCTCGAGCTCGATCGCGGGATGAGCGTGATAACCGGGGAAACCGGTGCCGGCAAGTCGATCATGCTCGACGCCCTCGGCCTGACCCTGGGCGACCGTGCCGACAGCGGCGTAGTCCGTCCCGGCGCCGACAAGGCCGACATCCTTGCAACCTTCGACCTGGTCGACATCCCGGAAGCCAGCGCCTGGCTGGCAGAGCGCGACCTGGAAAGCGACGGCCCGTGCATCTTGCGACGGGTCATCACCGCCGAAGGACGCTCTCGTGGCTATATCAACGGCACGCCCTGCCCGCTCGGCGACCTCAAAGCCCTCGGCGAACTGCTGATCGATATCCACAGCCAGCACGAACACCAATCCCTGCTCAAGACCGACACTCACCGCCGCTTGCTCGACGAATACGCCGGCGCCACTGATCTTGCCCGCCAGGTGCATCTGGCCGCCCAACGCTGGCGCCAGACTCGCCAGGAGCTGGAGCGCCTCTCCAATTCCGGCGACGAGCAGCGCGCTCGCCATCAATTGCTCAGCTATCAGCTCGAAGAGCTGGAAAACCTCGGCCTCGGCGAAAACGAGCTGGAACAACTGGAACAGGAGCACAAGAACCTCACCAACGCAGAAACCCTGCTGGGTATCTGTCGGCAAGTGGTCGAGCAATGCAGCGAAAGTGATTCCGGGAATGTCCTGAACGCGCTGACCGCCAGCCTCAATCGTCTATCGAGCGTCAATAACTCGATCGGCGCACTGGGTGAAGCCAGCAGCCTGCTGACCAGCGCACAGATACAGGTCGAAGAAGCCGTGGGCGAGCTCAACCGCTTTCTCGACAACTTCGACGCCGACCCGGCACGCCTTCAATACCTGGAAGAACGCCTGGATGCGATCTACACCATGGCGCGCAAGCACCGCATCCAGCCGACCGAAGTCGCAGAGATGCAGCAGCGCTTGCTGGATGAAATCGAAACCCTGAACGCCAACGATGAATCCATCGAGCGACTGAGCGATGAGCTGGCTTCTTATGCCCGTCATTATCAGGAGAAGGCTCGAGAACTAAGCGACCTGCGCCATCAAGCCTCGAACAGCCTGGCCAGCGCCGTGGAACAGGAAATCCAGCGACTGGGCATGCCCGGCGGGCGCTTCACTATCGAATTACGCCCTAACAGCAGCGACGAACTGCTGCCTAATGGACTGGAGCAGGTCGAGCTGCTGGTCAGCGCCAACCCCGGTCAGCCATTAAAAGCCTTGGCCAAAGTGGCCTCGGGTGGCGAACTGTCACGAATCAGCCTGGCTATTCAGGTGATCACCGCGCAGACCTCACGAGTGCCGACACTTGTATTCGATGAGGTGGACGTGGGCATCGGAGGCCCCACCGCCGAGATCGTTGGCCAACTGCTACGTCGCCTCGGTGAACGCGGACAGGTGCTGACAGTGACCCACTTGCCGCAAGTGGCCGCCCAGGGCCATCAACATCTATTCGTGCACAAGGTGCGCGGCGAAGAGGCGACCCACACGGCTGTTTCCAAACTGAGCAAGAATGATCGCGTCGAAGAAGTAGCGCGGATGCTGGGTGGCATCGATCTGACCAAGGAATCCCTGGCTCACGCGAAAAAAATGGTCGTCACCGCAAAAATTTAAGGACGGCAGAAAGCACGAAGGCGACCCTTGGGTCGCCTTCGCTCGTTTCGCGAATGTAAAATTCGCGCGACATGCTTACTTTTTCTTGCGCACGTACAGCACCAGATTGTGATCAACCATCTCGAAGCCGTACTTATCGACGATGGCTTTCTGCAGACGCTCGATTTCTTCGTCGAAGAATTCGATCACTTCGCTGGTTTCGACGTTGACCATATGGTCGTGATGCTTGCCGTCATCCAGCTCGAAGACCGCATGGCCTCCGTCGAAGTTGTGCCGCACCACAAGGCCAGCTGCCTCGAACTGAGTCAGTACACGGTAAACCGTGGCCAGACCGACGTCCTCACCAGCCTCCATCAGCGCCTTGTAAACATCCTCGGCACTCATGTGGCGTTGCTCGGCGGAATCGAGCATTTGCAGAATTTTGACCCGTGGAAGGGTCACTTTGAGGCCGGCTTTGCGTAGTTCGCTATTTTCAACCATGGTCAGCTTTCTCGCGATGCTGCTTCGCAGCTTCTCTTAATGCGGGTATGATCGGCGTTTACGTTGTCCCAGCCAAGATAGTGGAAGTCGCCCACCGATGCAAAACACCAAGCTCTTGCTAACCAGTTTCACCTTTGTGGGACTGCTCGCACTCGCCGGTTGTTCATTCCCCGGGGTTTACAAAATCGACATCCAGCAGGGCAATGTCGTCACGCAGGACATGATAAACCAGTTACGCCCGGGAATGACCCGTAAGCAAGTACGGTTTATCATGGGCAACCCTCTGCTGACCGACACGTTCCATGCCGATCGCTGGGATTATCTGTACAGCCTGCAACCGGGTGGCGGTGAACGCCAACAGGAACGCATTAGCGTTATCTTCAACCCAAATGACCAACTTGTCAGCCTCTCTGGTGATTTCATGCCAGGCGTGAGCCGCGACGAAGCCATTCTCGGCAAGGACAGTGGCACAACAGTCACTGCACCAGCAGAAAACGCCGAGAAGCCGAAACCGGAAAAACCGGTCAAGCCAGGCTCGTTGCTGGACCAGATCCAGAAGGACGTAGACGGTGTAGAAACCGTTCCGGTCCCGACGCCAGAACCGCTGGAAACCTCGCCGCAATAATTTGCGACGCAATAAAAAACCCGGCATGTCCGGGTTTTTTATTGTCTGGCGCTCGGGCGGCTTACTGATTCCGGGCCTTGGCCTCAGCAGCCTTGGCGGCACGCAGCCGACGAACCTCTTTCGGATCTGCCAGCAATGGCCGGTAAATCTCGATGCGATCACCCGCCTGCACAGGACGAGTGTCCGCATCAGTAATTACTTTACCGAAGATCCCCACCGGGCAATGGGTCAGATCCAGCTCCGCGAAGGTCTCGCCAACGCCTGACGCCAGCAAAGCCGCGCGCACCGTCGTTCCTGCTGGCACCGACACTGCGAGAAGCACCTGACGATCAACTGCGGCGTAGACCACCTCGACGTCAACCTTCGACTCAACCATGCATTTGTTTGGCGCGCTGGCAAAACGCGTCCACCAACGTGTTTGCGGCCTGATTGAACAGCGGCCCCAAGGTTGCGCGAACAATCGGCCCGGCGTAATCGAAGGACAGGTCCAGACTGATCTTGCAGGCCTTTTCGCCCAACGGCTTGAACACCCAAATGCCGTGCAACTGGGTGAAAGGTCCTTCCTCGAGGTTCATCTCGATTGAATGGCCGGGCACTAAAGTGTTTCTGGTAACAAAATGCTGACTCAACCCACCCTTGGCCACGCCCACGCTGGCACGCATGTGCTCGAGAGTGCTTTCCAGCACTTCAGCGGTGGAACACCACGGCAGAAATTCCGGGTAACGCGCCACGTCGTTGACCAGGTCATACAGCGCTTGCGCCGGGTAAGGCAGCAGAGCCGAACGTTGAATGTGTGTCGTCATGTCAGCGTCACTTCCACAGCTGTGCGGCAAACACTACGAGAATGCCGATGGGCGCCACATAGCGCATCAAGAACAAGGACAGGGCGAACAGCGCAGGGTTGCGGACCGACAACTCGTCGCGCACCGCCTCACGCCCCATCACCCAGCCCGCAAACACCACGAAACACAAACCACCGAGTGGCAACATGATCCGCGACGTGAAGAAATCGATCACGCCAAAGAAGTCCAGGCCACCTGCCGCACCCCATTGATAGAGATGGAACATCCCGCCTTCGTTCACGAAAAATTTGGCTTCCTTCCAGATATTGAAGGAAAACACCGTGCCCAACCCCACGAACCAGCAGATAAACGCCAGCCAGAAAGTCACCCAGGCGCGGCTGACTTTCGTGCGCTCGACCAGGTAAGCCACCATCGGCTCGAGCAGGGAAATCGCCGAGCTCCAGGCAGCCACCGCGACCAGTACGAAGAACACTACGCCCATCAACTGGCCGAACGCTACGTTACCGAAGGCGAACGGCAGGCTGACAAACATCAGGCCCGGGCCTTCGCTCGGGTTCAAGCCCGCAGCGAACACAATCGGAAACAATGCCAGACCAGCCACCAGGGAAACGAAGGTGTCGAGCAGCGCCACGCCGACCACAGTGCCGGAGATCGACGAATGCTTGGGCATGTAAGCGCCGTAAATCATGATCGAACCAACGCCCACACTCAGGGAGAAGAACGCGTGCCCCATGGCCGGCAACAAGCCGTCGAGGACTTTTTCCGGGTGGAAGTCGAACATGAAATGCACGCCTTCCATGAAATGGCCGGTGGTCATGCTGTAGCCCAGCAGCACCAGAATCATCACGAAGAGCAGCGGCATCATGATCCGCAAGCTGCGTTCAAGCCCGGCGACCACGCCTTTGGCGATGACGACGGCAGACAGCAGCATGAAAATCGTGTGCCAAAGTGTCAGGCGCCACGGATCGGCGATCACATTGCCAAAGTACGCGCCGACCTGATCGGGCGTTGCTCCCTGGAAGTCGCCACGGCCCATGTCGATGATGTAATCCAGCGACCAGCCGCCGACCACACTATAGAAAGACAGGATCAGCAACGCCGTGATCATCCCGGCGAATGCGCCCCAGGACCACTTGCCCGAATGCCCCGCCTCCACCGCCAGCACCTTCAAGGCGTTGGCCGGACTCTGCCGCGCGCGGCGGCCGATCAGGGTTTCGGCCAGCATGACCGGCACACCGATCAGCGCGATACAGGCCAGGAACATCAGCACGAAGGCGCCGCCGCCGTAGACGCCGACCATGTACGGGAATTTCCAGATACTACCCAGGCCCACGGCCGAACCGGTCGCGGCGAGTATGAAGACCCAGCGGCTAGCCCAACTGCCGTGGACAGAAACCTTGTCTGTCGACATCGTTATCACGCCCAAGCGTTCAAAAAAGAGGCCGCATTGTCCGGGATTCAATCAACCTGCTCAAGCACGTAGCGATACCGTAGCCGACTCGCGTGCAACTCCCTATAATGCCGCCCCTATGGCTAAACAGAAGAAACACCCAACAGGGACCATCGCGCAAAACAAAAAGGCGCGACACGATTACTTCATCGAGCATAAGTTCGAGGCTGGTCTGGTCCTGGCCGGCTGGGAAGTAAAAAGTCTGCGGGCAAGCAAGCTGCAACTGGTTGACAGTTACGTGCTGCTCAAGGATGGCGAAGCCTGGCTGCTCGGCAGCCACATTACGCCGCTGATGACCGCCAGCACCCACGTCATCGCCGATCCGACCCGCACCCGCAAATTGTTGCTCAACCGCCGCGAGCTTGAAAAACTGGCCGCCGCCGTGCAGCAAAAAGGCTATGCCTGCGTGTGCCTGTCCTGGTACTGGAGCAAGCACATGGTCAAGTGCGAGATCGCTCTGGGCAAGGGCAAGAAGGAATACGACAAGCGTGATACCGAACGCGAACGCGACGCCGGTCGCGAGTTGCAGCGTGCGGTGCGCAACAAGGGCAAGGAAGATTAATCTTTCGGTCTGATGATCGTTCCCACGCGGAGCGTGGGAATGATCATGGCTACATCCCCTTGCGCCGCTCCGCCCGGGCCATGCGCTGCACTTCCTGACGCACTTCTTCCAGCACTTCCTGCACATACAAAATATGTCGGCTGGAGACTTCCCGCGCCTGTTCCGCCCGCCCTTCGATAATCGCCAGGTACAGCTCCCGATGTTGCGTGATCAGCATGTCGCGGGTTTCCGTGCGCTGCTTGTACATGCCGCCAATGTTGGTCACCACGTTGCGCTTGAGCAGATCGAACAGCCCGCGAATGGTGTGCAGCAACACAGCGTTGTGACTGGCTTCGGCAATCGCCAAATGAAATTTCGCATCCGCCGCGCCCTCTTCAGCCCGGCTCACCTCATCGTGACGCGTGTAACAGTCCTGCAATTCATTGAATGCCGCCGTCAGCCGCTCGCGATCGACATCCGTGGCGCGCAGTGCCGCGTAATAGGCGCAGGACGCTTCCAGCGTATGACGAAACTCCAGCAGATCGCGCTGGGCTTCCGGGTTGCTTTCCAGCAGATGCAACAGCGGATCGCTGAAGGTCGAACCCAGCGACTCCACCACATAATTGCCGCCGCCCTGGCGACTGACCAACAAGCCTTTGGCCGCCAGTTTCTGAATCGCCTCGCGCAACGAGGGGCGTGACACGCCGAACTGCTCGGCCAACGCGCGTTCGGCCGGCAAACGCTCGCCAGACTTCAACGTGCCTTCGAGGATCATCCCCTCGAGTTGCTCGACAATATCGTCAGACAAACGGCGCTGACGAATCTGATCAAACCCCATAACTCAATTCTCCACGGTCCCGACGGCTCGCCGGGCCCTCTATTCTGGCCTATCGGCGCTGTGCCAGCACCTACCAGACGGCATTTGTTAAAGCGGATCACGCCCACTATTCAGCACTTATTCGACAAAAGTTTTAGGGCGACAAATTGACACACCGCATACAAGGCTTTTACCCTAGCCAACAGCGATTGTAAATTGGTATTACCAATTATCCAAGAACGCTGACCAGTGCCTGACCAACAACAATTAGGGGCCACCCCATATGCAAACCTGGCAACAGCTCTATACCCCGCTCGGCAGCCTTGGCGTTTCCGCGCTCGCGGCCGTTATTCCCATCGTGTTTTTCTTCCTGGCGTTGGCGGTGTTCCGCCTCAAAGGCCATGTGGCCGGCAGCATCACCCTGGCGTTGTCCATCGCCGTTGCGATCTTTGCCTTCCAGATGCCGGTCGATATGGCCTTCGCCGCCGCAGGCTATGGCTTTGCCTATGGTCTGTGGCCGATTGCCTGGATCATTGTCGCGGCCGTGTTCCTCTACAAACTGACGGTCAAGAGTGGTCAGTTCGAAGTGATCCGCAGCTCGGTATTGTCGATCACCGACGACCAGCGTTTGCAGGTGCTGCTGATCGGTTTCTGCTTCGGCGCGTTCCTGGAAGGTGCCGCTGGTTTCGGTGCACCGGTAGCGATTACCGCCGCGCTGCTTGTAGGGCTGGGCTTCAACCCACTGTACGCCGCTGGCCTGTGCCTGATCGCCAACACCGCGCCAGTGGCCTTCGGTGCCCTGGGGATTCCGATCATCGTGGCCGGGCAAGTGACCGGCATTGACGCGTTCAAGATCGGCGCCATGACCGGCCGCCAACTGCCGTTGCTGTCGCTGTTCGTGCCGTTCTGGCTGGTGTTCATGATGGACGGCCTGCGCGGCGTTCGGGAAACCTGGCCTGCTGCGCTGGTGGCCGGCTTGAGCTTTGCCATCACCCAATACTTCACGTCGAACTTCATCGGCCCTGAGTTGCCGGACATCACCTCGGCCCTGGCCAGCCTGATTTCCCTGACGCTGTTCCTGAAAGTCTGGCAGCCAAAACGCGCCGCCGGCCAACACATCGCCGGTGCCGTCTCGGCCTCCGTGGTGACCGCCAGCGCCGGCGGTTTCGGCCAGCCGCGCACCAGCGTAGCGTCGCCTTACAGCCTGTTTGAAATCGTCAAAGCCTGGTCGCCGTTCCTGATCCTCACCGTGCTGGTCACCATCTGGACCCTGAAACCGTTCAAGGCCATGTTCGCCGCCGGCGGTTCGATGTACAGCTGGGTGTTCAACTTCGCCATCCCGCACCTGGATCAGATGGTGATCAAGGTCGCACCGATCGTGACTGCGCCGACCGCCATTACAGCGGTGTTCAAACTCGATCCGATTTCCGCGACCGGCACGGCGATTTTCTTCTCCGCGCTGATCTCGATGCTGGTGCTGAAGATCAACATCAAAACTGGTCTTACCACTTTGAAAGAGACCTTCTACGAGCTGCGCTGGCCGATTCTGTCGATCGGCATGGTGTTGGCGTTCGCCTTCGTCACCAACTACTCGGGCATGTCTTCGACCATGGCACTGGTATTGGCAGGCACTGGCGCGGCATTCCCGTTCTTCTCGCCATTCCTCGGCTGGCTGGGCGTGTTCCTGACCGGGTCCGACACTTCGTCCAACGCGCTGTTCAGTTCGTTGCAAGCAACCACCGCGCACCAGATCGGCGTGAGCGATGTGCTGTTGGTGGCGGCAAACACCAGCGGCGGCGTGACCGGCAAGATGATCTCGCCACAATCGATCGCCGTGGCCTGCGCCGCCACCGGTCTGGTGGGCAAGGAATCGGACCTGTTCCGCTTCACCCTCAAGCACAGCCTGTTCTTTGCAACCATCGTCGGCCTGATCACCTACGTCCAGGCCTACTGGCTCACTGGCATGTTGGTGCACTAGGGACTACAAGCCACATCGAAAAAACCGACGCCGGACCACGATTCCGGCGTCAGCTATTCACAACCCGGTCTGTAAGGCTGCTGAAAGTTTCCCTCTCTATATTCAGCAGCCTCAGCAGACGGATAACCGGGTCCACCCGGAGACACGCCTGATGAGCGAGCTTTTTTACAACGCCGTGCCGAATGCGACCCGCGTCGCCCCGCCACTGCCCGAGCCTCGGCAATACCCCAGCGAGAAACCGTCACGGGTCTACCTGTTCGGGACCTGCGTGGTGGACTTGTTCTACCCCGAGGCCGGGATGGACGCGATTCACTTGCTGGAACGCGAAGGTATCCGTGTCGAGTACCCGCAAGGGCAGAGCTGCTGCGGACAACCGGCCTACACCTCGGGTTACACCGAGCAGGCAAGGACCGTGGCGCGCTCGCAACTGGCGCTGTTCGCCGGGGATTACCCGGTGGTGGTGCCGTCGGGATCCTGTGCCGGGATGTTGCGCGAACACTACGCCGACTTGTTCAAGGACGAGCCGCAGACGTTGAAGCAGGTTCAGGCGCTGGCGGCCCGGACTTACGAACTGGCCGAGTTCCTGCTGTTTGTCTGCAAGGTGCAGCTCAAGGACGGCGGCGAGCCGGTAAAAGTGGCGTTGCACACCTCGTGTTCGGCACGGCGTGAAATGAACACCCACTTGCACGGTCGCGAGTTGTTGTCGCAACTGAGCAACGTGGAGCGAGTCGACCACAGCCACGAAAGTGAATGCTGTGGCTTTGGTGGAACGTTCAGCGTCCGTATGCCAGATATTTCCGGCGCGATGGTGGCTGACAAGACAAGGTCGTTGAAGGAATCCGGCGCGCACAAGGTCCTCAGTGCCGATTGTGGTTGCCTGATGAACATCAACGGCTCGCTGGAGAAACAGAAGGAAGCGTTGCGCGGCCAACACCTGGCCAGTTTCCTTTGGCAGCGAACCGGAGGTGTTCTATGAACGCTTCCGCGATTATTCCTACGGTTGCCGTGGAAGAAGACTTTCGCACCCGGGCTCACAAGGCATTGGGTGACAAGCAGCTGCGAAACAACTTTCGTACTGCGATGGATTCTCTGATGACAAAACGGGCAGCGTCCTTCAGCGATGCCCATGAAAGAGAACATTTACGAGCGCTGGGCAATGCTGTCCGTGCCCGTGCGTTATCCAAGTTGCCCGACCTGCTCGAACAGCTGGAACAGAACCTGACCCGCAACGGTGTGACAGTGCACTGGGCGGAAACGGTGGACGAGGCCAATGGCATCGTCCTCTCGATCATCCGCGCTCACGAGGGGCGGCAAGTGATCAAGGGTAAATCGATGGTCAGCGAAGAGATGGAGATGAACCATGTCCTCGAAGCTCAAGGCATTGAATGCCTGGAGTCGGACATGGGGGAGTACATCGTCCAGCTCGATCACGAGAAGCCTTCACACATTATTATGCCGGCGATCCACAAGAATGCCGGTCAGGTCGCGTCCTTGTTCCACGACAAACTTGGCGTGGAGTACACCAAGGACGTTGACCAACTCATTCAGATCGGTCGCAAAGTCTTGCGACAGAAATTCTTCGAAGCGGACATCGGCGTTTCTGGCGTCAACTTCGCCGTGGCCGAAACCGGCACCTTGCTGCTGGTGGAAAACGAAGGCAACGGCCGCATGACCACCACGGTGCCGCCAGTGCACATCGCGGTGACCGGCATCGAAAAAGTCGTGGAAAACCTGCGCGACGTGGTCCCGCTGCTATCGCTGTTGACCCGCTCGGCCCTCGGCCAGCCGATCACCACCTACGTCAACATGATCTCCGGCCCGCGCAAGGAACATGAACTCGACGGTCCGCAGGAAGTGCATCTGGTCCTGCTCGACAACGGTCGCAGCCAGGCCTTCGCCGACAGCGAATTGCGCCAGACCCTGAACTGCATCCGCTGCGGTGCTTGTATGAATCATTGCCCGGTGTACACCCGAATTGGCGGTCACGCCTATGGGGAGGTTTACCCTGGGCCCATCGGAAAAATCATCACCCCGCACATGGTCGGCCTGGCGAACGTCCCGGACCATCCGAGCGCATCGTCGCTCTGCGGTGCTTGCGGTGAAGTTTGCCCGGTAAAAATTCCGATCCCGGCACTGCTGCGTCGCCTGCGGGAAGAGAACGTCAAAGCCCCGGACAGTGCGCATCAAGTCATGCGCGGTCAGGGCAGCAAATATTCGCGCAAGGAACGTTTTATCTGGAACGCCTGGGCCAGACTCAACAGCTCGCCGACGCTGTATCGTCTGTTCGGCTTTGTCGCCACACGACTGCGTGCCCTGGCACCGAACAATGTTGGCCCGTGGACGCAAAACCACAGCGCACCGAAACCCGCTGCCCGCTCACTGCATGACATGGCCCGTGAGCATCTGGCCAAACAGGGAGATCGTTGATGAGCGCCAAGCAAAACATCCTCGCCAAGCTACGGAAAAGTCTGACAGGCACCACGCCCGTGCCCGACGAATTCGACGTCGAGCTGGTGACTGCGCCTTACACCTACACCGCCGAGCAACGCATCCCGCAATTGCGCAAACTGATGGAAGCGGTGCACACCGAGATCCACCTCACGTCCGGCGAAGGTTGGCCGGCGCTGCTCGCACAGTTGTTGCGAGACCGTCAGTTGCCGAGCTTGTTGATCGCGCCGACTACGCCTCATGGGCAACGCGTCACTCAACACTGGGCGAACAATCCTGATCTACCGACACTCAAATCCTACGACCGTCCGGTTGAAGAGTGGAAAGCCGAGCTGTTCAACGACACCCCGGCCAGCCTGACCACCACCCTCGGCGCAATTGCCGCCACCGGAAGTCTGATTCTCTGGCCAACACGGGAGGAACCGCGCTTGATGAGCCTGGTTCCGCCCGTGCATTTTGCCCTGCTGAAGGCCAGTGAAATTCGCGACAACTTCTATCAGGTCCAACAGGAATTCAACTGGGCGCAAGGCATGCCGACCAACGCCCTGCTGGTGTCCGGCCCGTCAAAAACGGCCGACATCGAGCAAGTCCTGGCCTACGGTGCGCACGGTCCGAAAGACCTGGTGGTTTTGATTCTGGAGGACCAATGACTCTACCGGCGGCTTTCCTGCGAGATGCGCAGCAACTGATCCCCCAAGAGCGACGCTTCGACGACCCATTGTCGACATTGGCCTTCGGCACCGACGCCAGTTTTTATCGTCTGATTCCGAAACTGGTGATCCGTGTCGAGTCCGAAGACGAAGTGGTGGCGCTACTGAAACTGGCGCAACGTGACCAGGTCCCGGTGACCTTCCGCGCGGCCGGTACCAGCCTGTCCGGCCAGGCCATCAGCGATTCGGTGCTGATCGTGCTTGGGGATAACTGGAACGGTCGCGAGATCCGCGGCCAAGGCACGCAAATCCGCCTGCAACCGGGCGTGATCGGCGCGCAGGCCAACGCCTGGCTGGCGCCGTTCGGGCGCAAGATTGGTCCAGATCCGGCCTCGATCAACGCCTGCAAAATCGGCGGTATCGTAGCCAACAACGCCAGCGGCATGTGCTGCGGCACCGCGCAGAACACCTACCACACGCTGGCCGGTATTCGTCTGGTCCTGGCCGACGGCAGCCGTCTCGATACCGAAGATCCGGCGAGCGTTACCGCGTTTCACCAGAGCCACGCCGCGCTGCTTGAACGTCTGGCGACATTGGGCCGCGAAACCCGCGCCAATGCCGAACTGGCTGCGAGAATCCGCCACAAGTACCGTCTGAAAAATACCACCGGCCTGTCACTCAATGCGCTGGTGGATTTTGACGAGCCTGTGGATATCTTGAGCCATTTGCTGGTGGGCTCCGAAGGCACGCTCGGCTTCATCAGCGCGGTGACCTATGACACGGTCATCGACCACCCGAACAAGGCTTCGGCGCTGATCGTGTTTCCGGATGTGGAGACCTGCTGCAACGCCGTCACCGTGCTGAAAAGCCAGCCGGTGTCCGCCGTGGAACTGCTGGACCGTCGCAGCCTGCGCTCGGTGCAGGACAAACCCGGCATGCCCGCTTTCGTACAACAGCTGTCGAACAATGCCTGCGCCTTGCTGATCGAATCCCGCGCAGCATCGTCCACTTTGCTACAGGAACAACTGGCGCAGATCATGGCGTCGTTGACTTCTTTCCCGGTGGAAAAACAAGTCGACTTCACCGAGGACCCCGTGGAAAACGCTCGACTCTGGGCGATCCGCAAAGACACCTTCCCTGCCGTCGGTGCGGTGCGCAAAACCGGCACCACGGTGATCATCGAAGACGTGACCTTCCCGGTCGAACAGCTGGCCATTGGCGTTAACCGCCTGATCGAGCTGTTCGACAAACATCACTACGACGAGGCGATCCTCTTCGGCCATGCCCTGGAAGGCAATCTGCACTTCGTCTTCACCCAAGGCTTCAACAACCCGGAAGAAGTCGCACGCTACCAGGCATTCATGGACGACGTGGCGCAGTTGGTGGCGGTGGAGTTTGGCGGATCGTTGAAGGCCGAGCACGGCACCGGCCGCAACATGGCGCCCTTTGTCGAGCTGGAATGGGGCAGCGATGCCTATCAACTGATGTGGCAACTCAAACGGCTGCTCGACCCTAATGGCATCCTCAACCCGGACGTGGTGCTCAGCGAAGATCCGCAGATCCACCTCAAGCACCTGAAACCGCTGCCGGCCGCCGACGAGATTGTGGATAAGTGCATCGAGTGCGGTTTCTGCGAACCGGTCTGCCCGTCGAAAGGACTGACCCTGAGCCCGCGCCAGCGCATCGTGATCTGGCGCGATATTCAGGCGAAGAAACGCGCAGGCGTCGACACCGCCGAACTTGAAGCCGCCTACGAATACCAAGGCATCGACACCTGCGCCGCCACCGGTTTGTGTGCGCAACGTTGCCCTGTAGGCATCAACACTGGCGAGCTGGTGAAAAAGCTTCGCGGCCGCAAGGCGACGCATACGAAAACCGCCAACTGGCTTGAAGGCAATTTCGCCACGGCACTGCAAGGCGCGCGTTTCACCCTGCATGTCGCCAACGGTGCGCGGATGCTGCTGGGCGCACCGCGTCTGGCGAAGCTGTCGGCGACGTTGACCAAGTTGTCCAAAGGTCAGGTCCCGCAATGGACCAACGCTATGCCGCAGCCAGAAAAAGCCATTCGTTTCAGCCCGGTCGTATCGGACCAACGCCCTCGTGTGGTGTATCTGGCGGCGTGCGTCTCGCGGGTCATGGGCCCGGCGGCGGGTGATAAAGAGCAGATGTCGCTGTACGACAAAACCCGTGGGCTGCTGGAAAAAGCCGGTTACCAGGTCGTCTTTCCCGACAATCAGGACAGCCTCTGCTGCGGTCAGCCATTTGCCTCCAAAGGTTATGCGGAACAGGCCGAGCACAAACGTCAGGAACTGATCGGCGCATTGCTGCACGCCAGTCGCGGCGGGCTCGATCCGATCTATTGCGACACCAGCCCGTGCACGTTACGGCTGGTTCAGGATTTGGGCGAAGTCCGACTCGACCTTTACGACCCGGTGCGATTCATCCGTACGCATTTGATGGATCGCCTGGATTTCACACCGCAGGAAGCGCCGATCGCGGTGCACGTCACTTGCAGCACCCAGCACCTTGGCGAGAGTCAGGCGCTGATTGATCTGGCGCGTAAATGCAGCAAAAACGTGGTCATTCCAGAGGGCATTCACTGCTGTGGTTTTGCGGGGGACAAAGGCTTCACCACCCCCGAACTGAATGCTCACTCACTGCGTAGCCTGAAAGACGCCGTGCAGTTCTGCGCAGAAGGCATTTCCACCAGCCGCACCTGCGAAATCGGCCTGAGCCAACATGGCGGGATCGACTATCACGGTCTGGTTTACTTGGTGGATCGTGTGACGCAAGTGCGTCCGGCTTGAGGGCACTTTGGTGAAAATGGGGCGATTTCGCCCCTTTTTCATGCACTGCTGTTGCGCCAATCTTCTCGACACGCCTTCAAAAAAAAACCGAACTCCAGCATGCGGCTATAGTCATTTAGCTAGGCCCTGTGAACGGGCTTATAACCACCTCGGCCAGCAGCCTACTTCACCGGCAGCACCGAGCCCTCATGCGCAAGGAGATACCCATGAAGCACTCTGCAATTGCTGGATTGTTCATCACCACCGCACTGTTGGCCTCGCCGGTGTTTGCGGCAGATAAAGACCTTTGCAAACAAAACATAAGCCAAATTCAGCAGGTACTGGACTCTGATCCCGCCACATCAGAAAACGCCAAGGACAACATACAAGCCGGTTTGGACAAAGCAAAAGCAGCCCAAGCCGCAGGGGACGACAAGGGGTGCGTTGGAATCACTAGTGGTTTGCTTGAGAAAATTCAAACGCGAAACCCAACCAACAAGTAATCCCGTGTGACCAGGCCAACCTTCGGGTTGGCCTTATTCACCGCGGTGGCGCGCACGGCGCGGGCGTGTTGTTCACTTTGAATCACGAAGCAGCAGGCTCGGGGCCGTTCAGGATTTGACGCCGGTTCAAGCAGCCAAAACTTAACAACCCCACCCGCGATACAGAGGCAATTGCCCCGATTTTTAGTGCCACAGCACCCATCGACTATCAAACAGTTTTTTCATAGCCATTCTGAAAAAACCGAATTTCTGCGCCGTGTCGTAGTCTTTTAGGTAGGCCCCAATCAATCGTGGCTTATTTTTCGGACTGGCCCGAGCCGCCCGCTCATACGGCAGCACCGAGACCATCAGTACAAGGAGATATCCATGAAACGTACCGCACTCGCGGGTTTGTTCATGTCTGCTGCAGTGTTGGCCTCTCCCGTATTTGCAGCGGACAACGACCTTTGCACGAGCAAACTGCAGGAACTCGAAGCCAAAGTGAATGCGCTACCAGCGACCTCCACCAACGCACCGGAGATCAAAAGACTGCTGGCCAGCGCCAAAACTTCAAAAGCCGCCGGGGACGACAAAAAATGCGCCACCGAGGCCATCCAGGCATTGGCGCTGACAAACTGACCAGCGAACCCAACCCATAACCACTCGCGGCCAACCTTCGGGTTGGCCTTCTCACGCGTGTTGGCGTACAATGCGCAGGCTTGTTGCTCACTTTGATTCACCGAGCAACAGGCTCGGGGCCGTTTAGGATTCGACGCCGGTTGCGAAACTTTAGGTGCATGCCGAGTTGGTAACAGAACTCGTAAATCCACTGTTGCAACTTTCTATAGTTGCCAATGACGAAACCTACGGGGAATACGCTCTCGCTGCGTAAGCAGCCTTAGCCCTTCCCTCCTGGTACCTTCGGGTCCAGCAATCATCAGGGGATGTCTGTAAACCCAAAGTGATTGTCATATAGAACAGAATCGCCGTGCAGTACGTTGTGGACGAAGCGGCTAAAACTTACACAACTCGCCCAAAGCACCCTGCCCTTCGGGTCGCTGAGGGTTAACTTAATAGAAACGGCTACGCATGTAGTACCGACAGCGGAGTACTGGCGGACGGGGGTTCAAATCCCCCCGGCTCCACCAATTCAACGAAAAAAGACGTCCACGGACGTCTTTTTTTGTGCCTGAAATCCAGTCAATCTCCGCAGGGGTTGTAGCAGGTTTGTCGTTACTGGTTTTTCGCAAGTCACCACGGCGTCCTGTCGTTGCGGCTGCCGACAAAATGGATAAGTGGGCGGACACGGAATATGGATAATCTGAGCGGGTTGATTGCCTTTGTGCGGGCAGCGGAGAATCAAAGTTTTACCCTGGCGGGCAGAGCGCTGGGCATCTCGTCTTCTGCAGTAGGAAAAAGTGTCAGCCGTCTTGAAGAGCGGATTGGCGTGCGCTTGTTCCACCGCAGTACCCGGCAAATCAGCCTGACCAGCGAAGGCCTGGATTTTTTTGGTCGTTGCCGGACCTTGCTCCAGCAATTGCAGGATGCCGAGGCTGCGCTTTCCCATTCCAAGACGCGCCCGAAAGGACGTCTGCGAATCAGTTTGCCAGCAGTGGGCTACCGTCTGATATCAGGTATCTTGCGCGAGTTTTACCATCGCTATCCGGACATCGAACTGGACCTGGACTTCAGCGACCGACTGGTCGATGTGGTCGATGAAGCCTTTGACGCCGTGATCCGAAGCGGCGAACTGCCCGATTCCAGCCTCGCGGCGAAAAGAATCTGCACATTCAGGTTCGTCTTGTGTGCAGCGCCCGACTACCTGCAACGCTACGGCACAGCAACGAGCGTGGAGGATCTCCAGCACTACAAAGGCATCGCCTATAAGTTCCCCTCGAACGGCAAACTCCAGCCCTGGTGGCTGAAGGTCCATGGCGACACCGTCAAGATCAACCTGGAAACCACGGTGATCATGAACAGCGTGGAGGCGGTCCTGGCGGCGTGCCGTAATGGTATGGGCCTGGCCTACCTGCCTGACTTTGTCATTCAGGAATACCTGGCCAACCACGAATTGATCAGGGTGTTGCCCGAATTAAGCCTGGAGGGGGATTTTTGGATTGTCTGGTCGCCAAGCCGCTTGCTGTCACCCAAGACCCGCGCATTCATTGATTTTCTCGGTGAAGCGCAACTGATGAGCAGCCCTGAAGGTGGTTGATCGCTCCTTCAGGGCATGCCACACATTCAGTCGATCAGCAGCTTTTTGAAACGCGTCGAATACTGGATAGCCTCCACCGATTTCAAGCGTACCGGCACCTTATAGGCATCCATCAGCCGCCGGGCAAATTGCCGGATATCGCGCAGCACCGTCGCAGTCGAGTCCCCATAGTCGCTATCCAGGACGATGTGCGCAGCGACGAATTGCCCGGTCAAACCATTGGCCTCGCCATACGCCTTGCAATCACGCACCTGCGGATGGCGAAGCAGCACGGATTCGACTTCCGCGGGGTAGACCTTCTCGCCACCGACGTTAATGATCTCTTTGCTGCGACCGAGGATTTTCAGGTAACCGTCGGCATTGACCTCCACCAGGTCGCCGGTCTTGAACCAGCCATCGTCGGTGAAGCTGTCCATCGAGTGGTTCAGGTAGCCCATGACTTGTGTCGCACTGCGCAGCCAGAGCTCACCGTCGACGACTTTGTGTTCACTCGAACCTTCCTGGAATCGCATATACAGGCTGTCGGAAGACAACGAGCTGGTGGTGATAATGCCCGTCTCGCTGGTGCCGAAGGTCTGCAGGAATTTTACCCGTGGCAGACGCTCTCGCAGTTTGAGCAACAAACTCTCCGGCATCGGCTCCGTGCCGTAGGTAATCATGCGCAAACTGCTGAGGTTACAGGTATCGAACACCTCGTTGATCAACATCAGGTTCAAGAATGTTGGCGAGGTCGGCAACACGGTAATGCGGTGTTTTTCAATCAGGCGGGCAACGGTGTCCGGCGTTTTGCTGGCCGCGATCGTTGCTGTTCCTCCGATGGAAAGTATGTTCAACAGCGTGTTGATGCCGCCGATATGATCAAACAGCAAAAACAGAAAGATATCGAGGCGACGAGATCGTTTTTCGGAGAACTCACCCACTAGTCGGTCCAGGTCATGCAACATCGCCTTGGGTGTGCCGGTAGTGCCGCTGCTGAACAGAATCAGGCCGGCATGCCCCTGTTTTTTCAGCTCGCCGATCATCAGGTTTTCCGGGGCTTGGGCACATACGCACGGCAGGATCTGGCGGGTATCGATATCGATCACAAACTCAGGGTTTGCCGCCGCCTGCTTGTTTTGAATTTCAGCCGGGTTTTCAGCGGTGTTGAGGGCGATGATGTGGCCGTTCTGGTACAGCGCCAGGAATAGCGCGATGCCCGCGAACGAAAAGTCACCGCTCATGAATATGACCGCTTGCCTGGGCACGTCATTGGCGGCCAGCCACTCCAGTTGAACCCTGATCTCATCGCTCAACTGGGCGTAGGTGTAGGAGTGTTCAGGGTCATTCAGAAAGATCTGGTTCGAAAACTGCGAAAATCCGTTTATCAGCGGTTTAAAGATCATGGCTTGTTCCCTTGATTGAAATGGCATCAGAAACGCACAGGCAGTTCGTCGGGGCGGCGCAGTACCGTGCCGTTGATCCAACGGATCGACGCCGGGTCACACGCCAGCTCCAGATCGGGCAATGCCTGTACCAGGGTCGACAGCACGGTGGCTATTTCCAGACGCGCCAGCGCCGGCCCCATGCAGCTGTGGATGCCATGGCCGAATTGCATATGCGCGGCCTTGTCCTGGCGGTCGGGATTGATCAGCAGCGGTGCGCTGAACACGCTGGGGTCACGGTTGGCGAGGAACACGTTGGCGTAAACCGTAGTGTTCGCCGCAATCAGCCCGCGGCTAGTTTGCAGGGCTTGGGTGGTGATTCGGGGGAACGCCGATAACTTGCCGATGGGAATCAGCCGAATGAGCTCCTCGATCAATTGTGGCGAACGATCGGGGTTCTCCCGGACGTACTGCCAGAGCGATGGCGCGCACAGCAAGGTATAGAGACTTTTAGTCATCACGCTCAGGGCGTTATGGTCGCCCCCCAGCAGAATACCCAGCAGCACGCCGACAAACTCCCGGTCGTTCAGCGGGTCTTCCAGGGTGTGGCGCTGGTCGACATACTGGCGAATAAAACCGTCTGGATGCGCCACCCTGCGGCCCTGCACGAAGTCCATCATGTAATCGAAACTGGCGTTGACCGCCGCTTCGATACCGGCGATATCGTCCGGCGGCGCCGATTGAATCATTTGGCTCCAGGGCCTGAACAGCAGCCGGTCCTCTTCCGGGATACCGAGGATGTGGCACACCGTCGATGAAGTCAGGCGCTCCAGCACCGAGGCAAACAGGTCCGCCGGCGTCTCGCCTTTGCGCAGCAGCTCGATGCTGTCGACGGTCACCGTGGTCACGTGCTGGCGCACGCTTTCCAGGCCGCGCTTGCTGAAAGCACGCGCGACGGTCGCGCGGGAGCGCATGTGGGCCGGGTTATCCAGATTGAGCAACAGCTCCGGCTGGGTCGGTCCGGGAAGAAAGGTCGGGCCGTTTTCGACGTTACACAGGGTTCGACTGATACTTGGGTCGGCCAGGAACGCCTTGCAATCGGCGTATCCAGTCAGGTGAGTGGCGACGTGGCCGCTGGGCAACCGGATTTGCGGCAGTTGACCTTCCCAACCCACGGTTTGGTAGTAGGGCACCGCATCAAGGTTGGGAATATCCAGCACGCAGGGATGGACGCGCATGTTCATCGGGCACCTGCCTGCGCACGAGGTCGGGCAGCGTCGATGAGGGCGCGTACGGCTTGCTGAGTCTCGAGGCTGTCCACGAACAGAATGGCGTGCCAACCGGCAGCTCGCGCGGCTTCGCAGTTTTCTTCGACGTCATCGATCAGCACGCAGCCGTCGGCAGGTACGCCGATCTGGTCGGCCGCCAGCGCAAAGATTTTCGGGTCTGGTTTGCGCAGTTTCACTTTGCAGGAATCGACGATGCTGTCAGCGACATCATCCAGGCCAACCATGCGCCGCCAAGGCGTTTCCCACTCCACCACGTTGTTGGTGAGGATGCATGACTTCAGACCGGCCGCTTTCACTTCATGGAAGAGCTCGAACATGTGTTCGTTGACGTTGTGCGGGGAAAACCACTGCTCGCCATGATGATCAAAGTCGCAGCGGCTCAAATCAATGCCCGGATACAGCTCGGACAATGCCTTCCTCATGCCCTGCCCCCATTCGATCTGAGTCATCATTGCCAGCTCGATGGGTGCCTGGAACTGCACGTTCAGCGGCTTGGCCACGGCATGCATGGCGGCTTCCATCTGGGTGCGGCTGATGCCGGTATTTTCCTGGTAGACGCGGTACAGCTCGTCGATGGATGGCGACAGTACGCCGCCGAAGTCGAACCAGATTGCTTGGATAGTCATCGTCATCTTTCCTTGATTGTCAGATCAGTTAGGGAGGGCAGGTACTTCTACGGGGTCAACGATGAGCGCATCGCGCAGCGACAAATGGGCCACGCCGATCGACAATCCGACGCCAAAACCACAGGCAATCAGGTTGTCTTGCCGCAAGTCTTCGCGGTCGTGCCGCTTGCAGATCATCAGCGGAATCGACGAGGGGCCGGTGTTGCCCACATCAGCGACTTCGATGGGGACCCTGGCCGGCGAAACGCCGAGCTTTTTGGCCAGGTAATCGAGCATGAATTTGTTGGCCTGGTGCAGCAGGAAGAACGGCACACGGTCGGGGTCGATGCCTTTGTCCCGCAGGAAGGCGTTGATCGCCGACGGCACCTTTTCCAAAGCAAAGTTCATCACTTGGCCGCCGTCCATATGCAATCCGGCCGCCTGTACCCGGCTGGTGCTGCCGGGCGTGTAATCCAGCGCAGTGTTGAGGTATTGCGCACCGGCGCCATCGGTATCGAACGCAAACCCGAGCGTCTGATCGCCGCATTCCAACAGGGTGCAGGTCGCGGCATCGCCGAAGACCAGCCGCACGTGCCGGTCTTCAGGGTTGAGCAGTTTGCTGATCACATCGCCAGTACATACCAGGACTCGACGGCAGCCACCGGCCTTGATCAGCATGGCTGCCTGAAACAGGCCATAGATGTAGCCGGAACAGCCGAAGTTGAGGTCGAAGGCAGCCAGTCCTTTCTTCAACCCCAGGCGATCCGCCAGGATTGCACTGCTGGCTGGCATCAGGCTGTCGGGCGTTTGTGTGACGACCACCAGGCCATCGATGCTGGCGGGATCGATATCCGCGGCGTTGAACAACGACCGGGCAGCCGCGGCACACAGATCCACCGTCGACAGCCGGTTGGCCACCCGCACTTGATGGATACCGGTACTCTTGGCGATCCGCTGCACTTCTTTTTCACCAAACAACGTGGCGAAATCGGCCAGGGTCATCACGTCCTGGGGTACTGCGGCCGACAGCGCGCGGATCGACACCCCATCGATAGACGCGCTCATGAAGGCTCACTGACGCGAGCGCCAGCCGCATCGGCCTGAATGGCATCGAACAGCTCACCCATGGTTTCAACCTCGTCGAGCACGGAAGGGCTCAAGGCGAAACCGAACTGGTCATTCAACACCCCCAGCAGCGTGACCTTGGTCAATGAATCCCAATTGCTCAGGGGGTGCAGCAATACATCGACTTGAAGTTCCGATTCGCGCAGTTCCAGAAGTTCTGCCAGTTCTTTCTTGATGGCGTCCAGGTTCATGGTGAGATCCTTTTGCAAGAGAACGAGAGTTAGAGCCCGCCGAGATACACGACTTGGCCGGTAATGAAATTGCTACGCGGTGAAAGGAAAAAATCCGTCACATTGGTCACGTCGTCGAAAGTGCCAAAGCGCTGCAGCGATTGTTGCGCCAGCAGGTCTTTCATCTTTTGTGCGGGGATGACCCGCGTCAGATCGGTATCGATCGGTGTAGGACCCACGGCATTGACGGTGATACCAAAACTGGCGAGCTCCTTGGCCATCACACAGGTCAGGGTTTCCACGGCGGCTTTTGACGCGGCGTACAGTGCCTCGCCTTCCAGCTTCAACGGCTTGGCCACTGTGGAAAAATTCACGATGCGCCCCTGGCGCCCGGCTCGCATGAGCTTTGCTGCCTCACGGCTGAGCAGGAATGTGCCCAGAACATTGGTTTGCATAATATTTTGCGCGGTTTTGTAGGGCGTCAGCAGTGAGTGGTTCATGCTGGCGATCCCGGCATTGTTGATCAGGTGATCGAGCCGACCGCAGGTGCCGCGCACGTGCCTCATCAGTTCACTGATGGCCTGTTCATCGGCCACATCGGCAATAAAGTGGTCATAGCCCGGATGGCTCAGATCGCTGGATGAGCGACTGCAGCCGATCACACGATGGCCTTGGGCAAGGTAGTACTCGGCAAGATGTCTGCCGATGCCCTTGCGTGTCCCCGTAATCAGCGTGACAGGCGTGTTATCGGGCATGGGACACCTGTGCATTCAATTCGAGAATGTAGTTGGCGAAGGTCTTTACCGACTGGAACGGGCTGCGTTTGGGAGACATGGCGCTGTCGTTGACCAGCGTCATTTTGACCCCCAGTTGCTCCTCGATCATCTGCTCGACATCAATCACGATGGACACCAGACTCATCGAGTCGAGGACGCCTCCGGCACCGTAGAGGGCGGTGTCTTCACCTTTTTCCAGGCTGATGGGTTGGACGAGACTGCGGTTTTCATTTTCGATAGCGTTGTAAATGATGCCGAGAATTTGCTCTTTCATAGGGGTTCCTCTCAATGTGAGATCAGGCGAGACGCTTGACGAATTGGTGAATAAGTTGCGCTTCCTTGAGTTGGAAATAGCGCGAGTCGATGACCGATAGTTCAAAGCCGAGCGCCGCCAGACACTGGCCTTGTTGCTTGAATTCAAGGCGGCAGCCAAAACGAAAATTCGAGGCACCAGAGCGGCGTAATTCAATAGGAACGCAGAGGATTTCCGTGTGTATCGGCAACAGGAAGTCCATGTAAGTGACGTCCATCTTGTTAGTGACAAAGTTAACTTTTCCTTTGGCAGCCGGTGTCACGTAATAGGCTTCTGCCACGGCGATGGTCATTTGCCGGGCAGCTTCGATCACCATCATTCCGGAAACGTGTTGCCCCGTCAGATGATCGCTTAGTTCGGCATTGGCATCATCGATCATCAGCGAGGCAGAGTAAGTACCGTTGCCATTTTCACTCGGCATAGAGATGGCAATGTTATGACTCTTCAATTTATGAGTAGCTGTTGAGGAGGCACGAAGACGGCGATCAACTGGAACAATATTCAAGGCAGGCGACAAAACCTCCTTGAAGCCATACAGAATATTGAGTTGCTCATCGGTAATACCTTGACCAACATGCAAAGTTAACTTTTCGTCTCTATCTAGCTGGGTCACTATTTCTTCTGCTGCCGTCACCGAAATGAACATATTGTCACTGCACTGACTTTTGATTCGATCGCCCACCACAATGTAATGCCTGGGCGATTCCTGCTGAGTTTCGCAGAACGAGGAAAGCCCAGAAAACGGGCACGAAGAAGCGCTATTTGAAACTCTGAGTTCTTCCATTTTTTCACCTTTATATGCGTGCAGATGTTTCCAGATATTGGGATGAAACTGGCAGCGGTGCTGCCGGGCTAACAAACTCGGTAATCAGTTGGGTGATGGCAGGAATATGCTGAGTGAGGAAAAAATGGCTTCCTTCAAAAAACTCCAGACGAACAAAATTGTGGCTATGCTCCTTCCAGGCAATAACATCCTGAATCGGTGCAAACGGATCCTCTTTTCCACCCAAAACCATCATGGGAACGTCCAGAGGCTCACCAGGAATGTGGCGATACTTGGCCGCAGCATGGAAATCCTTGATAAGCGAAGGCAGCATGCGTGCCTTCGCCGCCGAGTGTTTAAGCATGAAATCCGGGATGGCACCAAACCTGGAAACAGTTTGAACAAATACTTCTTCAGATTCGTCGAGTGTCACCTGCGCGCAATTAAAAAGATGTGGGGCACGACAGGCAGCGACCACCAGACTGATCAGTCGCGTGCCAAACTCATGTTTGCGTCGAGCAACTTCGTAAGCAACGATGGCACCCAGGCTATAACCAAAAACAATGACCTCACGCGCCGCCAGATTATCGATAAGTGCAATGACCTCATTCGCCATTGCTTCGACCGTGCCTGGTGCCGGCGTCACATTCTTCTGATAGCGCCCATTGTAAGTGACGCCAATCACGGGCATGTAATCGCCTACGGCACGCCGCAGTGCTTCAAAGGACAAGCCACTGCCCCCGGCGAAGGGTATGAAAACACACACTTTTTCAGAGTCGATGACAGTCATCGAAGACTCCTTTTTTGAGAGATCAAATTAAAACCAGGGAACTAACGAACACCCTGACCTTTCTGCCAAGTTGGAGTCTGTCTGCTTTTTTCGAAAAATCTGTTTGCTGCGGCCAATTGTATTTCAGGGTATTTCAAAGCGGTTGAGCGTTTTAGGCTGAACTGTCTGAACTATAAGTCCAAGGTCCAGCAACGCTAAATACATCATTGCGCGAAAGACCAATGAGTAGATTGGGCACGAGTCGAGGATTTGAACGCAGGAAGAAATCAGAAGGCGAAGGTAGTTGCATTGGCGTGGCTAACCAATACAACTAGTCAGTGCAGGAGGGGAATAGCAAGTTACAAGCGTGGCCGCTCAGTCATTCAATGATTAAATGGCGGAAAGTTGTTTTTGACGCGGTCTGAGAATAGCCAGCAAGGCAACCATCGCCAATACAGCACATAGCAATCCCAACAAGACGCACCCGGTCCAGCCGAAACGCTGCCAAAGGTACCCTCCCATGGCACTGCCGAACGCGCCACCACAAAAATTGCAGACCATGTACACCGTGTTCAAGCGGCTGCGACTTTCCGGTCTCAGAGAAAAAATACGCGTCTGGTTGGCAACTTGGCCCAGTTGCAGGGCGAAGCTGAGCAGATTGGCGCACACCAGCAACACAATAAAGTTATTGGACCAGGCGATGGTCAAGGCGAAGCTCAGGCCGCAGAGCAAGATAGAGACGAGGCTGATGGCGACTGTGCCAAAGCGCTCACACACCTTGCCGGCGGCAGGAGTCAGCAGGGTGGCGAGGGCGCCCCACAAGCTGAACAACCCGACATCAGCGGCGTTCATGCTGTAGGGCGGCGCCATCAGTTTGAACGCGATAACCGACCAGAACGCACTGAACGCTGCGAAGACCGCTGCACCCAGGGCGCATGACAGGCGCAGCAGCGGCTCGTGCCAGAACAGGTGCAGCATCGAGCTCAATAATCTGCCATAGGCAACGGACACCGCAGGCGTATCGCGCCGTGGCAGAACGCTCGGCAGCGCCAGTGCACACAGCACCATGGCAGAAGCCGCCACCCAATAGACCGACTGCCAGCCGAGGTGATCGGCCAACCATCCGGCAATGGCCCGGGACAGCAGGATCCCGGTGACCAGCCCCGTTTGTACCCAGGCAATGACGCGGCTGCGTTCGCCAGCCGTGGCCAGCCCGGCCAGGTAGGGGAGCAACACCTGCGGGATGCATGTGCCCATGCAGAGCAAGAAGCTGGCGCCTGCCAGGAATGAAAGATGGGTGGCCTGGCTTGCCAGTAATAACAGCACGCAAGTCCACGCCAGCAGTACGCGACAGAGTCGCAAGGGCGACACTCTGTCGCCCAGCGGAACGATCAGCAACATCCCCAAGGCATAGCCCATCTGCGATGCAGTGGCGATCCAGCTGGTTTGCCCGGCACCGGCGTGCAGGGTATCGGCGAAGACCGGCAGCAGTGCCTGGTTAAAGTAAACATTGGCCACCGACAAGCCGCAGAGTAAGGCAATGCCCGCCAGAACCAGCGGCGTGAAGTGTGTGTTGGGCGACATCAGGCATGGCTCCAAAGCGGCTTTCAGGTGTCCGATGAGAGACGCACGACATCGGATGCGGATTGAGTGCCGACTTCGCTTTGGCGCCCAAGAAACAGAAAGACCACGGCGGCAGTGAACAGCGTGAACATCGCCAGCAGTTGCAACAAGGTGTTGAACCCCGCGGTATAAGCCGAGCGCAGTACCGTCAGCGGGATTTGACTGGCGTCGGCGCTCGCGTGCTGGATGTCACCCATTACCAGGCGTTGCGCGATCGTTGAATAGTCACCGGCGAACAGTTGGACCGAGGTACTGAGGCTCAAATGGTGCGCGACCAGGGCCGTCAGCACCGCAACCGTGATGGCCAGGGCGACACCTTCGCTGGCCACCCGCGTTGTGTTGAAAATTCCGGCGGCCATCCCCGCCCGCTCCTTGGGGATCACGCTTATCGACAAACCATCCATCAAGCCCCAGGGCAGACCTGTACCGATACCGGTCAGCAGCATGGCCGCGATGATCTGCGCGTGCGCGCCGACCGGGATCGCACTCAGCCAGTAGAGCCCGGTCGCTGCAATAACGAAGCCGATGGCGCAGAGTACGCCCGCCGACAACCAGCGCGTCAGCGACGCAGCAATGATCGGAACAATCAGCATCGGGGCAGAAAGTGCCAGCATCATCAGCCCCGCTTCAAAGGCACTGGCCCCTTCCACGCCGATAAACCGAAACGGCAGCAATACGATCAAGACGATGTAGCAGTAGCAGGTACCGATCGGCAGGATCTGCACACCAACAAAGCGAGGAAACAGAAATAGCCCCAGTTCCAGCATCGGATGTTTCGCCCGATTTTCAACTACGACAAACAGCAACAAAAAGACCGCCGATGCTCCAAGCAGCGCGAGGATCACCGGCGAGCCCCAGCCTTGCTCGGGCGCCAGAATCACCGCCGTGGTGAACGAGATCAACAGGCCGGAAAACGTCAGCACGCCAGGCGTATCCAGACGTTGTGCTTGCGGGTCGCGGCTTTCGCGCATTTTCGGCAGGGCAAAGATCAAAGAAAGGATGGCAATCAGGGCGGTGCAAAGAAAAATGGCGCGCCACCCCATGTACTCGATCAGCAACCCCGACAGCAACGGACCGAAGGCCAGGCCAACCCCGAACGTGGTGCCCAGAAGGCTGAACGCCCGCGTCCTGGCATGCCCGTCAAACTCCTGAGCCAATGCCGCCGACCCGCTCGACAGGGCTGCCGCCGCGGCAATACCCTGCACGCCGCGCAACAGGTCCAGCCAGAGAATATCGGGCACCACCGCCAACAGGGTCGACACCAGTGCAAACAACGCCATGCCACACATGAACAGACGCTTGCGCCCATAGAGGTCAGCAAGGGTACCGGCGGCCATCAGCAAGCTGCCGAAGCTGAGCATGAAGGCATTGGTGATCCAGGCCAGTTCCGTGGGCTGGGCATCAAACGTTTGACCAATGAACGGCGTAGCCACTGCCCCGCCGGTAAAACTCATGGGTAACACCAGGGCTGCCAGGCAAATGGCAGCCAAAATGGAGTGCCGACCATGGGTCGGCAGCGATTCGGTCACTGAGTTCATCAAATCAATCCCTGCATATCTGTGAAGTATCCGTGCTGTCCAGGCCGAGGCACGCGATCGTTCACCCACTCTAGTTAGGATACAATCGAAGATAAACGGGCTTTTATTCCACTTATAATGAACCAAAAGGATGTAATCGAGGCATGGACAGTCTTAGTGGGGTGATCTCATTCGTAAAAACCGCCGAGGCGCTCAGTTTCATCAGCGCCGCCAGGACGTTGGGGATTTCTGCCTCGGCCGTGGGCAAAAACGTCGCCAAGCTTGAAGCTTCGCTGAACGTGCGGTTATTGCACCGCAGCACCCGCAAAGTCAGCCTGACCGCGGAGGGGCAGTTGTTCTATGAGCGCTGCCGCAAGATCCTTGACGATCTTCAAGATGCCCGGGCGATGCTTTCCCACGCCACACAGGAACCCCGCGGAAAGTTACGCGTCAGCTTGCCCACCATCGGCTATCGCTTTCTCTTGCCCCACATGGCGCGGTTCCGCAAAGCCTACCCGGAGATCGAGCTGGAACTGGACTTCAACGACCAACTGGTGGATGTGATCGATGAAGGCTTTGACGTGGTCATTCGCAGCGGCGGGCAGGCCGACTCCAAGCTGATGGCCCGCAAGCTGGGGCCCTTCAAGTTTGTCCTGTGCGCATCGCCTGATTATTTGCAGCGTAAGGGACGGCCTGTCACGCTCAGTGACCTTGAGCATCACGAGTGCTTGCGTTATCGATTTGTCACGACGGGCAAAATAATGGAATGGAGTATGTCTTCATCCCCCCAGATCACGCAGTTGCGCCTGCCAACCGCCCTGACATTGAACAACATGGAAGCCATGCTGATGGCCGTGGTGGACGGGCACGGCATCGCATTTGTCCCGGACTTCCTGGCCCGCGAAGCAATCGCCCAAGGGCGCCTGGAAACGGTGCTCGACGGTCACACCGAAGACCAAGGACAGTTCTGGGCGTTGTGGCCGTCCAGTCGCCATCTTTCACCGAAAATCCGCGTATTCGTGGACTTTGCTGCGGAGCACCTTTTTGCTAATCCTGCTGTAGACAACCCGGATGCGAGGCGCTCATGAGGCGACGTGGCGTATGAAGCAAGACATAACCCGCCAAGTGCGGGTTTTGTTGCATCTGGGGGTTGGTGATCTGTGGTTAGACACAACCGGGCCTATGCTGGCGGTCTACGTGCAAGGACGCCGCCATGAAATACAAATTACTGATTGTCGCGGTTGAAATGCCAAGATCTTCGCCACGCAGCTAATCCCCTTGTAGGAGCGAGCCTGCTCGCGATGGCGGTGTGTCAGTCGACATCCATGTTGAATGAACAATCGCTATCGCGAGCAGGCTCACTCCCACAAAAGCAGTCCATTGGACCGCTGGGATTCAAAGCACCTTCAAATCCACCGACACATGCCCCCGCGTCATCCGCGAATATGGGCACATCTCGTGCGCAGCGTCAGCCAGTTCTCGTTTCACCCTCTCTTCCAACCCGGGAAAGTTGACGTTCAACCTGACCGCCAATTGAAAATCCCCAGCGCCGGTTTTGCCCAGATCGACCTCGGCATCCACAGACGTGTCTTCCGGCAATTTGATCTTCATCTTGCCCGCCGCCACCTGTATCGCGCCGATGAAGCAGGCGGAATACCCCAGCGCAAACAGTTGCTCCGGATTGGTGCCCGGCTTGCCCGAGCCGGGCGAGCTGAATTTGACGTCCAGCTCGCCGTCGCTGGATTTGCCGGTGCCGGTGCGACCGCCGACTGTGTGGGTTTTTGCGGTGTAGAGAACGGTTTCCAGTGCAGCACTCATGACAGTGACTCCTGATCAGGATTGAACGACGGCGAGCTCATTTCGAGGCCTCGCCCAGGGTGCCGGTGTAGTGCGCCAGGCGTTTTTCGACGTCGGCTTTTTTCTGCAGGCCAAGCTCCATCAGTTGGGTGATGCGTTGCTGCGCCGCCGGGCGTTTGACCGAGCCGATGAAACCGTCCCATTCGGCGGCGATGGCTTCGTTGGGTGGAAGGCTGGCGGCGTCGACCAGGCGCTTGATGTCGGCGATCGACTGTTTGTCGAACCGGGCAATGCGCCGGGCCATGGTGTCGACGAATGCATCGAGTTCGGCATCGGGCAGCGCACGGTTGACGTAGCCGTAGCGTTCGGCGAGTTCGCCATTGATGTCGTTGCCGGTGAGCAGCACTTCCAGCGCGCGCCCACGGCCCATCAGCCGTGGCAGGCGAGCCATCGGACCGCCGCCGGGCACCAGGGCGGCGCCGATTTCCCATTGCGAGAGGATGGCTTTTTCACGGCTGGCGAAACGCATGTCGCTGGCCAGGGCCAGTTCGCTACCAACGCCGGTGGCGCGACCGCGAATGGACACTATCGAGACCACTGGCGCCTTGCTCAAGCGAACCAGCATATCGGGCAGCGGTGGCAGGCCGGTGGGGCCGTTGGGCAGGCTGGTGGTGTCGGTCAGCGGCGGGACGAAGTCGTAGTGGGTGAGGAAGAAGTCTGGAACGTCACTGTCGAAGACTACGACCACCACTTTCGGATCGGTCTCGATGGCCGTGACGACCTCATTCAGTTGCGGCATGGTCTCGGGGCCGTAGATGTTGTACGGCGGATTGTGGAAGGTGACGCGCCAATACTCGGGGGTGAGGCGGGTGAGCTTGATCTCCTGTTTTGCTGCGTGGGTGGACGGGGTCTTGTCGGGTGAAGCGGATGCGGTCGATGCTTCACCGGCGAGAGACGGGTCGGTGGCCGCCATGCTGGCGACAATGATCGCGGCATTGAATAGCTGCAGTCTCATGGGAAAACCTCCAGTTGAAAAACATGTGGTCCCCGCGAACAACGTTCTACAGTCTGAAGCAGATAATGGGCATGCCGGAAAGGTCCGGCTGAACAAGCCTAGCAGCGCAACTCCGGCTGACAAGTGACGTCAGTCGGACAAAAAAAAGGCACTGGCGATGATCGCCAGTGCCTTTTTTGCCTGAACCGTAACGTCAGCGAGACAGCATGAAAGTGTCGTACTCCAGATCTTCCAGCGCCGTCGAAAGCCTGTGCAAACCCAGCAATACACAAATCAGCAACGACAGCGTAAACCCATACCCGAAGAAGCTTGGCCCCAGGTACATGCTGAACAACGTCAGCATCGCGTTCAACACCGCAAACAGCACGCACAGCTCCAGCACCACGGTGCGCTTGTCGAGGTAGAAGAACACGTTGAGCAACGCCATGAACACCACCTGGATGCTCACACCGATCAGGTCGATGTAGAACAGCGGCAGGTAATAACTGGAGATACCCAGCCATTCCAGCAGGCGCGGCGCGAACAGGAACAACAGCACCGCCGTCAGCCCCTGCACCTTGCAGATTTCCAGCAGGCCCTGGCGGATCGACAAGGTCATCTCGGTTTTCAGTTGCCCGATGTGTTGCAGGGTTTCACCTTCGCGGATCGCCCGGAACAGACGGTCGTACCACTCGGCAAAGTCGGTCTCGATGCGCACCAGAAACACCGCCATGCCGGGGATGATCGCCAGATACGCGAGGAAGATCGGCAAGTCGTAGAGGATCGAAGCGCGCAGCGGGCCGACGATTTCGTTGGAGGTGCCGGGATTGAACCAGAACAGGAATTTGTCGATCCAGATCCCCAGGTTGTAGAAGAAACCGGTGGCCAGCAGGCTGAGGAAAACGTTGCGCCGGTCGAGGAAATCGAAGGCGATCAGTTTCTCGGCGCGGTACTCGCGCAGGATGTCGTAGAGGAACAGGAACAGCAGCGTGCTGTGCCCGATCAACAGCGCCAGCAGCAAGCCCGGCATCTGCAAAAAGCTCAACAGGTAGGCGCTCGCGACCATCAGCGTGTAACCCACCAGCATCACCAGCAGAATGCGGTTATAGGCCTTCATCCCCGAGAGGAAGATGATCACCAGCCACAAGTTGCACAGCACCACGAAGTTCGCCAACACCAGTACGCGGTAAATCAGCGGTTCATCGAACAACAAGCCCAACACGACGATCCCCAACAACCCGGCGCCTAGGGTGACCAGCAACAACACCCCCAAGAGGTTGGGCAGGATCTGATCGTACTTGTGCTCGAACAAACGGTCGGAGACGAAGCGCGTGAAGAACAGCTGCAAGCCGCCCGTCAGGATCAACGAAGTGGCCATCAGGTACGTCACCGTCACCAGGAACTGCCCGACCAGCATGTTCGGCAGCAACAGGCCGATGCTGATGATGCCCACCAGCATGACACTGATGATCGACAACACCCACGGCCCGGAGCTGATCAGCCCGGCGTAGACGTAGGCGTGCAAGGTCGCCGTGTAGGAATCACGCGAAAGGATTTTTCGCAGTTCAAAGCCAATACCGGCCATTTAGCTGTTCTCCATGGCGGCTTGATACAGGTCGCGATAACGCTGCAGCATCAAGGCTTCGGTGTAATAACGATTGACCCGCAACAAGCCGCTGGCTTGGGCGGCCTGCCAGCGTCGCGGGCTGCGCAACAGTTCAAGGATCGCGGCGCACGTGGCTTGTGGGTCGGCAATCGCCACCACTTTGCCGGCGTGTCCGAGGTCACGGTCTTCGGCACTGCCGCCTTCGATCAACTCGCGGCACGAACCCACGTCGCTGCTGACCACCGGCGTACCGGCGGCCCAGGCTTCGAGGATCACCAGCGGCTGCGCTTCACTGATCGAGGTCAGCACCATCAGGCCGAGTTTCGGCAGGATGTCCTGAATGCGCTGGAAGCCGAGGAAATGCACCTTGCCTTCCAGGCCCAGACTGGCCATCAGGCTGCGGCATTCGCTGACGTATTCCGGGTCTTCCTCTTCCGGGCCGACAATCCAGCCCTCGGCTTGCGGCATCGCGCTGATCACGCCGCGCATCGCCCGCAGATAGGTTTTCACGTCCTTGATCGGCACCACACGGCCGATCAAACCGACTACAGGCGCAATGCCGTGGGCGCGGGATTCCAGCGCTGCGGTCCACATCGGCAGGTCAATGCCATTCGGAATGACTTGAGTACGGGTCGCGAGGGCGCCGTCCTTGATCTGGCGCTGACGGTTGCCGTCGTAGAGCGCGATGATGTTGTCGGCGCTGTTGTAGGTCAGTTGACCAATGCGCTCGAAGAAACGCACCCACAAGGTTCGGATGTAACCCGAGCCGGCATCGAGGCTGCGGTTCAGCGCCTGGCCGGAACTCTCGGCGATCCAGCTGGCCTGGGCCAGGTCGATCTTGCGTTCCTTGGTGTAGATCCCGTGTTCGCTGAGCAAGTAGGTGCAATTCCAACGCTGCTTGAGGATGCAACCCAGAAAGCCCGCGTACCCGGTGGAAATCGAATGCAGCACCCGCGCCTTCGGCATCCGTTGCGCGGCTTCGGCGAGCATCAGCAACGGCGACTGCATCGCGCGCAGGGTCCAGAAATAATTGACGAAGGACGGATCGGCGCAATGCTGGCGATAGCCTTCGCTCAGCGACTCCCAACTGGCGCGGCTGCGCAGCACGTCGTCGAGGGTCATGTGGCCCTGGGCGATGCAGTCGAGCAAGCGTTCGCCCAGGGCCGGGTCTGGCGCATCCGGGTGATGCAGGAAGCGATACAAATCCTGCAATTGCTGCGGGTCAGCCTCGCGCGGCTCTACGTGCGTGTTGGTCGGATGGGTCGCATCTTCGAGGAACACTTCTTCGATGTGCAGCACGTTGGCCGGTATTTCGTAGCGCCGGGTCGGATAGGCCTGACGCTGGCCGCCGATGAACATCACCGAAAAGGTCAGTTCCGGCAGGCCGAGGATCATCTGGTGAATCCAGCTGGAAACGCCGCCACGCACGTAAGGCCAGGTGCCTTCGAGCAGCAGACAGATGTCGGCAACCGGTGCCTGTTCCTTGTGACTCATGTCCAGCTCCTGACCAATGCGGCGAACGGCGGCCGCTGACGGGTTTCCTCGGGAAGACGGGCGAGCAAACCGGGAATTTCGTGGTAACGACCGGCCTCGAACGCCAGCTCGGCGCGAAACGGCAGCACCTGCGCCGCGCCCATGCCGTTCTCTTGAGCCTGACTCAGCAGCACTTCGGCACGCTCGACATCGCCACGCTCCAGCGCGATGCGCCCGGCCAGCAGGAACAGCTCACCGCCCTCGCCCGCTTTCAAGCCTTGCTCGGCATGTTCACTGGCCTGGGTCAGCACGTGATCAAGCACGCTACCTTGCGCCAGGCCCAGATACGCCAGCTCCCAATACCAGCGCGCCAGCCGGCCGTGCAGCGCACCCGCCGTTTTGGCGTTGGCGTTGACCAGTTCGCCGAGCGCGATCTGGATGTGCAGGTTGATGTCGCTTTCCTGCTTGTCGAGCATCGAATACGCCAGCAGCCGCACATCGTCACTCGGGTCACCGAGGGCCAGTTTGAGGATCGGCACCGCTTCTTTGCCGGGCATGCGCCGAGTCGCCAAGAGGGCGGCCAGACGCTGATCCGGATCCGGGGCATGGCGCAACACGTCCTGCAAACCGCCATCGGCAAAGATCGGCGAGTGCAGTTGCAATTGCGCGCGGAACGGCAGTTTCGGGATGCCCACCGCTTGCCACGCTTGCTTGTCGCGTTTGCGCGGCAGGTACAGCGCCGGGAAAATCGCCGCCACCACGCCGACCGCGCCGAGCACCGGCACGAAGAACGCCAGGCTGAAGATAAACAGCGGGCTCCACGGCAGCGGCGAACGGTAGCGCGCCGGCAGCAACAGCCACACGGCCGCGCACAACATCACGCACGCCAGGCCGTGGCTGAGGGTGAACACCAGCAATTGTTGCAACTCGGGCGCGGTGAGCCACAAGCTGGCCCAACTGCCCGCCTCTAACAACAAGGCTCCGCTAAACAGCCACTTGCTGATCATTCAGGCCACACTCGTTGAACAGGAAATTACGCAGCCCGTTGCGTTCACAGCCAGGCTCCAGGTTGAACGGCAACACGCGCACGCCGAGGCTGTCGAGGCTGCTTTCAATGCCAAAGTGCTCGTGCAGCATCAGGTTCATCCGCGCCAGATAACCTTCGGTGCCTTGCGGACTGGTCAACGGCAACAGCACCAGCAACAGCTGATGATCGCGGTTATTACGCAGCGGCAATTGCAGGTCGAGGCCACGCTGGCTGCGCTCGAACAGGCGCGACAGCTCATCGTTGGGGCGTGTCAATTCGAAGGCAAAAAGGCCGGCCGCCAGTTTGTGCTGCTCGACATCTACCAGCGAACGCTTGAGTTGCAGCGTGAACTGCTGCGCATCGGCGTCGGCCAGTTGAAGCACTTGCGGGTCGCGGCGCAGCAGGTCGGCGATGTGCCCGGCGAGCAACGCCAACAGGCTCAGCGTGCGATCCTGGAAGGCGAAGAACGGCATCTGCCGCACCGCCAGAATCGCCAGCAAACGACCTTCGGCATCGATCAGCGGAATGCAGGCCTGCAATGACGAGAATTGTGCCGAGCTGCCGGCATCAATCAGTTCCTGACGCACGCTGACCAGCTCACCACGTTCCAGGCACAGCTTGACCAGACCGTCTTCGGTGCCCAACGGCCCCATGACGCCGATGGTCGCCAGGGCTTCGGGCAACACGTTCTCTTCGCGTTCATCGACGCGATACAGCCCGGCCACGCGCAGCGCACCGTACTGACCGAGCATGGCCACGATCGGGTCGGCCAGCGCGGCCAGTGCATCGCCTTCGTCCGGCATCACCCGCAGTTTGTCGCGCAAGCCCAGCAACGAACTGCGCAAGCTTTGATCGCTGCCCGCCACGCGCTGCTCCAGCAGGTCGTGGGAGACCCGCAAAATCTGGTGCGCGCGGGTAAATTCGTCGAGTCGATACTGGCGGTAATCGTTGGCCATCTGCAGACGCTGCAAGCGCCGTTCCCACAGATCGCGAACCTCGCCCACCAGCATGCCGCTGACCAGCACGCCGACAATAAACGACGGATCAAGCTGCGCGTAGGCTTCATGCCCGATATAGCGCAGCGCAAACAGCGCCGCCACCAACAGGCCCGCACTGAGCAGGCCACGCACAAAACCATAACGCACACCCAACAGCAGCGGCGCCAGCACCGGCCAAGGGAAACCGGCGTGCATTTGCAACGGGTCTTGCGGGGTCAGCCACAAGCCCAGGCCGATCGCCGCGCCGGTGACCAACAGCGTTTCCAGCCAAGACACCGGGCCGCTGGCACGCGGCGCGAGGCTGTAATCCATGTGAGGAGAATTCATTGCATTCACTCGAACCGAAGGGCGCCAACAAGTGTGTCGAGCACCGTTTGCGCGGTGCCGGCGAGGCTTTCACGGGACCAGCCCGCACGCGCGCCGCTCTTGCTCCAGAGCACACGACCGCTGCTGGCCTCGAGCACGCGCAGGCTGATGCCCACTGCCGGTTCGCCGTCCAGACCGTTCTTGTACTGCCACTCTTCAACGCTGCCAGCGACCACGTAATCAAGCTTCTGATCACGTGCCCAATCGAGGGCGCCGGCCAAGCGTTCGTTGTCGTCCATCAGCGCTTGTTCGCCCTGCGTACTGACCGGGTAAACACGTGGTTGCAGACCGTGGCTGCTGAGCACGCTGAGCAGGATCTGCTCGGCACGCTCGCCGGCTTGCGGAGTTTGCGAGTAGTTGATCATCGGCACGGTGCCCCACTTCGCAGTACGCGCAAAGTTCGGGCTGGTGTCGCCGGTGAAGCTGGCGCAACCGGCGACGAACAGGACTGCCAGAGCCAGGCTCAGATTACGAATTGCTTGCATCAGTTTTTCTCCCGTAAACATTTCATGATCAGCGTCCGAATCGCACGCCGTAGCTCACACCCAGTGTTCCGCCCGCCTGACCGTCCCCGCCTTGTGGCGCGGATTGGTAGCCAACGGTGAGGGCCAATTCGTCACCGCCCAGCACCTCGACGCCGATCCCGGTGTTGATGCCGTAGTTGAAGGTTTGATCCAGCCATTGCCAGCCCGCCGTCACGTCCACCAGCCAGGTGTATTGCGGGCGAGTACGCACCAGGGCGCCCGGCAAGCCGCGACGCCATGAGCTACCGACATACAGTTGGCCGTAACGGCTTTGCAGCAGATCGTTGGCCGTCACGATCGCGGGATCGTCCGAGTCATCAACGCTTTTCACCGGACCGTCGTTGGCGCTGGACAGGTACTCCAGCGTGCGGTCCTTGACGTTGTTGTGCTGATAATCGACACCGCTGCGCACGGTCCAGTTAGGTCCGGCGAATTCCAGCGTGTGGTTGTATTCCATCTTCAGCGCCTGGCCGTTGCCCAAGGAATCGCCCGCACGAGTCGAGAACGATTTCTGCGCCACTTCCCAGCTGATCTGATCCCGCGCCGAGAACCCGTGACGACCGCCGACCCACACACTGTCGTGCTGGCCGAAAGCGCGCATCAGGCCGCTGTCTTCGCTTTTGCGGTGCCAGTCCAGACCGGTCTCGATCTGGTCACTGGCGCTCAACTGCCAGGTCCGGGACAGGCCCAGGCCAGTGCGGTCGTCGTCCTTGCGCTGGCTGGTGTCGGCGAACAGTTTGTAGCCGCCGTCTTCCACCGAACGTTGCAGGGTCAGCGCAGCGTTGCGCTCATCGCCTATGCGCGATTCGATCAGCTGATCGCTGTTGTAGGTGCCATTCTCCAACTCAAGATTGGCGTACCACTGAGCGCCAAGGTTGTGCGCGATTTGCAGGCGCGGGGTGTTGAATTCCAGGCCACCGAAATCCTGTTGATGCCAGGACAGCTGCGCGCCCTGCGGCGTCAATTCCTGCAACTCGGCAGCCTGACGGCGCAACTGCTCGCGCACGGCAGCCGGTTGATCGTCACCCAGCGCGGACTGGCTGAGGTCTAGAGCTTCGTCGAAGCGGCCGAGACGACTCAAGGCCTGGGCGCGTTGCGCCGGGTTGAGGTCGCTACTGGCCAACAGCGTTTCGACTTGCGCCTTGTTGCGGCTGCGCAAGGCTTGCTGGATTTCTTCGTAACGCTGAACCTTCAAGCCTTGGCTGCGCGCCCACTCCAGCCACTGGTCTTTCTGCGATTCCTGGTTCGTCGCGTCGAGACGCGCCAGCAACCGCTCGAACCACAATTGCAGCATGGCCGGCGAGCCGTCTTTCCACTTCGCCACCTCCTGCTGTGCCTTGGCCGGCGAATAACTGCTGGCCATCAAGCGCAACCAGATCGCATAACGCTGGGACGATGGCTGAATGTTTTCGCCTTCGGGGCTGCGCAGCAGCTTCAGGCGCAACCGTTGGGCCGCGTCCTGATAACCGGCGCTTTCCAGGGCATCGGCGTAGGCCGCACGCACCAGCCAATCCTGCGGACTGGTCTTGAGGTACATCCGATACCAGGCCAACGCTTCGGTATCGCGACCGAGCATCTGGCTGGCACTGGCGAACGGCAGCCAGAGGATTCGGTCCTGACGCGCCTGGGGTTTCCATTCCGTCAGCAAAGGCTTGAGCGCGGCGGTGTTGCCTTGATCAACGTACAGCCACATCAGGCGCTCGCGGAACAGGTTGTCATCCGGGAAACGCGACAGGCCCAACAGGTACAAACGCTGCGCCTCGTCGATATTTCCCTGCTGCACCGCCAAGGCACCGCGAATCGCCAGCACTTGTGCTTGCTCGTTGGCTTCCGGGTATTGCTCGGCGTCTTTGAGCAGCGCGACCACTTGCGGCCAGTCCTGCAATTCCTGGGCTTGCTGCAAGGATTCAACCAGACGCTGCGGATCCCGGGTGCGCTTCCAGCTGCCGACCATCATGGTCAGCGCCCGCTTCGGATCGCTGGTGCGGTACATCGTGATCAGCTGACTCTCGTCGCCACTGTTCAGCGAACCCTTGAGCGCGAGGAGTTTCTCCAGGGAAAACTGCAGCTCGTCATCGAGCTCCAGATCCCACGCCAGCGCAGCACGCAAGCGCCAGTAACCCTCATCGGTGATCTTGCGGTTATCAACCTGCAATACCTCCCACGCCGCCTGATTATCAAACAGCTTAAGGTCGGTATTGGCCCAGTCGATGCGCTCGGTCGTCGTCAGCGCGAAGCGTTTCGAGTAGCGCTGATAGACCTCGGTTTTCTGTGCGAACTGCCCGGTGTTTTCCAGGTTCTGCAGCAGGCGTGTCCAGGCCAGGCGATGCGCCGGGTACTTGCGCAAGTAGGCGTGCAACCAGGCTTCGGCCTGGGCCGGTGTGCCGCGCGATTCGTGAGCGTAGATCAGCGCATCGAGTTCGACGTCGGTCAGCGCACGTTGCTCCATGATCTCGGCGAGCAAGGGAATCGCATGGTCAAAGTCGAACTGCTGACTCGCCAGACGCCAGGCGTGTTCACGGGTTTGCGGGTCTTCGTGCAGTTTCAGCAGACGAATCCAGTAACCCAAGGCGGCCTGACTGTCGCCACGCCATTCGCCCAGATGCCCCATTTGCTCGAGCAATGCCAAGTCATCCGGGTGCTCAGCCACCAGCTGCTGACCACTGTCCCACACACCGGCCAAATCGCCGAGGGCCAGGCGCATGCTGAATTCCTTGCGCAGGATTTGTGGGTTGTCCGGCTGCAACACGCGCCACTGATCCAGAAAGCGCTGCGCCAGATCAAAGCGCTTGCTGCCAACGGCAACGTCGACGCCCTGCTCCAGCCACGGCGAGTCGGTTTGCGGATCCTTGAGCTGATCCAGTTCATCGGCCAGTACGCGCGCGGCCTGTTCACCGCGACCGGCGGCCAACAGACTGTTGAACGCCAGTTGCGCGTATTCGCGACGCTCGGACGCTTGTTGGCTGTCCTGTTTGAGCAGCAGATAAATGTCGGCGGCGCGACCAGGTTGCTCACCGGCCAGGTACCACTGCGCGGCGGACTTGAGCGAAGCGATGCGCTGGGCCGGGTCGCGATCGGCGATTTCTTCGTAGACGCTGGCAGCGAAAGCTGGCGCCTGTAAGGTCAACGCCAGCTTGGCCAGGTTGTGCAATTGCGGCAGCGGCAACAGGCGGTGATCGAAGCTTTGCAGGCGTTCGATCAAGGCTTTCTGCGCGATCGGATCATCGGCTTTCGCCGCTTCCAATGCATCGAGTTCCAGCCGGTAATAGGCCTGCAACTCAACGACCGGTTTCGGCCAGTTCTCAAGGTGCAGGCGCGCTTTCGGGTAGTCGCCGAGACGGATCAGCAGATCGACCAGTTGCAAGCGCAGGTGATCGTCATCCGGGTGCGCGGCCAGCAGCAATTCGGCGTAGTTGGCCGAGACCGCATCGGGCTCACGGCCGTCCGGCTGGAACACTTCTTCGCGCTGGAACGTCAGCCACAACAGGCCGCCCACGGCCACAGCCACCACCGCCAATGCCCAGGGATTGAGCAGGCGGCGGCTTTTAGTTGCTGAGGCGTTAGATGCAGTAGAGCTGGCCATGACTCACCTGCTTCATTGGTAATTGAAAAGTCCACAGACCGGCGGATGCCTTGCCTGCAAAAGTTTGCCCGTCCACTTCCACCCGGCAACTGCTCGCCGAGCGCACGGAGAAGCTCAGGTCCACTTGACCGGCAAACGAAAAGCTCACGTGTTTCTCATCCACATATTTCCAGTCCACCAACGGCAGGTTGGCCTCCTCCAGCGCCGGCCGTTCATCCCGGTCGGGACGCAACACCAGCAACGCCTGGTCGCTGCTCAACGCCACATACCGGCCTTGCGGCAAGTCACGAACACCGGCGACGCCTTGCGAACGCAGCAGGTCCGGCCAGCCCATTTGCGGGTCGAGTCGTAGGGTGCGCAGCGCGTCCATGCCGCGAACCTGCCAGTCACCCTCGGCGGTGCGCGCCAGACTGGCCTGATACAAACCGTGCACACGATCGAGGTAGTCGCTCATCCACAGCGACATCGGTTGCTGGTCCTTCATGTAGCCGTAGATCTCGTTCATCGCCTTGATCGAGGCCTGCTTGGTGCTCGAATAGAAGTGGTAATACAGGTGCAGGCCGCGCAAGCGCCGTGGGCTGTCGGTGAGTTCGAAGGTGTCGATCACATCGCGGAAACCGTAATACGGCCCCTTCCACAGGTTGGTGTAGAGGTTCTCGTTGATGATCGGCGCGTAGTACTGCAGGCCGCCTTCGGTGGGACGCAGCAAAGGATTGAGGCCGGTCAGCGACGGGTTGGCCTTGGTCAGCATGGTCTCGGCGCCGTTGACGTTTTTCAGGCCCGCGTCGTAGGCCAGCTTCAAGGTCGCTGCCGAGGGCAAGGCATCGCCCGGCCAGAAGACCAGCTTCACCGGTTTTTCCGGGGTGGTGAGCTGCTGGTTGATGTAGTCACGCGAGCCAAAAATCTCGCGGCGGAAATCGATTTTGTCGTAGCCCGGAATGGCCATCTTCAAGCCGTATTCCGGGTTGAAGTTCTCACGTTTCTGCGCCACTTCCGGCTGCATGAAAAACGGATGGCTGAAGGTGTGGGTGGCGACTTCGACTTTCGGGTTGGCAAACAACTCACGGGCAATGGGTTCCAGTTCGCGCGCCAGGAACGGGAACATGCCGCGCGGTGAAATCTCGCCTTCGACGATCGACACCGAAGTCAGGAACGGGTTGGGCCGGATGAAATCGTCGAGCACCTGCTTGCCGGCATACGGCGTGCCGCGCACTTCAGCGCGCGACGGAAAACCATCGCCGTCGATGTGCACGGTGGCGATGCGGCGGCCGTTTTCGGTGGTGGTGTCGGGGCGTGGCTGAACCGGCAGGCGTAAGCTGGCCTGGAGGAAAGCGAACGGATCGAGAATCCAGCGGCTGCGCTCGTTATTCGTTTCGAGAATGTACGGCGCAAGGGCAACACCGCCCCACTCGGCCGTCGCCACCGGGGCAAATGTCTGGCCGTCGGCAGCGGTCAGCAGCAACGCGGCTTTCGGGCCTTTGGGCAGCAGGGAGATTGCGGTCAGGTCACGGGACCGGGGCTGCACCGGGGCTTCGAACGCGCCGATCAGCGCCTTGTCCTGATAGCTGATGGTCAAGGCCTGAGTACCGATCGGCGCCGAGCGGTTCAGGCCCAGTCGCTTGAGCAGCAGCGGGTCTTGAATCGGCAGGCCGGAAAAGAACACCACTGGCACCTGTTCGTCCAGACGTTTGCCGATCCAGCTATTGAAAGCCGATGCGTCCTGCGGCGGGCCGCTGGTCATCCAGGTCACGATCCCGGCGTACAAACCGCTGAAACGGTGCTCCGGCAGCGAGCCGTCGACCGGCAGGTAATCGACCCGGTAGCCGAGGTATTCGAGCAAACCGCCGAGCAAGGTGTGCCCGGCGTTGCGCACCAGATCGCCTTCGCGCGGGTCGTAAAGCAGCGCGATTCGGCGCGGCTGGATTTCGATGCTGCTGATGCCCATCGAGTCCAGCTCTGGCGTGCCGATATAGGGAATGAAGCCCTCATCGCGCAGACGCTTGGCCAGTTTGCGCGCTTCATCGCGGCGCTCCGGCGGCAGATAGTCAATCGCTACCAGCGGAATACCTTTGGCGCGCAACGGCTGGATCTGGGTTTCCAGCCATTCGCGGTCGGCTTCCGGTACCGGGCGATAACGCTTGGCGGAAGCATCCCAACCGGCATGAATCGATTCGATCGCCACGGCGGCGGCCACGCCATTGAGGTCGGGCAGCACTTCGAAGCCACGGTTGAAAAACAGCTTCAGGTTTGGCTGACGTTGATGCAATTCCCGCAGGAAACCGGCGAGTGCCACACGCTGTGTTTCTCGCGCCGACTCCGGCAGCAACTGGAAGCTGTCGAGGGTATCGAGGAACAACCCGGCGTAGCCTTCGGCTTGCAACGCCTTGGCTCGGCCGAACAAATGTTCACGCCAGGCAGGTGCCGCGAGGTCCATGACCTGGCTGTCCCACGCGCCATTGCGCACCGGGCTGACCGCTCCCGTGAGGGATGCCTTTTCGAGCTCGGCCTTGCCACCATGGAACTCGCCCACCGACAGGTAGGCGAACGGTTGGCTGCCCAACTTGCGCAGGGTTTTGACGTCGCCCGCGGTCAGATGCCCCGGCTCGACCACTGACCAGTCGAACTGAGCCAACTCGGAAATGGGTGGTTGATCGGCGTACCAGAAAACCACGCTGGCGGGTTGCGGCAATGCTGCGGCCTGAACAGCGGGCCCACTCACGAACAACGCTAAAGCGGCGAGCAGCCGTTTAGCGGCCGCGCGGACACGCGTCCTGCGAAAAACGATTTCCATAACTCACTCTTGAATGGACTGAACCGATACTGCTTGGATGTCGGACAGTGGAACCGGCCGGGTTACAGGCTGCGAATAAGCTGCGACAGCCCCTTGCCGATGGCGGTCGGTTCCGGGAGCTTGAAACGCTCCAGCAGGCGACTGTTGTTGGCGCGCGAATGGCGAATGTCGCCTTGACGTGGCGCGTGATGAATCACCTTCAACGGGCTGCCGGTGACGGTGCCCAATTCGGCGATCAGATCGTTGAGGCTGGTGGAACGACTCAGGCCAACGTTCACCGCGCCGGGGCTCGGTTCACTGACTTCCAGGGACTGCACGAGAATGCTCACCAGGTCCTGGACATAGACGAAGTCGCGGGTCTGCGAACCGTCGCCGAAAATCGCCACCGACTGCTCGGCCAAGGCCAGCTTGGTAAAGATGCTGATCACGCCGGAGTACGGCGATGACGGATCCTGGCGTGGGCCGAAGATGTTGAAGAACCGAAAGATCATCGGCTCCAGACCATGTTCGCGGCGATAGAAATCGAGGTATTGCTCGCTGGCCAGTTTGTCGCTGGCATACGGCGTGAGCGGGGATTTTGGCGTGTCTTCGTGAATCGCCGTGCCTTCGCCGTTGTTGCCGTAGATAGCAGCGCTGGACGCGAATACCACGCGCTTGATCCCGGCCTTCAACATGCTTTCGCACACGTTGAGGGTGCCGACGAAGTTGCTTTGATGGGTGCTGACCGGATCATCCACCGACGCTTGCACCGAGGCCACTGCGGCCAGGTGAACGACAGCACCGCAATCGCGCATGGCTTGTGCCACTACGGCGCCGTCCGCGACATCACCGATGACCAGGTTCAGATTGGCATTGTCCATCGGCAGATTGCTGACTTTTCCAGTCGACAAATTATCCAGCACGCGAACCTTGTAGCCCTTGCCCAGCAAGGCTTCTACGAGGTGCGACCCAATAAAACCGGCACCGCCAGTCACCAGTATTCGCTCAACAAACATGAAATCTCTCCCTGAACATTAGAGCGGATACGAGTGGTTGAAGTCCGCCAACTTTGTGGCGCAAGGCCATCAAAACGCGGCCGATAATGGGAGATCAGATTGGCACTGTCAATACTTTGTCTAATTTATCGCCGAGCGGTAATTCGCCCCTAAAATCGTCACTTATTTGACGGCAGTTATCAGTTACAGGCCGTCATACAATTGCCACTTCTGACCCGCAAACTCCGTCTGCGCCGGAACTCACGCCAGGCTTCAAGCCCTCCTCATCATCGACGCTTCAGCTCAGCTTCGCGAATCAGACCGGCGCGCTGGCGTGAAGCCTTGGGAGCATCATTTCAAGCACACGATATGATCAGATGAGCTGTAATCAATTTGGGTCGGGCTATTGAGCGCTGTCGCGCTTGCAGGAAATCAAACATGAACATCTGGCTTGCCGCCGCGCTTGCGGCCATTGTTTCCCTGTCTGCACAAGCGGCCACTAAAGTTACGCCACGAGTCGAACGAGTCACTTTCGAAAAAGGCGCCGACGCTGTCGAGTTCAACCAGTCGATCCAGGGCCCGCTCACCGCGCAATACCGAGTGAGTGCAAAGGCGGGCCAAATACTGACCGTCGACCTCAAGCCTTCCAATACCTCTGCCTACTTCAACATCACCGCCAAAGGCGCGGACTACGCGCTGTTTAACGGCTCGATCATGGGCAACCATTTCATGGGTCCGTTACCCGCCGATGGTGAGTACACGGTTCAGGTGTACCTCATGCGCAACGCGGCACGGCGCAATGAGGTGGCGAACTACAACCTTTCATTGAACCTCAGCCCCGCTGATGCCTCGGACAGCACTCGACCGTTTGACCAGACGCTTGAATTACAGGGCATCCGGTTTCATGTGACGACGGAGGGGATCGATGACCACCGTGTGCTGCGTATTTCACCTCAAGGGCTGGAAACCGATAATTCAGACTTCACACGGCCATTGACGGGAAACGTCGTCCGGGCCGAGGTGGCGGACCTTGATCGGGATGGCTCGCCAGAGCTTTACGTCTTTGCCCGATCACCGGGACGCGGGTTACCGGGTGAGCTCGTCGCCTACTCGGCGAATCGCAAAAAATCGCTCAGCGAGATTTATCTTCCGCCGGTCAGTGAGGACGTCGAGGCAGCCGAGGGCTATCAGGGCGAGGATGAGTTTGCGGTGGTGGAAAATGTGCTGGTGCGGCGGTTTCCGGTTTATGAGAGTGCGGACGCCGGGGCCGGGAGGACGGGGAAGATGCGCGAGGTTCGGTATCGGTTGATGGCTGGGGAGGCTGGGTGGGTTTTGCGGGGGGATGGGGTTGCGGAGTATTGAGCATTCGGCAACCAGAAGCTGGGCGTACAGCCCTAGGAAATTTCCTTCACGTTGTGACGACCATCATGAACTGGAACCTTATACGCAAATCTGTATCCTTCCCTCCCAACTGATTCGTCACCTTTTTATGCGTGGGAATGAGCCGGACACCGGTCCGGAAAAGGTCGACGAGAGGTTTTCTAGAGCTTAAAGTAAAAAATTAACGACGTCACACTCAAGCAGCTACCTTGTAAGCAATGGACTGGTAGACACGGAATGCGCCTAGAAGATCAAGGTCAGCACCAAAATGGCACAAGTTAATCCAAAAATATTGGTCTGGGCTCGCGAGACTGCCGGGCTCTCCGAGGACGAAGCGTCCAAAGCATTAAAGCTTGGTGGCTCTCGCCTGTCCGGAAGCGAAACCCTTGGACAATATGAATCCGGTGAAAAGCAGCTATCCCGCCCCCTCCTGCTCAATATGGCAAAAGTCTATCGTAGACCATTGCTTACCTTTTATTTACAGGCACCTCCTCGAAGCGGCGAGCGCGGCGAGGACTTCAGAACCATACCTGAAGATCGAAGAATCGAAGAGCAGGGCAAACTTGACGCGTTGGTCAGAGACGTCTATGTACGTCAACGCCTTGTCAAAAGTGCATTGGAAGACGCTGACGAGGCAAATGAATTAGCGTTTGTGGGAAGCTTAACTTCCGACCTTCCCATCGATATGGCAAAACGCAAGATTTGCGAAGATTTGAATTTTGATCTTGAGCGTTTTAGAAAGCTAAGGACCGTGGAAGACTCCTTTTCTTATCTTAGAGAGCTAACCGAAGCCCGCGGAGTCTTTGTATTATTAATTGGAAACCTAGGAACTCATCACTCCAACATTAGCGCTGACGTATTCCGGGGGTTTGCCTTAGCAGACAGGACATCACCATTCATCGTAATAAATGACCAAGATGCCAAAACAGCATGGAGTTTTACACTTCTCCACGAACTAGCTCATATTTATCTTGGCCAGACAGGTATCAGCGGCGGATTCTCCGAGATAAAAATAGAGCGCTATTGTAACGAAATCGCGAGCCAAATCCTCTTACCTAGAGAGGAAATATCAAGCCAAGAATTCGACAGTAGTAATCTTGAGTCATTCATTAAGGATATTTGTAGGTTCGCTGCAGCAAGAAAAATTAGCGGATCAATGGTTTCATACGTTCTTTTCTTACTTGGAAAAGTACCAAAAAGTAAATGGATAGAAGCATCTGAAAAGCTACAAGAGCTTTGGCGCAAGGAAAAAGAGGGCAAAAAAAACTCTGAAAAGAAAGGAGCTCCAGACTATTACGTCGTACGGCGCCACAGGGTAGGAAGCGCACTTGTGAACTTGGTGGGAAGAAGTATGGGTGAAGGAATACTTACCGCGACGAAAGCAGCTAAAGTTCTGGGTGTTAGCCCTGGCAATGTACCTGCAATGGTGGGCATGCGATGACGCCTCCATTGAAGAAAATTTATCTTCTCGATGCTAACGTGTTAATTAACGCACACGGCCTTTACTACCCAATAGATATGATCCCTGAATTTTGGGAGTGGATAAGGCACAAGGCTACTGAAGGCCTTATAAAGATGCCAATCGAAACATTCGAAGAGGTAAGGGGTGGAAAAAAGGATTTGCTCACTATTTGGATGCATGAAAAGGAAACCCTTGACCACCTAATGCTGAAGGAAGACGTTGATGGCGAAGCCCTAAACTCCGTTCTATCAACAGGATACGCAACGGACTTAACGGATACAGAAATTGAGCAGGTTGGAAGAGATCCCTTTCTAGTTGCCTACGGGATGAATACTAGACAGACAAGATCAATCGTATCTGAAGAAATATCAAAACCTAGCAAGCAACGCGCAAATCGTAAAGTTCCGGACGTGTGTAGCTCTGTCGGAGTGGAATGTTGCAATACATTTTCGATGCTGAGAAGTCTAGGATTCAAAACTGGCTGGAATAAATAATTCAAATTCATGCGACATTGTGCCAAAGTACCACTCGCGGTGTTTGTTAAGCCAACAAAAGAAACAGAGACAAATCGAGACTAATTGGGAGATGAGTACTCTTCTTCTATATCGCTAAGAATTACACGACAACCGACCTGATGATCAGACTCGGTTGGCATGGAGCACCTCAATGATTCCGAGCAAGCTAGGTTTTAGTAAAGGCACCAAGAGCCCATTTGCTGACTTTATCCGTAACGCTAAGTCCAGGCAGAAAAAACGTATCTACAGCGAAGTGCTGGAGGAAGCTACCAAGCAGCAAAACCTCGTGATGATGGAAGCTAAAGCCAAAAGAGGTTAATTGACTGCTCTCATAAGAAGCCCGGCCAGTGTCGGGATTTTTAATTTTTCGTTCAGACCTCAAGCACGAGCTTTGCAAGACGTAAACCATGGTAACGACCTCGGCTATAGCTATCGGCACTCCCTCAAAAGACATCATTCCCTGATCCGTTAGGTGATCGGTAAGCATGTAGTCCCCATCCTAGGAAACTTCCCGCAACTCGTGTCGACTTTCATGAACTGGCGGAAGCGGTTCTGCATCGATAGCCTTCAGGTGTCGCTACAAAACAGCGATCGGCTTTGACAGGCCAAAAAAGTGTAACCTTTCACTCCTCCTGATCAGGCGGCATGCTAGCGCGCATGCAGTCTCGTTTATGGCGGCTGTGCGCGGGGCATCTTCGGATGCACCGGGTTCTCACACTTCCGGTCTGTCAACCCGTGTACAGCTGCCACCCAATCCTGTTTGACAGCAGGGGATTGGTAGCTTCTCTCAATAGTGTGAGGAACTTCATCATGAAAAAGATCACCCCAAATCCGCCCGAATCTGCCGCACTTTCAGAAGCAGACACGCCCGATTTAAGTCAGCTGTCCGAAACCACAGAACGCATCATCAGCGCCCGCCTCCGCAACCCAAACCACTCCGATCCCATCAGTCACGTTTTCACCCTCCTCCCCGACGTCGACACGCCAACCCTGCTCGCTCACGCCTGCGAAACCCTCGCCTCACTCAACGTCATGACCACCGACCTGGCCTGCGACCTCGAAGGCTCGCGCCGCAACGTGGCACTGGCGATTCAGCAGTTGGCGGTGCTGGGTGAACTGTTGGTAAACCGAGCGCTGGACAATCTCGACCCGCCCGATGGCTTGTCGGAAGTTTCGTCCGCCCGCCACCACTGAGGGTCGCGCTCTTTTACCAAATGGAGGTTTTGTCATGGATCGATACATGCCTGTCACCGGCATCGACTGCACCATCGCGTCGCTGCTGATCGACACCGAAGCACCGCTGGACGTATTGCACGAAACTGCGGCTTACCGAATTCGCACGGCAACTCAATTGCTGGAGAGTTTTGCTGTGAACGAGGGGGTTCACAGTGAACTGGCGCGGGTGTTGGTGACTTCGCTGCGCGATGGCTGCGATTTGATGGATGTCGTTGGGCGAAGATTGCAGGCGCAGGTTTCGTCGATGTAACAAAAAAGGCACCTGACGAGAATCGCAGGTGCCTTTTTTGGGCTTTGACTCAACAGAAAGTTTCATAAACTGTAACTTTCTGTCGACTCAATTGACTCCCGGCCCCTCGATCCGTCGCAAGAGCGAATTGCAGGACAAGTTCTTCGGAAATTTCCTGCAAGCCATATCGGCTCTGAGCTGATTGTGATGATCACGCTTTAAATCTACGCTGAACAAACAAAACGGCTGTTCGTCCCCGACTGGTTGCTTGAGTTCATCCTTACGACCAGAATCCCCTCGCCGAATCACCTGATGACAAGGAGGCCAACATGCAAAACATCAAACTGCCTAGCCGCCTTGTCGGTATTGGCTTATACACACCGGCGGAAGCCTCCCTTTACACGGGGATTCCAGCTGCCGATATCCGCCGTTGGCTTTTCGGATATACCGCGCATGGTGTTCAGCATTCGGGGCTTTGGAGCTCGGAACTGGCCGACCTGGATGAGTGCGTACTAGGCTTTCATGACCTCCTGGAAATTCGTTTCGTCCATGCCTTCCGCCAGCACGGTGTAAGCCTGCAAGCCATCCGCAATGCCTCGCAGCAAGCAAAAGAGATGTTCAATCAAGCCTATCCATTTACCTGCAAACGTTTTCAAACCGATGGTCGGCGTATTTTCGCCACTGTCATGAGCGAAACAGGGGATGAATCCCTTCTCGACCTGATCAAACGACAGTACGCGTTTGAGCAAGTCATCAAACCTTCGTTGTATGAAGGCATTGATTACACGGGATCAGATGCCGCTCAGCGCTGGTATCCGGTAAAACGCAGTAAAGCGATCGTTCTGGATCCCTCCCGGAACTTTGGGAAACCAGTTCTTGGAAGCACGGGAATCGATACGGCGGCAATTTTTAGCGCCTACAAGACAGAAGGGGAAAACACCAAACGTGTGGCACTCCTCTATGAGATTCCTACAGCAGCAGTTGAAGCGGCGGTCAATTTTGAGCAAAGGAATGCTGCTTGAATTTCTTACTGGACAACAATCTTCCCCCCGCCCTTGCCCGCGCATTAAATGAGCTGACCAAAGCAGACGGGCATTCGGTATTGCCACTGAAGGATAAATTTCCGCAGAACACCACGGACGTTGATTGGATTTCAGTACTGAGCGACGAAGGCGGCTGGGCCGTTATCTCTCAAGATAAATTTACAAAAGGCGATATTGAAAAACGGGCGTTTCGCGAATGTGGCCTACCCGTGTTTTGCTTGGCTAAACACTGGGGAAACGAATCCTATTGGAACAAGGCACATAATTTGGTGCGTTGGTGGCCCGCCATTACAACTCAAGCAAACTTGATCAGAGGCGGCGCAGCATTCCGCGTCCCGTGGAAATTTCCTTCACACGGGAAATTTGATCAGATAAAAATTTAGAGCCCGACTAATAATCGGGCTTTTTATTTCATCGAATATTTCGCGCTCTGTATGGCCATCTACACTCAATCCGCACACCGCCTACAGCGAGCCCCCATGACCCCCCTCAAAGACCGCTTGAAGCAAGGCAAGGACGCCCGCAAGAATTGCCCCCGCAATTCCCATGCGTCCATGGGAAAAACCAACCGCGACCCGCTCCCACTGATCAAAGCCTCAAGCGAAGGCCGAATCAAGTCCCTGATCGAACTCCGCTACGGCCGCATGCTCGTCTCCCCCTTCAGCTTTTATCGCGGCACCGCGCTTTTGCAGGCCCACGACCTGGCTTCCACGCCAAACATGGGCCTGACCTCACCGATCTGCGGCGATTGCCACCTGATGAATTTCGGCGGGTTTGCCACGCCCGAACGCAATCTGTTGTTCGGCGTCCACGACTTCGACGAGGTCCATCCCGGCCCTTGGGAGTGGGACGTTAAACGGCTGGTGGCGAGTATCGTAGTGGCCGCCCGCGATCTGCGTCATGGCGAAACGATCGAAGAGACGGTCTGCCGCGGAGTGGTCAGCGCTTATCAGGAAACCATGCTCGAGTGCGCCGAACAAAGCTCGCTGGAAACCTGGTACGAGTCCATCCGTTACGACGACTTGCGCAAGCAGGCGAACAAAAAAACGCTGGAGCATATCGAGCGTGCCATCGAAAAGGCCGAGGGCCGATCCCACGCCGAGCTACTGCCGAAAATCAGCGAACGTGACGCCGATGGTCGACTGATCATTCGCGATGACCTGCCGGAAATTTTCCACCTGCACAAAAACACCACATTGCTGGATGCCGATGATGACTGGCTACGCCACTCGGATTGGCGGCCAATCTACGACGCCTTCATGCGTGAGTATCCCGGCACGCTGCAGGCTGACCGACGGGCGTTGTATTCACGTTTTCACGCCCAGGACATGGCGTTCAAAGTGGTGGGTGTCGGCAGTGTTGGCACCCGTTGTCTGGTGGTCTTGCTGACCGACGATCAGGAATTCCCGCTGTTCCTGCAATTCAAGGAAGCACGGCGCTCGGTACTGGCCGATTACGTGAAGACAAAATCAACAGTGCGGCATAACGGTCAGCGGGTGGTTGAGGGTCAACGATTGATGCAATCGGCCAGTGACCTGTTTCTCGGTTGGACCACCGGCCCCAGCGGTCGACACTTCTACGTGCGGCAATTGCGCGACATGAAAATCTCGGCCGAACTCGAGACGTTCGATGCGGACACCTTCGCCGCGTATGGTCGCGTCTGTGGTCGCGCCCTCGCTCGCGCGCATGCCAAATCGTCCGGGCAGGCCGCGCAGATCAGCGGTTACATCGGCAAGAGCGATGCGCTGGCCGACGCGCTGTTCAAGTATGCGAAAAGTTATGCAACGCAGAATGAGCAAGACTTTGAGCGATTCCAGCAGGCCTGCCGCAAGGGCCGGTTACAGGCTCGCTCCGAGGCAGACTTTGCGGCAGATCATTTGCCCTGAGCGGGTAACGCGGTCCATCCACACATGAACTTTTCTTCACCCCACCACCTCCCCCCAACCGGTACAGTGCTCCCGCTCATTCAAGAAACTACGGTTTGCCCGCCCTCCCGCGGGCTTTTTTTTGCCTTTTGATCGACCAGCGGCGCTCGGTGTCACCCAGTGTCTCCTCTGGAACTGTCGCCAATCACGCCCAACCACCTTATTGTGTGTACCCTCGATGTCTGCCACCGGCGTGCCAGGACTGGACGAGGTGCTGGGCGGAGGTTTGCCGGAGTTTTCGTCACCGCACTGACGAGCATCGGTGTCAGTGTGTTGCTGACCTCGGAACTGGAAGACCGCTGCACCGACCTGCGTTTCAGCCCTTACGGCACGGCGTTTCTCACCGATGCAATCATTGTCCAGCGCTACATCGAAGTGCAGAGCCGCTTGTTGCGCATCATGGCGGTGGTCAAGGTTCAAGTCAGCGCCCATTCCGATGAATTGCGCCTGTACAGCATCGATGATAACGGCCTGCAGAGTTTTTCCGTTGGTCGCGTAATGCTTGCGCGACGATCCCCCCGAACCGGAGCGCCCTATGCCGTTGTTGTCCCTGCCCTGCAAACGCTTGACGCTGGCGGTGCTCGCCCCCGAACAGGCGGCGCTGGAAAGCGATTTCTACCGGCGCAACCAAAGGCACCTTGCCCGGTGGTCGCCGATTCGCCCCTCCGACTACCACAGCCCTGAAAACATTCGTCCGCGCCTTGAGGTGCAAGCCAGTGCGTTCGAGGCCGGCCTGGCGGTGCATTTCGCGCTGCTGGACCCGGACAACGGCCAGATGATCGGCGCCTGCAATTTCAGCGGCATCACTCGCGGAGCGTTTCAGGCGTGTTATCTCGGTTACCACATCGACGAATCCCGTCAGGGCCAAGGCTTGATGCAGGAAGCACTGGAAGCAGGCATCGGCTACATGTTCGATGAGCAGAAACTGCACCGGATCATGGCCAATTACATCCCCGGCAACGAACGCAGCGCGCGGCTGCTGGAGCGTCTGGGATTTGAACGTGAAGGCTACGCCAAGGCCTACCTGAGTATCGCCGGGCGCTGGCAGGATCACGTGTTGACCGCGTTGATCAATGATCGCTTTGAAACCCCGGAACAGCGCTGGTCCAGGCGCCTCTCGTAATATTTCGCGGTCGTTCACAATTCATTAAGCATTCGCACCGTATGCTCGGGCTTCCCGGTCCACCTGCTCGGTAGCCAGAAGCCTATGTCGCGTCCCGCCACTTCACTGTTCCTGCTGGCCGCCCTGCTGTTTTTCTTTGCCTTGGGCAATCATCAACTGCAAGGGTCCACCGAGGCCCGGGTGGCCGGGATCGCCATGCAGATGCACCTGGACAACGACTGGGTAACGCCCCGTTTGTTCGGCGAACCGTTTCTGGAAAAACCACCTTTGAGCTTGTGGCTCGATGCCGGCGCCATCCGTGCATTTGGCGGCACGCCGTGGGCGGTGCGACTGGCCTCGGCGTTCGCCGGGCTGTTCAGCGTGATGCTGTTGTACGCGATGCTGCGGCGGTTCGGCCGGCCCAAGGCGATTGCCTGGACGGCGGGAATCTTTCTGGCAACCATGGCCAGCTATTGGAGCAACGTGCGCGGCGTCGGTGAAGACGCGTTGCTCGCCCTCGGCGTGACCCTGGCGTTGCTGGCGTTCTTTCAGGGGCAACGTCAATCGACGCCCGGCAACGCGCTGCTGTTCGCCTCGGGAATCGCTATCGCCACACTGAGCAAAGGCGTCCTCGGCCTGGCGATGCCGGGCGTGGTGATTTTCGCCTATCTGCTGGCCGAGACCTTGATGGACAGGCGCCTGAAAATCCACGACTGGTTGCGTCCCGGTTTACTGACGCTGGCTGGATTGATCCCGCTGATGATTTGGCTCGCCGTGCTGTACCAGCGTGGTGGTGCGCAGGCCGTGGGGGAAGTGCTGCTGACCAACAGTGTCGGGCGCTTCAGTGGATCCTTCGTCGAGGCCGGGCATTACGAACCGTACTACTACTACCTGGCCAAGCTGCCCCAGGCGTTTCTGCCGTGGAATATCCTGGTGTACCTGGGGCTGTGGCATTTTCGCAAACGCCTGATGGCCAATCGTTACTTGCTGTTTTTCACCCTGTGGATCGTGGCGCAGTTTGTGATGCTGACATTGGCGTCGAGCAAGCGCACGGTGTATCTCATGTCGATGACGCCTGCGGCGGCGGTGATTGCGGCGGAGTATGCGAGCGTTCTGTTCGAGCGGCTGAAGATGCGCGAAGGGGCCTCGAACCTTTTGGGGCACATCGCACGGCATCGACGCGGCGCAGCCATTGGCGTGATCGCGTTGGTGATTGGCAGCTACCTGGCCGCCGCTCAATGGGCGCTGCCCCATGCGGACCGCAAACTGTCCTTCCTGCCGTTGACTGCACAGATCCAGACGATGCAGGCCAACGGGCAACACATCGCCCTGTTCCAGGCCAACGAACGGGTAGGCGGTGCCAGCGTGTTCTACACCCGACAAGTGCTCAAGGGCCTGGACACCGAGGCGCAACTGCATGAGTTTCTGGCGGCCTCACCCTCCAACGTGGCGGTCATGTCTGGTGAAATCGAACCGGCCGCGCCGTTGAAAGTGCTCAAGAGCATGAAGGTGGGGCGTCAGGCTTACTACTTTGTGAACCAGTAAGCGGCTCGACGGTTGGCGCTTCAGCCTTTTGCAGCACCGGCATCTCCAGCAGCGCTCGTCCGTAAAATGGCAACGCCGTCAGCAAACAGGCCAGCCACACGAAGATCCCGGCCCAAAAGGTGTGGGACATGTAGTGCCAGCCTTGCAGGACACGTGTCGTGCCATAGACGAAACCGAGCAGCAACGCTCCGTACATCAGCGCCTTGGAGTAGCGCCAGCGGTAGCGGCGAGCCACGAAGTACAGCGCGAGCATGGTAAAACCGCCGGAAGCATGGCCACCCGGCCAGCAACGGCCATCACCGGCCTCCCTGAACAGCTGGAAGTTGTTGTACCACTCCACGTGGGGCAATTTCCCACCGTAGAGGGTTGTTTCGATCGGGCAGTACACGCTGGTGTGCGCCTTGAGGAAATGGATCACGCCGGTGCAGATGGCAAATGCGAAGACGACGAACAGAAAATCCCGACGATGTTCGTTGGCAAATCGCAACACCGATGCCGCCTTGCTCCGCTCCAGAAAACCACCGAGGCGAGGATGCTTTGAAGTGTTGATCAGCGGCCAGACAAACGACAGCATCGCACCGATCAAGGCAATCTCGGCGGTCCAGTTCGGAATGATGCGCGCCCACTTGTGGGTGAGCTTTTCGAAGAAGTGAACCTTGTCGAGCGGGAAGATCTGAGCGACCGGATCAAACAGAAGATTACTGAAGGCGATGTCGATCCGGGTCATGTCGAACATCAGGAAAACCAAGGCCGCGCAGGCCAACGGGATACCGAAGTTCGCCCAGTAAAAGCGGTTGCGGGAAGAAGTCAGCATCGTCTGTCCAGATCCATAGGAAAAATTCATTCGGTGGTCACCGAACGCCAGTCAGAGGCTTCAATGAAGCCGAGCATTTTCGGTATCAGAGGTTTTCTGGCGGAAATAAACAATGAAGCGCCATAACCGAGCGTGGAGGTCGACACCTTGAGGTCTTTTTCAAGTTGCGCCATGCATTCGCTGTGGGTCACCAGGATCAAATTGCGACCCGCCACTTTGTGCGCCAGGGCATCGCGCAGCATCGTGCCCTTGCAGCTCACCAGCCAGTCCTCGCCCACACCGACCTTGTTGAACATGTAGCCGGCCGTCTGTGACGTGCGCATCATCGGGCTGTTGTAGATATCGGTCTTGTCCAACCCCAACTGTTCGAACCGCGCACCGACACTGACCGCGACGCTGCGCGAGCGATCGGTAATGCCATCGTTGCCACTCAGGCACGCGGCTTTCGAGTGATCGCAGCGCTCGACATGGCGGACCAGCACGATGACGTCGCCTTTGGCCCATTCGGTGGCCAACGTTCGTGCGCCCGCCACATTGCCATGGGCCAAGTCCGGCACAGCGGCCGGCTGCAACAGCCATACGATCAATGGAATGACCAGCAGCGCCGAGGCCAGCACCACTACGGTGTTTCGATGGCGGGTCAAACAGCTCAGGTTAATTGAGCGTTTTATCCCGAACAGACTCAGTCTCAATTCCACATCAAGCCGCCTCGCCGGCATGCACCATTGTTATTCGAAGCCGCGAGGGTAGAGAGGCGCGCGTCGGCAGCCGGTGAAACCCATGTGAAAAAAAGCTTAAGCCGCTCACAAAAACCTTGTTACAGAATCAGTCCGACAAAAACCTTTCAGCTCTCGCGATTGCTGCCGATACAGGCCTGCTACACACCCTTGCTGGCACCTAAAAAAACAACAATCTTCCAGCCAACTGACGATCGAAAGCGCAACGTTCCTGGAGGAATTTGATGAATAGCTGGTTCGGCAACATCAGCGTGAACATGAAACTGGGCCTGGGGTTCGGCCTGGTCCTGGCACTGACCTGCGTACTGGCCCTGACCGGCTGGACGAGCCTGGGCGGGTTGATTGACCGCAGCAACTGGATGAGCGACATCACCCAGCTCAACTCCGGCTTGACCAAGCTTCGTGTGGTTCGCCTGCAATACATGCTGACCAACGGCGACGAAACCGCCGCTCAGAACGTACAGACCACCCTTGACGCCTTTTCCGCTCAGCAACAATCGCTGTTGTCGAAGTTCAAGAGCCCGGAAAACCTCAAGCTGCTCAAAGAGCAAGGCACTTACATCGACGCCTACAAGACGTCGCTGAACAAGATGCGCAGCGCCTACCGCACCGGCAACAGCGCCCGCGACACCATGGCCGCCAACGCTGAAACAGCCAGCACGCTAATCGACGCCATCAGCACCCGCGTGCAACAAATGCCCCTGAGTGACCGGCGTTTCGAACAATTCCAGGCCGTCACCACCGCCAAGGAAGCGTTCATCCTGGCCCGCTACGAAGTGCGCGGCTACACCGCCACCACCAATGCCGAGACCGAGCAAAAAGCCGTCGCCCAACTGGATTCAGCAATTGCCAGCCTGAAACCGCTGAACGTGCATTTCGCCGAGACCCAGCAAGATGCCCTGCGTCAGCTGGAAACCGCACTTGGCAATTACCGCAGCGCGTTGATCGCCTATAAAGCCGCCAACAGCGATGCCGTGCAGGCGCGCAAGGAAATGACCGACCAGGGCGCCGCCATCGTGACCCTGAGCGAGCAGCTGTATCAGATCCAGCTCGACCGTCGCGACGCCGAAAGCGCCCAGGCGCGCACACTGCAGTTGATCAGCACATTGCTGGCATTGCTGGTGGGCATCATTGCAGCCGTGATCATCACCCGTCAGATCACCGGCCCGCTACGCGACACCCTGGCCGTGGTCGAACGCATCGCCAGCGGCGACCTGTCCCAAGACGTCAAAGTGACGCGCCGCGATGAACTCGGCGTGTTGCAGCAAGGCATCGCACGCATGGGCGTGACCCTGCGTGACTTGATCAGCGGCATCCGCGACGGTGTGACCCAGATCGCCAGCGCTGCCGAGGAACTGTCCGCCGTCACCGAGCAAACCAGTGCCGGCGTCAACAGCCAGAAGATCGAAACCGATCAAGTGGCCACCGCCATGCACGAGATGACGGCCACCGTGCAGGAAGTCGCGCGCAACGCCGAAGAAGCCTCCCTGGCCGCAGCCGCCGCTGATGGTGAAGCCCGCGAAGGCGATAAAGTGGTCAACGAAGCCATCGCCCAGATCGAACGCCTGGCCACTGAAGTGGCGCGCTCCACCGAAGCCATGAGTGTGCTGCAACAGGAAAGCGACAAGATTGGCAGCGTCATGGACGTGATCAAGGCCGTCGCCGAACAGACCAACCTGCTGGCCCTCAACGCCGCCATTGAAGCCGCGCGCGCCGGTGAAGCCGGTCGTGGTTTTGCGGTGGTGGCCGACGAAGTCCGTGGCCTGGCCCAGCGCACACAGAAGTCCACCGAAGAAATCGAAGGCCTGGTGGCCGGTCTGCAGAATGGCACCCAACAAGTGTCGACCGTGATGAACAACAGCCGCGCCCTGACCGACAGCAGCGTGGCCCTGACCCGCAAGGCTGGCACGTCGCTGGAAAACATCACCCGCACGGTGTCCAACATCCAGTCGATGAACCAGCAGATCGCTGCCGCCGCCGAGCAACAAAGCGCCGTGGCCGAAGAAATCAGCCGCAGCATCATCAACGTGCGCGACGTGTCGGAACAGACTGCCGCCGCCAGCGATGAAACGGCCAAGTCCAGCGTTGAGCTGGCGCGGTTGGGGAATCAGTTGCAGATGATGGTCAGTCACTTCAGGGTTTAAAGCACCGCCGCTCTCCAGCCCCGCAGAAGCCCTTTAAATAAAGGGCTTCGTCATTTTTACGGAGCATTTATCCGTCCGTAACGCTCACGGGTGATTTGGAGGAACTGATGAAGCTTTTTACAGGCAGATCGCGTTGGTAAACACCAACCGGTTGCCGAACGGATCACTGATGGTCATGTCCTGGCTTCCCCAGGGCATGGCCTGGATCTGCGGGTGCGAAAACGGATACGCCTTCGCCAGCAGTTGCTGCTGGAAGGCCTCGAGCTCATCGGTCTCGATGCGCAGGGCCGAACCCGGCGTGCCGTCGCCATGGTGCTCGGACAGGTGCAGCACGCATTCGCCACGGGAGACTTGCAGGTACAGCGGGGAATTCGGCTCGAAGCGATGCTGCCAGTCGACGGTGAATCCCAGAAAGTCGACGTAGAATTCCAATGCCTTGGCCTCGTCGAAAATCCGCAGGATCGAGGTGGTTTTGCCGAAGCTCATTGGGTTGCTCCCTGACTGAAAAGACACCCGTTGAAGTTGGGCTGGATGTCAGCGCTTCGGCTTGGCGCTGGCTTTCTTTAATCGCAATGTGCCATCACTGTGACGTATTTCTCGGAATGCCTACTGAAACCCGTCACGCAAATCCCCTTCCCGCGCAAGAAACCGCCCTTCCCGTTTCCCGTTCGCCTGGCCATCGCTGTAACTCAACACGCCGTTGACCCATACACCTTCAATCCCCTCGGCCGCCTGTTGCGGGTCACTGAAGTCCGCCACGTCGCGAATGCTCAGCGGATCGAACAACACCAGGTCCGCCCAATGCCCTTCACGAATCTCACCCCTTTGCTTCAAGCCAAAACGCGCCGCCGACAATCCGGTCATTTTGTGTACGGCGGTATGCAGCGGAAACAGGCCGACGTCGCGACTGAAATGTCCGAGCACACGTGGGAAAGCGCCCCACAAGCGCGGATGCGGGAACGGATCTTCCGGCAATCCGTCGGACCCCACCATCGACAAGGGATGGGCGAGGATTCTTCGCACATCGGCCTCGTCCATGCCGTAGTACACCGCGCCGGCCGGTTGCAGACGGCGTGCAGCGTCAAGCAACGGCATGTTCCATTCGGCGGCGATGTCCATCAAGTCGCGGCCACCCAATTCCGGGTGCGGCGTGGACCAGGTGATGGTGATGCGATGGGCGTCGGTGACTTGCTTGAGGTCCAGGGTCGAAGAACTTGCCGCGTAGGGATAACAATCGCAGCCCACCGGGTGAGTTTTCGCCGCTTCCTCAAGCGAGGCCAGCAATTGCGGACTGCGCCCCCAGTTACCGGCCCCCGCGCACTTGAGGTGGGAAATGATCACCGGGGATTTCGCATGCCGGCCGATCTGGAACGCCTCGTCCATCGCCTCCAGCACCGGTTCGAATTCACTGCGCAAATGGGTGGTGTACACGGCGCCGAACGCCGTCAGCTCTTCAGTCAGTTGCATCACTTCGTCGGTGGACGCCGAGAACGCGCTGGCGTAGGCCAGACCGGTGGATAACCCCAAGGCGCCCGCCTCAAGACTTTCACGCAACTGCTCGCGCATCGCGCTGATTTCATCAGGCGTGGCGGTGCGATACAGGTCGTCGAGATGGTTGCTGCGCAACGCGGTATGGCCCACCAGCGCGGCGACGTTCAGCGTGGTGTTCGCAGTTTCGACCGCTGCGCGGTAAGCGCTGAACGTCGGATAAACGAAGGCTGCCGAGGTGCCGAGCAGGTTCATCGGATCGGGCGGATCGCCACGCAGGCTCACCGGTGACGCGCTGATCCCGCAGTTGCCGACAATCACCGTGGTCACGCCCTGGCTGAGTTTGGGCAGCATCTGCGGCTGGCGGATCACCACCGTGTCGTCATGGGTGTGCACGTCGATAAAACCCGGCGCCAGCACGCGGCCGGCAGCGTCGATTTCTTCGCGGGCGGTCGCCTCATGCAAGTCGCCGATGCGCGCGATGCGGCCGTTCTGAATCGCCACATCGGCGGGGTAACCGGGGCTGTTGCTGCCATCGATGACCAAGGCGTTGCGGATCAGCGTGTCGTACATCATGTCAGTCTCCCAGCGGCAAACGATCGTCGCCGCCGCGGTAATCGTCCAGGGCGAGTTTGATCCGCCGCAGACGTTCTTGATTGTCTTCAGGGTTGGCCAGCGCGAGCTCGGTGGCAAGCACGTCGATGGCCAGCAGCATGCCGTAGCGCGCCGCCGTCGGTTTGTAGATAAACGAGGTTTCGACACCTTGCAGCGGCAGCAGCACATCGGCCAATTGCGCCAGCGGCGAGTCGGCCCGGGTGATGGCGATAATCCGTGCACCGTAGTTGCGGGCCAGTTCGACCGCGTCGATGAGTTCGGGGGTGATGCCGGTCAGCGAGCAGGCAATGACCGCGCGTTCGGCATCAAGGCTGGCGGCGGTGACGCGCATCATCACCGGGTCGTGGCACGCCGCAATCGGGTAGCCAAATCGCACCAGCCGCACTTGCAGCTCATCGCTGCACAAGGTTGAACAACCGCCCAGGCCGAATGCATGAATCATCCGCGCCTTGCCCAGCAGTTTCACGGCATCGGCGAACCGCGACTCGTCGAACGCCGACAGATGCTGACGCAGGGTCGACTCGATATCGCCGACGATCTGCCCATAGAACGCCGACTGATCCGGTGTCCCCGCCGGGTCAAGGAAGCGGCTGCCGACGCCGCTGGCCTGGGCCAGTTGCAGGCGCAGATCACGCAGGTCGCGACAGCCCACCGTGCGGGCAAACCGCGACAGCGTGGCGGTGCTGACCTCCGCCCTCTGCGCCAGCTCATCGAGGCTGGCGGCCGAGGCAAAGCCGACGTCGTTGAGCATCAGCCGCGCGATGCGTCCTTCACCGGCGCTGAAGGAATCCTGGCGGGCGCGGATCTGGTAGAGGATGTCCACGGCAGGCGGCTCCGGTTAGATCAGGTAAGAAAGACCCACGGTCAGCGCGAAAGCCACCACCGAAATAATGGTTTCAAGCACCGTCCAGGTCTTGAAGGTCTGGGCAACGGTCATGTTGAAGTATTCCTTGATCAACCAGAAGCCGCCGTCGTTGACGTGGGAAAAAATCACCGACCCGGCGCCGGTCGCCAGCACCAGCAACTCGGGGTGCGGATACCCCAGACCGATGGCCACCGGCGCGACGATGCCCGAGGCGGTGGTCATCGCCACGGTGGCGGAGCCGGTGGCGATGCGCATCAACGCCGCGAACAGCCAGCCCATGATCAGCGGCGACAGGTGAAATTCGTCGGCCAGGCTGACGATCTGGTTGGTCACGCCGGCGTCCACCAGGATCCGGTTCAAACCGCCGCCGGCGCCGACCAGCAAAGTGATGCTGGCGGTCGGCGCCAGGCATTCGTTGGTGAACTTGAGGATCGATTCGCGGCTGAAGCCTTGGGCGATGCCGAGGGTCCAGAAACTCAGCAGGGTCGCCAGCAGCAAGGCGATCACCGAGTTGCCGATGAACAGCAGGAACTGGTTGAAACCGCTGCCCGGCGTGGAAATCAGGTTGGCCCAGCCACCGATCAGCATCAGCACCACCGGCAACAGAATGGTCGCCATGGTGATGCCGAACCCCGGCAGGCTGTCGCGCGGTTCGCGGTCGAGGAACTGCCGCTCCAGCGGGTTTTCCGCCGGCAGTTGAATGCGCGGCACGATGAACTTGGCGTACAGCGGACCGGCGATAATCGCGGTCGGAATGCCGATCAGAATCGCGTACATCAAGGTCTGTCCGACCGACGCCCCATACACCTGCACCGCCAGCATCGCTGCCGGGTGCGGCGGCACCAGCGCATGCACCACCGACAAGCCGGCGACCATCGGCAAACCGACCATCAAGATCGACACGCCAACCCGCCGCGCCACGGTAAAGGCAATCGGCACCAGCAATACAAAACCGACCTCGAAGAACAGCGGCAGCCCGACCAGAAAGGCGATGCAAACCATCGCCCAGTGCGCGTTCTTCTCGCCAAAACGGTCGATCAAGGTCCGCGCCACCTGCTCCGCACCGCCGGACTCGGCCATCATCTTGCCGAGCATCGTGCCCAGCGCCACCACCAGTGCAATGTGCCCCAGGGTCTTGCCGACCCCGGCCTCGTAAGCGCCGACCACCCCGGACGGCGGCATGCCCGCCAGCAGCGCGAGGCCGATGGAAACCAGGGTGATGACGATGAACGGATTGAGTCGGTAGCGGGCGATCAGAACGATCAGGGCAATGATGGCGATGGCGGCATACACCAGCAGCCAATAGCCGAAGGACAGGGTCATGCGGTACTCCTCGAAAGGGTCACGTCGAATGGATTGTGAAACTCTTAAATCATTTCGAGGCGCGATATTCAAACGAGGTGAAAGTTATTTTCGTGCAGAGGTAAGGGATGTCGCGCAGAGGTATGCCAGGTCGGTGGATATGAAAATCAGGCAGGCGGATTTACATCGCGCCTGCGTTGATTTCAGTCGTGATTCACGCGGGCACGTTTGAGCAGCTTCTTGCAGCGCTCGGACAAATGCAGCACCCGCAGATGCTTGCCGGCCTTGGCGTAGCGTTCACGCAAAGTCTTCAGCGCGGCGATGGCCGAATAGTCGACAAAACTCAGGTGGCGGCAGTCGATGGTCACGACAGGCGGATCGTTGGCGGGGTCGAACTGATTGAGAAACGGCGTAGTCGAGGCAAAGAACAACGTGCCATGCAGGTGATAGTGCTTGCTTCCGTCAGCTTCGAGATGAGCATCGGCATACAGCTCGCGCGCCTGCTGCCAGGCAAAATTGAGCGCCGCGATGATGATCCCGCACAACACGGCAGTGGCCAGGTCGGTGAACACGGTGATGACCGTGACCGCCACAATCACCAACACATCGTTCAGCGGCACCTTGTTCACTACCCGCAACGACGCCCAGGCGAACGTTTGCTGCGACACCACAAACATCACGCCGACCAGCGCGGCCAATGGAATGCGCTCGATCAGCGGCGACAGAAACAGAATGAACAGCAGAATCAGCACCCCGGCCACCACCCCGGACAGCCGGCCACGACCACCGGAACTGAGGTTGATGACGGTCTGACCGATCATCGCGCAGCCACCCATGCCGCCAAAAACCCCCGAGACCATATTGGCCGCGCCCAACGCCACGCACTCGCGATCCGGGAAGCCACGGCTTTCGGTGATCTCATCGGTGAGGTTCAGGGTCAGCAGGGTTTCCAGCAGGCCGACCAGCGCCATCAAGATCGCGTAGGGGGCGATGATGCGCAGGGTGTCCAGGCTCCAGGGAATGTCTGGCAGCGCGAACGTCGGCAAGCCGCCGGCGATGTGCGCCATGTCGCCCAAGGTGCGCGTCGGCAGGCCGAGCAGATACACCGCCAGCCCGACACTCAGGATCGCCACCAGCGCCGGCGGCACGGCACGCGTCAGGCGCGGCAGCAGGTAAACGATCGCCATCGTCAACACCACCAACCCGGTCATCAGGTACAACGGCGTGCCACTGAGCCAGGTTTCGCCATCCTTGAAGTGTTCGAGTTGCGCCAGCGCAATGATGATCGCCAGGCCGTTGACGAACCCAAGCATCACCGGGTGCGGCACCATGCGCACCAGTTTGCCAAGCCTCAGCAGCCCGAACGCCAGCATGATCAGGCCACCGAGCAACACGGTCGCGAGCAGATACTGCACGCCGTGTTGCACCACCAGCGCGACGATCACCACCGCCATCGAACCCGCCGCACCGGACACCATCCCCGGCCGCCCGCCGAAAAGCGCGGTCAGGGTGCAAATGATGAACGCGCCGTAAAGCCCCATCAGCGGATTGAGGTGGGCCACCAACGCGAAGGCAATGCATTCGGGGAGCAGGGCGAAAGAAGTGGTGAGTCCGGCCAGGACATCGGCGCGCAGACGTTTTGGTTTCATGGAGAATCGAACACGACAGGGAGAGAGGGTGCGGATGTTACGGAATCGGGGGCGACCCGGCCAGTTGTCGGGTTGCTGAAAACGCAATCGCGAGCAGACTCGCTCCCACAGTGGATCTCCGTTACACACAAAATCTGTGTCCTGTGAAGATCAAACTGTGGGAGCGAGCCTGCTCGCGATTGCAGCGACGCGGTCTAAAGCGAACTCAAACCATCTCGTCCCGAATCCATTCAACCACCGACGTCCGCTTCGGCACCCAGCCCAGCAATTCACGCGCATGCTTGCCGCGCACCCGGCTGTTGGAGCCCAGGCCATAGTTGGCCATTTCATAACCCCATTCGGCTTCGGCGTCTTTCAACGGCCAGTCTTGCGCCTTGCCCAGTTTCAGGGCTTCAGCCATGGCCGTGGTCATGTCGATGAAGGACGCTTCACCGCTTTCGACGAAGTAGAACGTGCCCGGGACGTTTTTGGTCAGTGCCAGCAGATACAGGGACACCACGTCTTCGATGTGTACGTTGGACCAGATGTTCTGACCCGTGCCGACATGTCGGACCACACCGCTTTTACGCGCCTGTTTGAGCAAGCGCGGCAATTGCACGCTGTCGCGATTGACGCCCAGGCTGTGGCCGTAAATCAGGGTGTTGCAGATCACGGCCGAGTTCACGCCGTCTTTCGCCGCGGCGAGGATCAGGTTGTCGATGGCCACGCGGGCAGCCTTGTCGACGGTCGGTTCCGGCAGGTTGTCTTCGAAGTAGATGACGTCACTGGCTTTACCGCCGGAGGCATCGCCGACGATGCTCGAACCGCTGGTGTGCAGGAACACTTTGTGGGAGCCGCGCAACGCATTGAGCAAGGCTTCCACCGCGCCACGATGGTCGCTGCTGGCAGCGTTGATCACGGCATCGGCGGCGCGGGCCTGTTCAGCCAATAGTGCGCTGTCGTCAAGAGTGCCGATCACCGGGATGATACCGATTGCGCTCAGTTCAGTGGCTTGGTCGGCGTTGCGAACCAGGCCGGTGACTTTATGGCCCGCCCGGACAAGACCGGTGGCAATGGAGCCGCCGATGAAACCAGCAGCGCCGGTAACGAATACGTTCATGGAGAAACTCCCTGCGTGAATAAGTGATGCATTGAGTATCGAGGACCGTCCCGTGGTGAAACAGACCCGCTGACCCAAATCACTCTTGCGCAGGGATCACGAATCAGCCTGTGAAGTTCGCATTCGCATAAGCCGCCAACTTGCCCTGAATGAAGTCCAGGAAGCATTGAATGCGCAGGGCCAGTTGCGAGTTGCGGTAGTACACCGCGTTGATCGGTTGGCGATAGCCGCTGTTGAAATCCGCCAGCAGCACCTGCAACCGACCGGCACGAATGTCGTCGATCGTCATGAAGTGCGACAGACAGGCAATGCCCTGGCCTTCCAGCGCCAGGTGCCGGATCGTCTCACCGCTGGAGGCGCTGATCGATGCCTGAATCGGCCAGCGATCACCGTGCACATACCGTAGCGGCCACTGGTTGAGGCCCTCGTTCTGGGTAAAGCCCAGCAACGCATGCCCGGCCAAGTCTGCAACCGCCGTTGGCGTGCCGTGTTGCTCAAGGTACGCCGGGCTGGCGAGGATGTGCAGCGGGCTGCAACCCAGTGAGCGTGCGTGCAGGGTTGAATCGGCCAGTGCGCCGATGCGGATGGCGATATCGGTGCTTTGTTCGAGCAAGTCGATGATCAGGTCGTTGCTGTTGAGTTCGAGCTGAATGTCGGGGTAGAGGCGGCGGAACTCGTCGATGTACGGCACGATGGCGTGCAGCATGAACGGCGAGGCGGCGTTGATCCGCAGACGCCCGGACGGGGTTTGCTGGCGTGAGGTCAGGCGTTCTTCGAGCTCGTCCATCTGATCGAGAATCAGCTTGGCGTGCTCGAAGAAATACTTGCCCTCCTCCGTCAGGTCCATGCGCCGCGTGGTGCGGTTGATCAGCGTGGTATCGAGCTTGGCCTCCAGCCGCGACAGCGTGCGGCTGACCGCCGAAGGCGTCTGCCCAACCTGTTCGGCCGCCGCGGAAATCGACCCGCACTCAATCACGCAGACGAAAATCTGCAACTCATCGGATCTGGCTTTCACGGACGCCCCTCATCGATCAATTCAGCGCCGGCCTCTGTAGGAGCCAGGCTTGCCGGCGAAGGCGTCCGCTAAAACGCCTTCGCTGGCAAGCCTGGCTCCTACAGGTTCTGGCTTCAGGTATCGATAGTAACCGAGCTCACGCCTTGAGGCCGAACACCTCGGTCAGGTGCTGTTCATAACGCGCCACATCAGCCTCGATATTCGGACGTTTCATCACATCGACCGCCAGGAACGTCGGCAAACCGCTCATGCCGAGAAATTCGTTGGCCTTGTGAAACGGGAAGTACACCGCGTCCACGCCTTTGCCTTCGAAGAAGTCGGTCGGGTCGTCAAAGGCTTGCTGCGGTGCGTTCCAGGTCAGCGACAACATGTATTGCTTGCCGTGCACCAAACCGCCGCTGCCGTATTTTTGCGAGGCGTCGGAACGGGTGCGGCCGTCGCTGGCGTAGAGGCTGCCATGGCCTTCAGTGAAGACTTCGTCGATGTACTTCTTCACCGTCCACGGTGCGCCCATCCACCAACCGGGCATTTGATAAATGATCACGTCGGCCCAGAGAAATTTGGCGACTTCTTCAGCAACGTCGTAGCCCTCGTCGATGAAGGTGGCTTTTACATCGATGCCGCCGCGATCCAGCACGCTCAACGCGGCTTCATGCAGGGTGGTGTTGTAGCGGCCATCGGAGTGGGCGAACTTTTTGCCGCCATTGAGCAACAGGACTTTTTTCATGAGAAATCTCGGAAGGTCAGGAATTCGATGGCAGCAGAGTAACGAGCTGCCTCGCGCGGAATAAGCGCTGAATTCGCAAAATACATTTGACCAATACGCACGAATCAACAGGGGATTGTTGCCATAAACTTGCGCCGATTCTGAACTTGAGGAGATTTCTGATGAGTGAACTGCAAGGCTTCATCCTGCACGCCAAGACCCGCCCGGAAAAATCCGACGCCTTCGAAGCGTTTTTCAGCGGCCATGTAGAAGCGAGTCGCGCCGAGCCCGGCTGCATCGAGTACCACATGCTGCGCGACAAACAGGACCCGACCCTGTTTATCTTCTACGAGATCTGGCAGTCCCAGGCGCACCTCGACGTGCACTCGAACCTGCCGCACATGCAGCAGTTCCGCGACATGCGCATGGAATACCTGGAACGGGATTTTGATATCCGCGCCATCGAGATGATTAGCCCGTCCTCCGCTACCCGTTGATTAGCAAATGGCCGCCGAGCACACCGAGGCCGATGAAGAACACGCGCTTGAACAGCACGGCGCTGATCCGCTGACGCAGCCATTGGCCGAGCAACATGCCGAGCACTGCAGGAATCAACGCCAGCAACGACGCACTCAGTTCACCACCGCCAAGGGCGCCGCGCCATAACAGGCCGGCGGCCAGGGCGAGGGTCGAGACGGTGAACGACAGGCCCAGGGCCTGCACCAGTTCATCCTTGCTCAAACCCAGTGCTTGCAGATACGGCACCGCCGGAATCACGAAGACGCCGGTGGCCGAGGTGATGACGCCCGTCACAACTCCACACAGCGGACCAAGCCAGCGTTCGCTCTGACCACTCACGCGCAACGCCGGCAGAAATAGACCGCTCAGTGCATAGAGCATCAGCGCCCCGCCCAACGCCCGCACCACCCACTGACCACCGGCCATGCCGATCCACACCGTGCCTGCCCCGGTGCCAATGAAGATCGCCAGGAGCATCGGCCACAACCGTTTGATCAAACCGAGCAAATGCCCACCGAATGCCAGTTGCCAGACATTGGTGAGGGTTGCCGGGATGATCAGCAGCGCGGCAGCCTGTGACGGGGCCATAGCCAGACCGAGCAGGCCCATGGCGATGGTGGGTAATCCGAGGCCGATCACGCCTTTGATCATGCCGGCCAGCAGGAATGTGGCGATCACCAGCAAGGAAAGGGTCAGGCCGAGGTTTTGATAGAACGCAGAGAGAGTATTCATGGGGCCATGGTGAGCCTGGATTGGCGGGTTGAAAATCTGCCATATACTGAGGCAGCCTCTTGCCTGACAAGAGGCTGACAACTGCGTCGTTACGACTGACGCCTTCGCGAGCAGGCTCGCCCCCACAGTTAAAACGCATTTCCCAATGTCGGAGCGAGCCTGCTCGCGAAAGCGCCCTTCCAGGCAACACATATTTAGAGGTTGCTGCCATGCACTTCGACCTGACCGACCTGCGCCTCTACCTGAACATCCTCGACACCGGCAACATCACTGCCGGTGCCGCCCGCAGCCACTTATCCCTGGCAGCGGCCAGCGCCCGAATCCGGGCCATGGAATCCTCCCTCGGCATCGACTTCCTTGAGCGTGGCCGGCGCGGTGTCACACCCACCCCGGCCGGCAAAGCCCTGGCGAAACACGCCCGTGCCCTGCTGCAACAAGCCGAGCGCCTGCAACAGGATCTGGCCGAATACGCCAAAGGCGTCAAAGGTCAGGTGCGATTGCTGTGCAACACCACCGCGATCACCGAATACCTGCCGGAGTTGCTCGCCGACTTTCTGCGCGAGCATCCGAACCTCGACATCGACCTTCAAGAATTGCCCAGCGCCCGCATCACCCATGCGCTGCGCCAAGGGGCGGCAGACCTCGGCATCGTGTCCGACGCGGTGGACACCGATGACCTGCACACCCGGCCGTTTCGCGAGGACCCGCTGGTGTTGATTCTGCCTCCTGATCATCCCTTGGCCGACCAGCCATCATTGACCTTCGCCGACACCTTGAACCATGACTATGTGGCCCTGGGCGCCAGCAGTGCCTTGGCCATCCACGTGGAAGAACAGGCCCTGCACATTGGCCAGCGCATGCCGATCCGCATTCGTGCCGACGGCTTCGACGGGGTCATTCGCATGGTTGCGCACGGCGCAGGACTGGCCATCGTGCCGCGGGTGGCCATCGAGCGCTGGCCACAGGTACAAGGGGTCACGACCCGCGCTCTTCCCGAAGACTGGGCCAACCGCACCCTGAAAATCTGTGCCCGTGATGTCGACAGCCTGCCCGGTTACGCCCGGGCCTTGCTGGAGGCGCTGACGCCGGGAACGCCTTGACTCTACCGTAAGGGGCAGACTCTATGCTGCGGGCTTCATTTCAGGAGTACACGCGATGAGCAAACGAATGCTCGTGATTCTGGGCCACCCCTCCACCGACAGTTTCTGCGGGGCGTTGAGCGAAACTTACGTCCAGGCCGCCAAGGATGCCGGACATGACGTGCGCCTGCTGCGTCTGGATGCGCTGGACTTTGATCCGGTCTTGCACCATGGCTATAACACTATCCAGCCGCTGGAGCCGGACCTGTTGCAAGCCCAGGCCGATATCACCTGGGCCGAACACCTGACGTTCGTTTATCCGATCTGGTGGGGCGGCATACCGGCGTTGATGAAGGGCTTTCTCGACCGCATTTTCCTGCCCGGTTTTGCTTTCAAATACCGTGAGGGCAAGGCCTTCCCCGACAAACTGCTCAAGGGCCGGACCGCGCATCTGCTGGTGACCATGGACACGCCGCCCTGGTATTACAAATGGGTCTATCACATGCCCGGCCTGCACCAGATGCGCAAGACGACCCTGGAGTTCTGCGGCATCAAGCCGTTGAAGACCCTGACTTTCGGGCCGATCCTGGGTTCGAAGTCGACCCAGCGTGACGCCTGGCTCGAACAGGCCCGGGTTACCGCCGGTAGCTGACGCACCCTTCGCTGCCTGCTGACGGCGCACCCTCGCCGTCAGCCCTTCCTCACGTCCCCCTCTCAAGCGGTCGTTCGTCGGCTGTGCGCGTCATTTACACACCGCTGCAACCATTGAATGTTATTCACTATATTATTCGCTCCGATCAGGCATGAGGTCTGGTCGCGCTACGCCCTGTTTGATCATCGAGACGGATCTTTATGTATATCGGCAAAGCCGCCCAGCTGTCGGGCACCACAGTCAAAAGCATTCGCCATTACGAAGAAATCGGCCTATTACCCGAGCCCAAGCGTGAAGGCAAATACCGTATCTACAGCCAGCAGAGTGTCGAGGTGTTGACGTTCATCAAGTGCGCCCAGCAACTGGGTTTCAAGCTCAAAGAGCTGCGGTTGATGTTGAACAACTACCACGGTGACGAATTCCCGTGGGACATGGCGCAAAAAGCGATCGCCGAAAAAAAGGCCGAGCTGGTCTCCCAGATCGTCGCTCTACAGCAACTGCACAACGGCCTCGAAGAATTCGAAGACAACCTCAACGATGCCCGAGAAGAATGTCAGTTCGAGCGTATCGCCCGCTATGGCGAAAAAAACCCGGGCAATACGCTGAACTGACTACCCTGCTGCACAGGATGATCCCTCGCATGTCACTGGCGCGCCTGCGCTGCCGGTCATCAGGTCAGATCAAGGCGGGCTTCCCTGCGGCTCGATCTTTTTCCGGCAGCGGCGCCACCGGAACAATCGCGGCGAAGAACCACGGCGACACCAGCGTCACCAGCAGAATGGTCATGACACCGCTGGAAAACAGCGCCATCGCCACTAGTGCGCCCAAATCGACAATCGGCTTGAAGTCGGAAAACAGCAGCGCCATGAATCCCACGGAGAAAATCACCACGTTGACCACGGTCGAACGGCCGACGCTGTGCATCGCCTGCAAAATGGCCGCGTCGATATGAATGCCTTGCTGCACCAACAGTTTGATCCGTGACAGCAGGTGAACCGCGTAATCGACCACACCCACCACCAGGAAGGTCACCAGCGTCGTACCGATGTTCAGCTCGATGCCGAACAGGAACATGAAGCCATAGACCGTCACCGAGGTGGTCAACAGGGTCAGCATGCCGAGTACGCCCAACCGTACCGACTTGAGCCAATACATCATCATCAGCGTGACCACCAGCAACGCCAGGGAAAAACTCAAGACCTGGCCCTGGGTGATTTCCTGCAACACGCCGGTCCAGATCAACGGCGTGCCGGCGTGCGTCACTTCGAGATTGGCCGGTTTGTTCACCAGCAACCAGGCATCAAGCTGATCCAGCATGGCCTGGTAGTCGCTGGCCACCGACGACGTCATGGTGTACAGCGTCAACGCCTTGGAATAGTCGGCATTGAGCACGTTATTGAGGTCCGAGCCGCCGCCGTTCTCGAACAGCATCACGTGTTGCTCGATCAGTGAGTTGCCCGGCACCTCGAACCGCTCGACCTGCCCCTCATCATTGACCGACGTCACCTGCTCCAGCGCCTGGGGCACGCGCAAGTAGTCGGGGTTCATGTCGTTGAGCACCAGGTTCATGCGCTTGACGTAAGTCGCCAGGGAATAGCCGTAACTGACGTGCGGTTGCTGCTTGATGAAGTGGTCGAGCTTGTCGATGAACTGCACCACTTCAGTGGTCAGCACGCCGCGCGGCTCTTTGCTGTCGATGGCGATCCAGCCCGGTGCCGTGCCCGCGACCCCGGCTTGGTTGATGAACTCGTCCGAAACGCGAATATGGCTCTCGGGCTTGAAGTAGGCGATGCCAGAGTCTTCGATATCGACGCGAAAGGTGAACACCGTCATCAAGATCAGCAAGGGCAGCGTCACGATCAAGATCGGTTTGCGCCATTGGATCAACCGCGCGCAGAACGCCACCAGATAACGCGAAATGATCGATTCCTTGTGCACGGCAGCGAGGGTTTTCGGAGTCTGGTCCTTGCCCCAGATCGAAATCCAGGCCGGAATCAGCAACAGTGAAATAATCAGCGCCGCCGTCAGGCCGATGGACATGAATACGCCGAAATTGCGGATGCTGACGATGTTGTTGGTCGTGGAAATCATGAAGGTGGCGATGGTGGTCACCGTCGTCAACACCACCGGCACCACCATCAGCCGTTGCGTCTCGCGATTGGCTTCACGGTTACTTTTACCGGCGTTTTTCTGCTCGTAATACTCGGCCATCACATGGATCGCATCCGAGCAGCAAATGGTGAACAAAAACACCGGCAGGACACTGGTCAGCAAGTCGAACGGCACCCGCAACAAAGCCATCAGGCCCAGTGTCCAGATGGTGCAGAACAGAATATTGAACAGCGGCAACAGCACGCCCAGCGGTTTGCGGAAGAAGAAAATCAACAGCAGGGTGATCAACAAAAAGACAATCGGAAACAGCACCGCCAGGTCATGGTCGATGATCTCCTGCTGGGCCGCGATGAAGATCGGCATGCCGGCAATGAAGATCTCATCCTTGAACTCCGGGTGCGCTGCCTGATAGTCCGCGACAATGCCGCGCACGATCTGGTAGGCGCGCAGTTGCGCCTGGGCGTCGTCTTGCTTGGTGCCCAGCTCGGCCACCAGCATCGCGACTTTCTTGTCCTTGGAGACGACCCCGTCGACCATCAGCTCGTTGCCCATGATCTGCGACTCGACCAGCGCCGGGTCCATGTCGTAGGCGTTGAGGGTCTTGTGGATCAGCAACTCGCCATCGCCGGTCAGCACGATGTTTTCCAGGTCGCCCATCGACGCCATTTCACGGATCGGGTTGATTCGCTCGGCGAGAAAAGTCAGGAACAGCTGATCATGGGCATCCCAGTTCTGGCTCTTGGCGTAATCACGCAGGGCCTTGGCCTGGGCGTAGTCGTTCTGGGAAAAACCGTTCTCCAGAATGTCCCGCGCCAGCAACTGTGCACGACTGTCGTCTGGGTGCTTCGCAACGATTTGCGTCAACTGTTCCTTGTCGGCGTCGTTGGCCAGGATCATCTTGCGCACCGATTGCGACATCGAAAACAGTGCGTTGAGGGTCGGCTTGTTGAACACCGTCTGCGGGTTGTTGATTGCCACCATCACCGAGTCAAACGTGCCGGTGAATTCGCTTTGCAAGTCGATGATGGTCTTGCGCGCCGGATGGGTTTCCTTGAGCAAGTAAGGGTTGGTGTCGGAGATCAGCGAGCCCAGCGTATAGGTGAAATACGCCGTGACCGCCACCAGCAGGAAAACGATCGCCCGCGCATAGCGCTCGACGAAGTTCAGGTATCTTTCCATGATCATGCGTTCCAGGGTCGTCGGGATCGGTGCTTAGCGGGCAGACACGGCAAAGTCCGGCACGTCGCCGGTTTTCAGCCCGCGCTTGATGGCGGTCTGGGTGAACAAACGGTCTTCCAGTTGCACGTTGTATTGCAGGTGGTTGAAGCGCATCTCTGAACGCGTGCCGTCGATGAAGTGTTCGGTTTCGCTCAACACGATGCTGTCGATCGAGTCGATGGTGTCGACCTTTTGCGTGCGCATCTGCTTGACCAGCACGCCTTTGACGTCGAAGAAGTCCTGACGCATGACCAGGAAATTCTGCTTGTCGATCCACACTTTCAGCTTGTTGTAGCCAGTCTTGGCCAGCACCTCGGGCGACGCCGGTTCACGCTCGATCACGTAGCAGTCGCGGCCCTTGACCTGTTCCTCGCCGACCAGCGTCTGGGTGTAATCCTTGACCCTGATCTTGTCCAGGTCGGCGTAGGAGTACTCGCTGCCCATGAACGAGCCGCGCTTGTCGGTGGTGGAGATCCGCCGCGTCTGGCGGCTGACCGGCAAGTACATCCACTGGCTGTCTTCCTGGCCCAGGGTTTCATGGGGGTTTTCGATATGAAAAGCCACGTCGCGCACGTCAGTGGGGGCGGAGAAATACATGCTGAATTTGTCGCTGTCCGGGTAATCCTTTTGCAGGTAAGTGAACTCGCGAACCCGGGTATTGCCCTTTTTGTCGTGGAGGATCAGCGACACTTGGGACATGAAGCTTTTGCCGTCGTTTCGATCCCGCACCTGGCGGATGATTTCATCGGCATTCTTGCCGTCGGCGGCGGTGGCGCAAGCGCCGCTCAGGATCAATGCGGCGGCGGTCAGACTTTTGAATAGCGGCAACATGGGAACTTCCCTTTTCGTCAGATGAATATGGTCGAGCCCATGCGCCAGGGGCACGCAGGCGTCATAGGGTTAAAACAGGTAACCGGCGGACAACCGCACTTGATCGCGGTTGTCATACTCGCCGAAGGGCTTGTCGGGCTTGCCGAAGAACACATCCACTTCCAGCCCGAGTTTGATCCAGTCCACCGGTTTGTAAGTGAAGATGCCTTGCAACAGCGCATCGTCGTTAAACGGTGGCGAGGCGGCGACCACCAGCCGGCTCTTGAGTCGGTCCTGCCAATGGGTGCCCTCGGCGGATAAGGTGAACAGGTGCTCGCGCTTGTCTTGCAGCATGCCGTCTTGCCAGTCGAGCAATTGCTGTTGCTGCCACTGCACGGAAATCAGCCAGTCACGCAGCAAGTAGTCGACGCCCAGCAACGACTTGACCATCGAGGTGCTGTCGGCGCCGTAAGCGCGGGTCGGATTGGTCACCCGCCAGTTGTCGAACCAGGCAATTTCGCTGCGCACCACGATGCTGTGACCGGCGTCGATCGCCAGCCCCGCGCCGCCCATGGTGTAACGGGGAAACTGGCGCTCCAGTCGCGTGCGGCCGTCATCGGCCAGGCCTTCGACGGCGTACACCGGGTCCTGCTGGCGCGCGTTCAGTGCGACGAAACTGGTGTCCACCGAACCGATGCGGCCGTTGGCGCTCAGGCCATACGAAAAGCCCTTGTCACCGTCGTAGCCGGGTTTGGAATCGAGCAGGAAATACTGAGGATCCGGCGCGGCAAATAACGGTGCGTCGAACTCGCTGCCCGCCACCGGCGGCTGGTTTTTCACAAAGTCGGTGACCCACAGCGCCTCCAGTTCCCACTCGCCCACCGGTTGCGCAAACCGCACCATGGGCACCGCGATCCGGCTGTCTTCCAGTAGCGGAGTCAGGCCATCGCGATAGTCCACCGGGTTGATCTGGTCGAGCACCCGCAACTCATCGGCACGGCCCCAGACCACTTGCTGCCAGCCGACAGTCACCTCGCCGTCGCCCACCGACTGGCCCCAGTACAGATGCCGCCAGTCGGCGTCGAAGCGGTATTTGTCCCGCGCCCGTTCGCTGTACGGATTGTTGCCGTCGTAGCGGGCGTCGTAACGCACCCGGCCCTTGGCCTTGTAGTAACCACCGTCCCAGTTGTCTTCCAGGTTGGCCTTGAAATACATGGCCTTCTGGGTGATCTGGTCGTCACCGTGCAGGCGCAACGCGGTGGCGACGCCGACCTCGGCGTCGGCGTAATCCGGCTTGAGGTCGTCGACCGTCAATTCAGCCAGCGCCGGCGGCGCGACCATGCAGGCCAATACCGCCCACGTGGCGCGGTTAATGTGTGATCCCGGCATGGTTACATTCCCAACCCGACACCGCCGTCGATCACCAGGCTCTGCGCGGTGACCCCGCCCGCTTCGGGGCTGGCCAGGTAACGCACCATCGCCGCGACTTCTTCGCTTTGAATGAAGCGGCGCATCGGCAGTTTTTTCTTGGCGTTGCGCAGGATCTGTTCCTGGGTCAGCCCGGCAATGGCCGCTTGCGCCGCCAGTTCACCTTGCAGCATGGGCGTGTCGATCCATGCGGGCAGAATCGCGTTGACGGTGATCAACCGTGGTGCCAGGTCCAGCGCCAGGGCTTTGGTCATGCCGACGATGCCGTGCTTCGAAGCGCAGTACGCGGTGTTGCGGACCTTGCCGGCGCGGCCGAGGATCGACGACATGTTGATGATCCGCCCGCGGTCCGGCATCAACGGCAGGCACAAAGAAGTGACGTAGAACGTACCGTTGAGGTTGACCGAAATCACCTTGTGCCAGTTGTGCAAATCTTCCGGTTCGTTCTCGTTGCAGATGCCGGCGCTGTTGACCAGCACATCGACGTAGTCCACCTGTTTGGCGAGCATTTTGAAGAAGGCTTCCATGCCCTCCAGGTCGGCAATATTCGCCGAATGGGTTTCGACACGGGCCTTGATCTGCCCGTGTTGTTCGTCGACCCAGCGTTGCAGTTCCGGTAAATCCAGATCCAGCAGGATCAAGCGGTGCTCGGCGTCGGCGGCAAAATTCTCTGCCACCGCCCGGCCGATGCCTTTGGCGGCACCGGTAATCAGAATGGTCCGGCTCATGGCATCTTCAACCCGCCGTTGACCGGCAGGACCTCACCCGTCAGGTACAAACCGCGATCGGCGATGTACAGCACCGCCTCGGCTATCTCATGAGGTTCGGCGTAACGCTTGATCAGCAACCGTGACTGGATTTCCTGTTCCTGACTGCCGATCAGCGCCGTGCTCATTTCGGTGTTGACGATGCCCGGCGCCACCGCATTCACCCGAATGTTGCGCGGCGCCAGTTCCACTGCCAGGGCACGGGTCAGCGCTTCGACACCGCCCTTGGCCGCGGCATAGTTGCTTTGCCCCTTGCCGGGTTTCTGCGCTGCCACCGAGCTGATGTTGACGATGCAACCGCTGCGCTGGCGCATCATGCCCGGCACCACTTGCTGACAGCAGAGCAAGGTGCCGATCAGGTTGGTCTGGATCACCTCGACGATGTCGCGGCTTGGCATCGTCGCCAGCAACCCGTCACGGGTGATGCCAGCGTTGTTGACCAGCAGATCGACACGCTGGAAATGCTCGTCGACCCGTTCGAAAAAGGCTTTGATGCTGTCGCCGCTGCTGACATCGCATTGCAGCGCCAGGCACTCGAGGCCCAGTGCCTGAACCTCGTCGCGCAAGGACATGGCGGCCACTTCATCGCGTACATAACTGAATGCGATCTGATAACCCGCGCCGGCCAAGGCCAGGACAATCGCCCGGCCGATGCCACGACTGCCACCGGTCACCACTGCTACTTTATTCGGCATGACCGTTCCTTAGAGTGAGTTGTCAGTCTTGAACTGCGCGAGGCTGAAGCCGTGGGTCGCGGCCAGGGCACGAATCTGCTGCACTTGCTCGCGGCTGATATCGCCGTAGGAGTAGTGCTGTTTCATCCCGGACAACCCCATCAACACCGACTCCGCCATGCAGGCATACAACTGGCCTTCCTTGAGGTAGGCGCGCACGTTACGAATCAGGCCATCGCCCAACGGTGTCTGGACAATCCCGCCGTGCATGTACAACACGTCGGCCCGTTGACTGGAGAGGTTCTGATCGACGTTCAGCGGCACCGCGATGTCGCAGATCACGCTGTTTTCGGCGAAGTGATCGGCACCGAGAAACGGTTGAGGGGCATTCGCCGCACAGAGCACGATGCGCGCCTGTTTCAGCACCTCAAGGTCATTGCTGACCGTGATGAACGCATTCGCACCCAGGTGCTCTTCGACCAGACGCTGCACTCGCAAACCGAGGTCGGCGCCAGCACCCTGGGCCTGCAACAACGCGTCGATGCCGTCGAGTTTCTGCAAGCGGCTGGCGAGGCGGTCGTGCTCGGCGACACCTTTGAGAATCGCGCGGGCGGCCTCGGCGTAAATCAGCTGGGCGGTCTTCTCCAGGCGCCGCAGTGAGCCGTCGCGACCGCTGCCGATGAGGATCAGGTGTTCGACACTGGTGGACAGCAACGAAGCGTAAGTCGAAGCAATGTTGCCCGCCGCGCCGACCACCGCCGCCGTCTGTTGGCTCAATTCCAGGCCTTGCTGCTTGCAGCCTTGCTCGATCGCTTCCAGGCCCATGCCGATGGTCAGCGCATTGCCGGAAGTCAGCGCCATGTCGGGGATTTTCAGCGCCTGACAGTTGTTGGTGACGATCGAGGTGTACATGCCCAGACCGGCCACACTGTAGCCATCCGCCCGGGCATCACGGATGCGATTACCGACTTCGTCGCGGATGGTGTCCAGGTCGCCACTGGCGATGTACGCAGCCATGGCATCGGAGTCCATGCACAACGGGTACAGGGTGAATTCCACGGCGGTACCGAGTTTCGAACGAATCAGCACCGGGCCGATTGGCGCAGCACGCCGCTCCGGGGCCATACGCTTGATGAACTCGCGCTTCTGTTCGGCGCTGAGGGTCGACAGCGACGGGTCAACATCACTGAGCATGTCGGAATCGATCAGGTGATTGATGAACGCCACGCGCGCCACCACGCGAACGTTCTCGTCAGGCTTTGGGAGGTGTTCAGGTTCCTTGAAGCTCACCTCGCGGGCCGGTACTTCGGGGATGCTGTCGGCGCAAACACCCGCCGCCAGCGGGAAGGCATCGCGGCGACGCAGCATGTCGCAGACCTTTTGCAACGAGCCGATCAAGCCGTCGATTTCCTCGAAGGTGATGCACACCGGCGGCTCCAGGCGAATCACGTTGGCGTTGCTGCCCGACGGCGCGACCCGCAGCGATTCGAATTGCAGCAGGTAGCCGGCAATGATGTAACCCAGCGCATCGTTGTACTGCGCCGACGCCTGCACCAGCGAACTGGTGCCGGTCAGGTCGTGCAGTTCGAACCCCAGCAGCAACCCTCGACCACGCACGTCGGCAATCACGTCCGGGTACGCGGCTTTGAGTTCGAGCAATGACGACTTGAGGTATTCGCCTTTCCTGTTCACCTCCTTGAGCATCGCGCTGTCGTTGGCAAACAAGCGGCGCAATGCCGACAGGGCGATATGGCACGAGGCATCGTCTTCGGCGAAGGTCGAGCTGTGGATGTAGCTGAAATCGTTTTCGTAGTGGCTGGCACGGATGACCGTCGCGGCAATTTTCATCAGGCCACCGCCCAACGCTTTGGACAGGCAGTAGTAATCGCCCTGCAAGTTGAAATGGCTGGCGCCGAGCAAAGTGCCGGTGCGGCCGAAACCCGATTGCACTTCGTCGATGATCAGCGGGCATTGCTGCTCGTTGCACAGGCGACGCAGGCCCAGGTAGAACTCGTTGGCGAACTCGTTGATGCCGCCCTCGCCCTGGATCGGTTCGAGCAACACCGCCGTGATCGCGCTGAAAGCGTCACGACGTACCTGCAAGGTCTCGCCGCTCCACTCAAGGCTAAGCCAATGCCGCGTGTGGCGGGCCGGCAAATCCAAGAGCTGCTGGGGTTGCTGCGGATCGATGAACTCGACGTTAAGGCCAAAACGGGCGAACGGCTGACGGTACTGTTTGCCGTACGTCAGCTGGACGGTGTTCACCAGTTTGCCGTGAAAGCTGCCGCGAAGGGCGACGAATACCGGCTCGACATGCAACTGCGCGAGGTTGTGTTGACGCACCGCTTCCACCACTTGGCGCACGGTCACGTAAGACAGATTTTCCGGCAGCAATCCGACGGGCAGGTCGAGGTCATCAACGTCCAGTTCGACATAGGCCTTGTCGCTGGCGGTCAGGTTGGCCAGGGCGAAATCCCGTTCGTCGAACTGCTTCTGCAAGGTTTTCTGACGGCGGTATTCGGCATGCTTGACGGCGATTTCCACCGACTCGGCGCCACTGTTGGAGAAGGTCGAAATGTAGCGCTCGTTGTTGTTCAACTCCCGATTGAACGCCTCGCTGAGTTCGCGGCCCAGCATACCGGCGGCGCCACGCACGGACATCTGCGCATTGAACGGCACATCGGCGCGCAACAGGCCGCAGAGTTGGTCGACGAACTGCGGGTCATTGTGGCCAAACAACGCCGCACCGTAACCGCCCAGAAAGTCGGTGACGGTCACCTCTGCGCCTTGTTTGTCGAGGTGAAACAGCTTGCTGCCCAGCGCCCGGTGGAACTGGCATTCCAGGCCCAGGGCCTGCATCAATTCAACGAATTTAGGTCGTACGTAATCGCGGTAATCCATAAAAGTCATATCCCTTGATCAGAAAATAGAAGCGATTCATTACGTTCAAAACGGCTGACCGGCCGCCTGATAGTCGAGCTGGTAACAGGCGCTGAAACCGTTGTCGTCACGGTTGATGATCAGGCAGTCGCGCAGCACCGCGTCCCGGCCCTCACCGAGCACAAACGGCAACTGCGGTTCCACCGGTTGCTGCAACCCGATGATCGGCGGCACACGCTGGGCCTGCAGTGCATGACGGGACAGAATCAGGTCGACCAGGCTCGGCGCGCCGCTGAGAATGCCGGTCACCGGCACGCTACTGGTGATATGCGAGGCACCGGCGCGGGCCAGCGTCCGTGCCAGGTCGGTGTCCTTGTGCGGATCGCCACTGGCGCTGCTGACCAGCAGATCGACCTGCTTGTCCGGCAGGTTCAACGACCCCAGTCGTGGATGGACGGTGAGTCCCGACAGGCAGGTCTGCGGCCCATCCGGTAGATCGTCGGCCCTGCGCAAAATCAATGCCGCCGCGCCTTCACCGGCAATCCCCCCCGTGCCTTGGCGATCGAATGCACGCAAGGTTTGCGAACCGTCGGTGCTGATCACGCCAGCCTCGGCCAGTGCGGCCAGCGCCAACGGATCGAGTTCACTGCCGGCACCGACCACAATCGCCGCATCGATACGACCGCTTTGCAACGCCGCGCATGCCTCGCGCAACGCCGCCAGATTGCCGGCCACGCCTTGCATGTAGGCGTTGCATTCGCACTCCAGTTTCAGCGCCAGACTGACAACCCCGAGCAAGCCGTTGCTCAGGCTCTTGAGCACCAGGAACGGGTCGAGCGCGCGCTCCCGCAACACCCGTTGAGCAAGGCGCCGCATGTCGGCACCGGACTCATCGCGGCACTCGTGGAGCAACTCGCCATAGGCCGCCAACGACGGATGGGTATAACCGCCCTGGCAGCAATAGAGGCCGTAGCGCAGCCCGTCATTGCCTGGTTCAAGCCCGGCTTCGACCAACGCCTGACGCACCGCGCTGACGCCCCAGATCACAGCCGGCGGGCAGTAACGCTGGAGGTTCTGGGCCACGTCCTGGCGACTGGTTTGATGGTCTTCATCACTGACATGCCCGAACGCCGTCACGCGCTCACTGTGGAACAGTTTCGACTGCAGCAAAGCGATACCGCTGCGGGCTTCACTGGCCGCTGACCAAAAGCGTTGCACGCCCCAGCCGCTGGGTAATACGCAACCGCTGCCGGCGATGGCAACGCGCACAGTAGCGCCCGTCATTGTCCGTGCTCCCGATATTTGCCCAAGGCCAGCGAAGTGTTGAGGCCGCCAAAACCGAAGGAGTTGCTCAAGGCAAAATCCACCCGGCGGCTGACCGCTTGTCCGGCGCAATAGTCCAGGTCGCATTGCTCATCGACCTCATGCAGGTTCACTGTCGGCGTGACCAGATCGTTCAGGCACGCCAGCGCGGTGACCATGCATTCGGGTGCGCCAGCAGCGGCAATCAAATGCCCGAACTGCGACTTGTTGGCGCTGATGGCCAGGGACCGGTAGTGCTTGTGCTCGGCGAACACACTTTTGATCGCCAGGGTTTCGGCGACGTCATTGAGCGGCGTCGAGGTGCCGTGGGCGTTGATCAGATCGATCTGTTGCGCACGCAGGCCGGCGTCGTCCAGCGCGGCTTGCATCGCCAGCGCCGCGCCCCGACCTTCGGGTTGCGGGGCGGTGACTTTGTAGGCGTCCAGGCTGCTGCCGAAACCGAGCACTTCGGCATACGGCGTCGCTCCTCGCGCCAACGCATGCTCAAGGCTTTCCAGTACCAAGAAACCACCGCCCTCGCCGGCAATCAGGCCACTGCGATCACGGTCGAATGGCCGGCACAAATCGACACCCCAGCGCTGTTCGCTCGATGCCGCGCCGAGCAGGTACAGCGCGGCCATGGTGTCGAGGTTCAGCACCGAATCGGCGCCGCCGGCAATCGCCACGTTCACTTCACCGCGACGAATCATCTGAAAAGCATTGCCGATGGCCTGGGAGGCTCCGGCGCATGCGCTGCTGATATTGATCACCGGGCCTTCGCAACCCAAACCGTCGGCAATCACCCGAGCCAGTCGATCATTGCTCTGACGCAGCGAGCCCTCGGTACTGACCTGCCCGGCGCGGGGCATCAGGTGTTGCCAGCCCGGGGTGCAGCCATCCGGTGCCTGAGTCAACAGCATGTCGGCCAGCATGTGTTGGGGCGCGCCCGAAGCGCAGAGTACGGCGGCTTCACGTAGCTGTTCAGGAGCAAGTCCGCTGTCTTTCACCGCTTGGGTGGCGGCCACCCAGCCAAAACGGCTGCGTTTTTCCAATGCAACGGTCCAGGCCGGGTGGTCCTGCAGGGCCTCAGGCAACAGGCTCATATCCACGGCCGCGGCGTAGCGCACCGGGAACGTGCCGTCTTCCACCCCGTCGGGCTGCCATGGACGCACGCAATGTTCGGCGCCAAGCATTTTTTCCCAGAGGGTCTGCCATTCGAAACCGAACCCGGTCACGGCGCCCATGCCGGTAATCACAATCCGTGTCGCACTCATGTGTGCTTCTCCATGGTTTCACTGGCCAGCAGCAAGGCGCCCCAATGACCGGCGCGGCTATGGCTGACCAACAGCGTATAGCCAGGTGTCGCCGAAGCGTTGTGGGTAAGGTGCAAGGCCAGCGCGATTTCGGTCAGCAAGGCGCTGGCGCCAAGATCGCCGGTCATGGCATGAGTGCTGCGAACGTCCTGCGGTCGGTCGGCGAACAGGCTCATCAGTTGCGCATCCTCAGGATTGGCGACGATTTGCTGGACGTCACCGAGGCACAGTTTTTCCAGGCTCAGTGCCTGGTCGATCACCCGCCGGGCAACCGCTGCGCCCCGTTGCGGATCAGCGCTGTAACCCCGGGCGAACCCGGCAATGCGCAAGGCCTTCGGGTTGGTGCGCGAAGGCGTCGAGCCGAGCAGCAGTGCCGCGGCGCCTTCGCCATAAGTCGGCTCGTCTGCCTGATAGGGTTCACGCAGATACAGGGCGGGCGTCAGGTTCGGACTGCTGCTGACCACCAGCGCCGCTTCGGCACGTTGCTCGACAATTTGCTGGCAGGCTTCGATCAAGGCATCGAGTCCGGCGTTTTCCTGGGAACAGAACCCACCCATCGGCCCGTGGCATTGCAACGCTTCGGCCACGTAGGCCATCACGCTGCTGTTGAGCAGCGTCAGGGCATGCAGCGGCGGTGTATTGGCCAACAGTTGCGCCAGTGGCTTTAGCGGTTGCTCGCCGATCGCTTGCACCGCGTCCCAGCAAGGGCTTGGCGCGTCGACTTCTGGAATGGCCGCCGTCAGGGCAATCCGTGCCGGAGGCAGTTGCAGGGCCGCGAGCGCGGGCGCCAGACGCGCCGCGCAATACAACAGCCGCAGGCCTTGAGGTTCGACGCTGCGCTGGATTTTGCGGTCGAACAGATCGCTGGCCAGACGCGGTGTCGGCAGCGGGTATGCCCGTCGCGTCGCGTCAAATGCCAGCGGTTGCGGCGAAGGTGGCGTTCCGAGCAGGTCGGCACATTCGCTGCCGGCGGCGTTCAGCACGGCGGCAGAATGGATGAAAACGGCAATGCTCATGTCATGCCCTCCCCAGAACCAGCGAGCTGTTGACGCCGCCGAACCCGAACGAATTGGACATCACCACATTGATCGACTGGCGCACCGGCTCGCTGAGAAACTTCAGTGAGAGGTATTCGGCGCGGTCGTGATCGTAGTTCAAGGTCGGCAACAGCACGCCGTCCCGCAGGCTGATCAATGACAGCACCGCTTCAATCGCGCCGCTGCCCGCCAGGGAATGACCGATGGCCGATTTGTTGGCAGTGAACGTCACATGTTCCTGGCACTCGCCGAACACGCGCTGCAAGGCCAACGCCTCGCAGCTGTCGTTGGCCTGGGTAGACGTGCCATGGGTGTTGACGTGTTGCACGGCGCTGCTGAGCAGCCCGGCGTCTTCGATTGCAGCTTCCATGCATTCCTCGTATTTGCTGCCGTCCCGGCTGCTGGAGGTCATTTTTTGTGCCTCGCACATATTCGCGTAACCCAGCACGCGCCCCAACGGCGCGGCTTTGCGACGTTGCGCATGCTCGGCCGATTCGAGAATGATCATGGCCGCGCCCTCGCTGATCACGAAGCCACAGCGGTCCGGCATGAACGGTCGACTCTGCTCGCTTGCCGGCAGGTCGGCCTGGCACAGCGCGCCCAGGCTGTTGAACATGTAGTACGGCAACTCGTTGGCCATCAGTTCGACGGCACCGCAAATGGCCAGGTCGATTTCACCGCGCTCGATCGCCCGGTAGGCGCTGCCGATCGCCATGGTGCCGGCGGCGCAGGCATCGGAGTGGGTCGAAATGTGATCGCGGATACCGAGCATCTCGGCCAGGTGCTGGGTCTGCTGATCGACCCGGCGCCCGAAGACCGCGCTCGACGCCGCCGGGTTATCCAGCAGTTGATCCAGATCGACACGCCCGGACTCATCCATGCAGCGACTGGCCCGGTGCAGATCGTGACTGTCCGCGCAGTACTTGTTGGCCCCCAGGAACAATCCACTGCGGGTGTGAGCAAAGGCTGTCGGGGTCAGACCGGCATGCTGAATGGCTTGTCGAGCGACGAACTCGGCCAGCACACTCTGCCGTGGATGCAGCGCAGCATTGCCGCCGAAACCCGCGGCGATCTGCTGCCACTGGCCGTCATCGATAAACCCGGCAGCGCTGTTGTTGAAGCCCAGCGCCTTGAACCGTGGATGTTCGCGAACACAGGACTGCTTCTGGCAGATCCGCTCGAACAACGTGGCGGCGTCCAGTGCCATGGGCGCCACCAGACCGAATCCGGTCACATAGACTTCTCGTGCCCGCATGAGAACTCCTACACCGTCTCTTTGACGTGAGTGGCCACAAATTGCTCCACCAGTTGGCGTGAAACCTCGTCGCCGTCGGCCGGCACCAGCCGCGCACTGCACGCGTCACAGACCACTTGCTGACGTTCGTTCAGCACGGCTTTTTGAGCGCCGCAATCGGGGCAGTTCTGCGGCAGATAGTTGAAGAGGTTGCGGCACTGTTGCGCCCAGTTGCGCACGGTGGTGGCGGCAAATACCTGCGCCGGTTGCATGCCGGACTGGAGTTGATCCGGGAAGTAGGCGCTGAGGCTCTGTTCAAGCAAGGCCTTGCCGTTTTCAGTGATGCGACCGCTGGCCAGGAACTCGCCGGCGTCGCCGCAGACAGCGACGGCGTGATCGAGCACGCTGGTTTTGGGCAAGGTGCAGCCATACTGACGGCCCAGTTGAAAGCTCAGGTCGACGATGTCCAGCGAATCGGCGCTGAGATCCTCGACGATACTGCTGTTCTCATCGATATCATCGGCGCTCATCACCAACAGTTGCGCGAGGATCTCGCGGGTGCTGACAATGACGTTTTCCAACTCCAATGGATTGTTCATCTCTATCTCCCTATATCGTGATTGCTTCATGAATTCCGTATGTGAGAAGTAACTTTTCCCACAGCAACTTCTGACGCGGCGGAAATCTAAACTCTGCCCTTAAGGGGAGAGTCAACGAACTATTCAAAGTTTTTTAACAACTTGAGACAGACGTCCTAACAGGCCTGCGCACCGCACTCGATTGGTGCAAAGCCCCACGCCTGTCGACTTATTTACTTAACAAAGGCTGCGTATGGTGGGGTGCACACTGTATCGCCGGCTAAATAGAGAGGGGCTCGAAAGTATTAACTTCTGGCTGACAGCACAGACGTACCAATAATAAAAACCGGATAAGAAAACAGTTATAACTTCATAACTTTCAACCTACCCCTTAGATAATGCGCCTTGAGAATTTAGAAGCCGATCAGGCAAATCGGCACAGCGCTTCTGGGTAACTGAGTGTCGAGCACAGACAACTGACCGAGTGCGGGGCGCTATAGGGTGCGGCTTCAGTTCTCTAATCCACTGCCCCGGAGTCCACATGACCGCACCTATTACCGTTCTTCGCGATACTCATCCGCTGCCGGTGCTCGACGCCTGCAAATGGGAAAAACTCGAAGGCGACCCGCACACCGTCAACCTCAACGCCTACACCAGCGAAGACGGCAGCAAGATCATGGGCACCTGGATCTGCACGCCGGGCAAGTGGTATGTGGAATACGTGAAGTGGGAATACTGCGATTTCCGCGAGGGGTATTGCATCATCACCCCGGAAGGCAAAGAGCCGATCCATCTGCGTGCCGGTGATATTTTCGTCATTGAGCCGGGGATGAAAGGCACGTGGGAAGTGGTTGAAACCGTGCGCAAGTATTTCGTGTTTGCCTGATGCAAAAAACCGGGAGACCACCCGACGTGGTCTCCCGGTAAATACGTATTCCTTGTAGCGAGGGAGCTTGCTCCCGCTCGGTTGCGAAGCAGCCGTAAAATCAGCAACTGCGTTTTATCTGACGCACCTCGTTCACGGGCATCAGGTCCGCTTCGCGAACCAGCGGGAGCAAGCTCCCTCGCCACAAAAGCCTTTAATCACACTCCCCGGAAAAACTTCTTACTGGGGTTTGCGATAGCTGTTGATGATCGCCGAGAAGTCCTTACCACCCTCCCCACGCTGGCTCATCGCCTGATACAACTGCTGGGCCACCGCGCCGAGCACCACCGGTTGGTGCGCCTGACGTGCCGCCTCAGTGGCCAGCCCCAGATCCTTGAGCATCAGTTCGGCACCGAAACCACCGGTATAACCGCGCGAGGCCGGTGCCGTTTCGACGATGCCGGGCCACGGGTTGTACATCTCCGAACTCCAGCAACGCCCGGTGGAACTGTTGATGATTCCCGCCAGCACGGTGGTGTCGATGCCGAGGGCATCGCCCAGCGCCATGGCTTCACTGACGCCGACCATGGAAATCGCCAGCAGCAGGTTGTTGCAGATCTTGGCGATTTGCCCGGTGCCGACTTCACCGCAATGAACGATGTTGCGGCCCATCTGCGCCAGCACCGGTTGCAGGGTCGCAAACAGTTCAGGCGTGGCGCCGACCATGAAAGTCAGCGTCCCCGCCGCCGCACCGCCCGTACCGCCAGAGACTGGCGCATCGGCCATGGCCACGCCTTGCTTGGCCGCAGCGGCTGCCACATCGCGCGCAGTCTGCGGATCGATGGTGCTGCAATCCACGGCTGGCACGCCTTTGCCGATACCGGCGAGAACGCCGTCCTCACCCAGCCACACGCTGCGTACATGCACAGCGGCGGGCAGCATGGTGATCACCAGTTCCGCGCCTTGCGCCGCTTCACGGGCCGAAGCGCTGATGCTGCCGCCCAGTTGTTCCAGCTCCGCCAGAACGGTTTTGTTCAGGTCCACCAGGCTCAGTGCGTGGCCGGCCTTGATCAGGTTGCGCGCCATCGGCGCGCCCATGTTGCCGAGACCGATAAAAGCGATTTTCATGTCCCGCTCCTTAACGCAAGTTGATGGTGGTGTTCACACCGTCGTTGACGCTGTCGTCATCGAACCAGCGACTGGTGACCGTCTTGGTCTGAGTGTAGAACTGCACCACTTGCTTGCCATACGGACCGAGGTCGCCCAGTTTGGAGCCGCGCGAACCGGTGAAGCTGAAGAACGGGACCGGCACTGGAATCGGGATGTTGATGCCGACCTGGCCAACGTCGATTTCGGTCTGGAATTTGCGCGCGGCCGCACCGCTTTGGGTGAACAGGCCGGTGCCGTTGCCGAACGGGTTGGCGTTGACCAGTGCGATGGCCTCATCGAGGGTATCGACTTCCAGGACTACCAGCACCGGGCCGAAGATTTCCTGGGTGTAGATTTGCATCTCGGGGGTCACGCCGGAGAACAGGGTCGGGCCGACAAAGTTGCCCTTCTCGAAGCCTGGAACGGTGACGTCGCGACCATCCAGCTCCAGCTTGGCGCCTTCCTTGATGCCGCTCTCGATCAGGTCGAGAATCCGCTGTTTGGCTTTTTTCGAGATCACCGGGCCAACGTCAGTGCCCGGCTCGCTGCCGGCATTCACGGTGAGTTTTTGCGCCAGCGCTTTCAGGTCCGGCAACCATTGTTTGGCCGCGCCCACCAGCACCACCACGGACGTGGCCATGCAACGTTGGCCCGCTGCGCCGAAACCGGCGCCGACCAGCGCATTCAGTGCTTGTACGCGATTGGCATCCGGCAGAACCACGGCGTGGTTTTTCGCGCCCATCATCGATTGCACGCGCTTGCCGTGTTTGCCGGCCAGGTCGTAGACGTGAGTACCGACCGCAGTCGAACCGACGAAGGAAACAGCCTTGATGTCTTTGTGGGTGCAGAGCGCGTCCACCACGTCCTTGCCGCCATGCACCACGTTGAGCACGCCCGCTGGAACGCCGGCCTCGATCGCCAGTTCCACCAGCAGCATGGTCGACATCGGGTCCTGTTCGGACGGCTTGAGCACGAAGGTGTTGCCGCAGGCGATGGCCATCGGGAACATCCACAGCGGAATCATCGCCGGGAAGTTGAACGGGGTGATGCCGGCGCAGACGCCGATGGGCTGACGCAGGGTGTAGGTATCGACGCCGCCGGCGACGTTTTCGGCGAACTCACCCATTTGCAGGGTGCCGATGGAGCAAGCGTGTTCGACCACTTCCAGACCGCGGAAGATGTCGCCCTCAGCGTCGGCGATGGTTTTGCCCTGCTCGTTGCTGAGCACCACGGCGATGCGCTTGGAGTGCTCGCGAATCAACGCCTGGAGCTTGAGCATGATGCGCATCCGCGCGCCGATCGGCGTCAGCTTCCAGGTCTGGAAGGCGCGATGGGCAGCACTGATCGCGGCGTCCACTTCCTGCGCGGTGGCGAACGGAACCTTGGCCAGCACTTGCTGGGTGGCCGGGTTGACGATGTCGTGCCACTCGGCGGTCTGGGACTCGACCCACTCGCCGTCGATCAACAGCTTGACCGTTTGCACAGTGGTTTCGTTTGGCGTGAGCGATGCGTTCATGTTGGGTCTCCGGGACGTTGTTGTTATCTAGAGAACTATCTTGAGAGCCAAGGCGAGAAAGCAGCCTTGAGATGAGGCGTGTGTCGCGAATTGGTTGTCGGACTGTTTTTGGAGTATAGATGTGCAAACTTCTAATAAGAACGCACATAAAAGCCGGTCCATCATGCAAAAAAACATCACGTCGTTAGGCTCATTGAACTGGGATGACCTCAAGTTTTTCCTCGAAGTCGCCCGCACCCGCAAGGCCAGTACTGCGGCCAAGCGCCTGGCGGTGGACTACACCACCGTGTCGCGGCGCATCAGTTCATTGGAAGCGGCATTGGGTACATTGCTGTTCGAGAAGTCCCGGACCAGCGGTTTTGTCCTGACCACCGAAGGTCAGCGATTGCTCGGTTACGCGGAATCGATTGAAAGCACGCTGCACATGGCTTGCGAACAGGTTTCAGGCTCCGGCGTGGCGCTGTCCGGGCATGTGCGCATGGGTTGCACCGAAGGCTTCGGCAGTTTTTTCATCACCCCGCAGCTGAGCCATTTTGTCGACGCCTACCCGGCGATCTCGGTGGACATCCTGCCGCTGCCGCACTTCATCAGCCTGTCCAAGCGCGAGGCGGACATCGTCATCGCCCTGGAGCGCCCGGAACATGGCCCTTACGTCTGCTGCAAACTCTGCGACTACAAACTGCAGCTTTATGCGACGCAGGATTATCTGGACAAGCACCCGCCGATCCGCCGCCCGGCAGATTTGGGCAAGCATTCATTCATCAGTTATGTCGACGATCTGGCGTTTAGCTCGGAGCTGTTGTACCTGGCGAATGTGTTGCCCGGCGCCAGCGCCAACTTGCGCAGCACCAGCGTGATCGCACAATTCGTGGCGGCGCAGCAAGGACGGTCATTGGCGATTCTGCCGTGCTTCCTCGCGGCGCAGGACTCGCGCTTGCTTCCGGTGTTGCCGGAAGAGATCAACATCACGCGGCAGTTCTGGATGTACTGCCGGGAGGATCTGAGGAAGCTCAAGCGGATTACCCTGTTGTGGGATTACATCCGTTCGGTCACCGAGCAGAATCAGAGTCTGTTGATGGGCGAAAGCCGGGAGATGTTGTTCGCCGACTAATCGGCGCTCACCACGATCGATACCCGGCGGTTTTCGGTGCGGCCAGAGGCGGTGTCGTTCGACGTCACCGGCTGACTGCTGCCAAGACCGCGCAGTTGGATGTTTTCTTCTTTCATGCCCACCGTGGTCAGCACCTTGCCGACGCTTTTCGCGCGACGCAGGGAAAGTTGTTCGTTGTAGGACTCTTTGCCCGAGGCATCCGTGTGACCGTCGACCCGCACTCGCTCGATGCCGACACCCAGCAAGGCCTTGCCGATCTGTTGGACGATCCCGGTACTGGCGGCGTTCAGGCTGTCATCGTCACTGCCAAACAGCACTTTGCCGGATAGACCGAACGCCCAGCCCTCATCGGTCAGCTCGAAGCCTTGCTGTTTGAGTACAGTGATTTGCGCCGGGGTCAGCCCCTTTTGCGGTGCGGTCTGGCACCCGGTCAATGCCAGGACGGCCATGAACAAGGTGATTGCGAAAAATCGCGGGGAACGCTGGGTAATTGAGAACACGGCAATTTAGCTCCTGGTGTGTACGTGGGCGACCGGGTGCTCCGCCCCGGACGTGTGCTGCGCACCTCGGGAAAGGCGCTTGGCCTGGTACATCGCCGCATCGGCGGCATTGAGCAATGCGCCCGGGGTGGCACCATGATCCGGGTACACGGCGATACCGATACTGAGTGAAGTCAGGACCTGGGTATGACCCGGTAACGGGATGGGCTCTTCCATGCTGGCAAGGATCTTGTCAGCGATCCGCTCGGCGTCTTCGGTTTTATGCAGCGGCGTCAGCAACACCGCAAATTCGTCACCGCCCAGCCGCGCCACCAGATCCTCTTCACGCAACTGCGCCCGAACCCTGTTGGCGACGGCAACCAGCACGGCGTCGCCGGCGGCATGACCGAAGCTGTCATTGATTTCCTTGAACCGGTCACTGTCGAGAAACAGCACAGCCACGCGCTCATTGAGCTTGTGCGCATTGCGCAGTGCACGCATCAGACGGCCTTCGAAAAACGCCCGGTTTGGCAATCCGGTGAGGCTGTCGTGGCTGGCTTGGTGCGCCAGGGTTTCGTTTTCGCTTTGCAGGTGGGTCTGCCAGGACTCGAGTTCATCGAGCAAGGCATTGAAGTCGTTGCCCAGGTTGTCGAGTTCAGCGATATCGGCGGGTGGCACGCGCCGGTCGAAGGCTCGATCGCTGCGGGCGGCGTGGGCTACGGCGGCCAGGCTTCGCAGAGGCCCCGTGATCCCGCGAAGTTGTCGGCGTGCCAGATAGAGTGCGACCCAGGCGCTGATGGCCGTACACAGAATAATGCCCATCAGGCCGCTGAGCAGAAAACGCATCAAGCTGCCACCGTGACCGGTGAGCTGAATGCTGCCGATTTCCCGACCTTGATGAACGATCGGCATGTCAATGGGTTTTTCCAGAAAAGCTTTGGCGATCTGCAATTCCAGATCAGAGAGCAAGCCGCTTTCCGGTCGCTGCCAACGGGCCAGTAACCGGCCTTTTTCATCCAGCACCCTGGCGTCAGCGACTTCTTCAGTAGAGGCGATCAATGCCAGGGCCTCAGTGGCAGCGGCTTTATCGTTGAACACCACCGCGGCTTCCACGGTGTAATTGATCGAGCGTGCGATCAGGTGCAGGTTGTGGTCGGCATACACCCGCAACGCCAATACACCCAGCAGTGTCAGCGAGACGCTGGCCATGGCCACGGCGACCAGGGCGACGATCAAATGTCCCCGGCCAATGACCGAGCGCAACGTTGGACGACTACCCGGTTTGAATAGACTCATGGCGCCGCCGGCTTGCGGCGGGACAGTTGCAGCACACTGGGGTGAATGCGCACGCCGCTACGGGCGACGGAATCGAGGTTGACCTCAAAAGATACCTGATCATCAGTGACCCTGAGGCAAAACAGACTGCCGACGGTGCATTGATCATCGCTCTCGCTGATGCTCAACACCGGGCGTCCTGTCAGCGAAGCAAAGAGTTGGCGGCGCTCGTCGTCGGTCAATTTGCCGATGTACACCGCATCGCACTCACCGACGATCGACGGATTGTCGGCCAACAGCCGGCGCACAGTGACGGGCCGGCCGGTGGCTTGGGTTGTGCCCTTGACCAGGTCGTCGGTGTATTCGGTGGGGCCGACCACGCACAGGCGCAGTTGCGCAGGCTCAACAGGCCAGCGCGCATAACTGAGAATCCCGAGGACAACCTGAGTGACCGATCTGGCACGTTGGTCGGCCATGCTCACCGGGGTTTCCGATTGAGCGAACACGACACCGGTCAGCAAGCAGAGGAGCCCCGCGAGCAGCACTTGCTTGCGGCTAACGACGCGCCCTGTCGTCCAGACAGCCACCTTCATGCGGGGGATTCTCTTCGATGTTACGAAATAATGTCGCAACGATAGCATAGCGTTTACCCCCCAGCGAGGCGGTGCACTACGGCACTTCGGACAGTTTCCGGCGTACACGCCAGCCTATCGATGGCTCGGCTCAACCCCATCGTCCAACTCCAGCATCAACCCGCTCAAGCGCTTGACCTTGCGCCGCACGGCCTCCTCAAACACTCCGGCCCGTGGCTCGATCAAGGTGAACCAGTTCTTGGCCCGGGTGATCCCGGTGTAGATCAACTCCTTGGTCAGTACAGGGTTCAGGGCATCCGGCAGAATCAACGCCGTATGGGCAAACTCCGAGCCCTGGGATTTGTGTACGGTCATGGCATAAACCGTCTCGACATCGTTGAGTCGACTCGGTAGAACAAATCGCACGCCACCCTGGCCATCATTGCGCGGGAACGCTACACGCAGTACGTGCTTGCCAGCCTCAGGCCCATCACGTTCCGGCAGTTTGAGGGCAATACCGATATCACCGTTCATCAACCCCAGGCCATAGTCATTACGCGTCATCAATACCGGGCGACCTTCGTACCACTGCTGGTCGCTGTCGATCACTCGAGCCTTGAGCAGCGCGGCGGTTACACGTTGATTCAATCCCTCCACGCCCCATGGCCCTTTGCGTACCGCGCACAACAACTGGAAGGCGTCGAAAGCTTGCAATACCTGACGCGCCCAATCGGTCCAGCGGGAGTCTTCGAGCAGGCTGTCGAGCGGTGGCCGCTGGCTGCGAAGCACACTCAGGTAGTGGCGATAACCTTGCGGTCCGTCGCCATGGCCTTCGAGCAGCAAGTGTTCCAGCGCCCGGTCGTGCTCACCTTTGAGGGGCAGGGAAAACACGTCGGCGTGACTTCGAGCAGCCAGCAACGTGCGGGCTTCCTCCGGTTGCTGCTGATTGACCCATCGCGCCAACTGGCCAATGCCGCTGCCTTCACCGAACCGGCGCGAGTGACGCAGCATCACCACTTGCTGGGCCAGGGGGTGAGTCGCGTCAGTGTCTTCCTGCAAACCGCTGGCCAGCAGGCTTTCACCACTGACCGTCTCCAGCCACTGGCGCGTCTGCGGACTGTACCAACCGGCCTCGGCGTCGCGGCACAAATCACCAAGCACGGCGCCGGCCTCCACCGATGCCAGTTGGTCCTTGTCACCGAGCAACACCAGCCGGGCATGAGCCGGCATCGCGTCGAGCAAGTTCGCCATCATCTCCAGGTCAATCATTGAGGCTTCGTCCACCACCAGCACATCCAGCGGCAAGCGATTACCGGCATGGTGACGGAAGTGCCGGGTACCGGGGCGACTGCCAAGCAGGCGGTGCACGGTAGTCACGTCAGAGGGGATCTTGTTTCTTACGTTTTCATCGACTTCCAGCGTCCGGACTTGCTGGCTGATGGATTCTGTCAGCCGTGCCGCCGCTTTACCGGTGGGTGCGGCAAGGCGAATTCGCAACGGTTTGCCGGCCTCCACCGCTGGCGCCTGGAGCAATGCCAGCAACCGCACGACCGTGGTGGTTTTACCGGTCCCCGGGCCGCCGGTGACGATACTGAACGCACTGCGGGTAGCCAGGGCACAGGCGAGTTTCTGCCAATCGATCACTTCGCCGGGCCTGGCTGGACCGAATAAACCAGTGAGTCGCTGGGGCAAGTCATTCGGCGTTGTTTCGTGTTCAGCCAGGCGCAGGCGAAGGGCGTTGTCGATGCGTCTTTCGTAAACCCAGTAGCGACGCAGGTACAGGCGCTTGCCCGACAACACCAAGGGCCGCGATTGCGCAGCCTCACGACCATCGACCGCCAGAGCCACCAGACGGCTGGACGCCAGGACCTTGCACCAATGGGCGCCATCCAGCGCTTCAAGCAGTTGCGACGGCAACAGCATCGCACCACTTTGCAGATCGCCTTCGGGTGGCAGCGACAGGGCAAAATCCGGCTCTTTGAGCGTCTCGAACAGGTCCAGGCAGACATGGCCGTGACCCAGTTGGTGGCTGGTCAATGCGGCGGCAAGCAACACCAACGGATCGTCGTCGGGGGCAAGCTCGTGGAGGAAGGCCACGAAGGCTTTGTCCAGCGCCCGCAGCCAGCCGCGTTCGACCCAGCGCGAGAGTAAAAGCAACAAGTCATCGGCACGACTCAGGGGTGCCAGATCCGCCATGGTTTCGGCTGCCAATGACGTGGGCAGCAAATCGGCGAAGGTGCGGCTCATAACAATACTCCCTGTTCCCAGGCGGGTTCGGCCTTGGGTTCTGGCTTGCCCTGGAAGAGTCGATCCAGACGCTCGATCAGCTCTCTGGGCGGACGGGAGAAATAGACGCCCTGGGTGGATGCCCGTGTGCCGCGCAAGAACAAATACAGAGCGCCACCGACATGCCGGTCGTAATCGTAGTCGGCAAGCCGCGCCTTGAGCTGGCGATGCAGGGCCAGCAGGTACAACACGTATTGCAGGTCGTAACGATTGTCGAGAATCGACTGCTCCATGGCCTGCTCGGTGTACGCCGCGTCATCAGGGCCCAGCCAGTTGGATTTGTAGTCGGCAACGTAATATCGGCCGTCGTGTTCGAACGTCAAGTCGATGAAACCCTTGAACATGCCGTTGAGCGAGACCGGTTCAGCGGCGACCCGGGCGACGCCGTTGTGGGTGTATTGGCGCACCAGTTCATCGAGCTTGAGCACGTCGACTTTATGGCTGGCGAACCAGAATTCCATCTCGACGCGGTATTGAGTGAGCTGCTCGAACACGACCGGAGGCTGCCCCCCGCCGAGGTGCAACGAAGACTTGAGCAAGTGCTGCAGCCAATCACTCAGCGTGGTGATCCAGCCTTCCCAGCCTCGGCGGTTGCAGCGGCGGGCAATGGCATCTTCCACGACTTGTGGTGCAGCAGAAAAACCTTCATCACCGGCCCACTCCAGCAAACCATGGAGAAAGGTGCCGGGGTTGGGGCCGCGGGGGAACCGATGGATATCGGCACCACCGACGGCCACTTCTCGTGGCGCCTGCGGATCGAGACGTTCATCGTCAAAGAGCTTTTGCGCCTGCGGGTTCTCCGGGGCCTCGTCACTGCCTACGCTCAGACTGTCGCCGATACGCAAAGCGCTGTACGAAGCAATCCACCAGTTTTCACTGGCCTTGCGCTTGGGTATCAGCGGCGCAAGCAACGTCGCGTCATTGCGTGGCGGATGGTAATGCTCGGCCGTCGCTGGCGGCATATCACCGTACAGAAGCGCCGGGCAGTCCTGCTGGAGGTCTTCGAGCCAGCGTTTCAAACCTGCGGACTCGGCCAGAGGGGCACCACCGCCGAGCAAGTAACCCAATGCAGAAAGGTGCAGCACCGAGCTGTTGTTATTGCCGCGCTTGAGATCGGTCACACCCAGCCAGCAGGCATGTTGCGCCCGGGTCAGGGCGACATAGAGCAAACGCAGATCCTCCGCCAGACGTTCATCATCGGCCAGGGCGATCAACTCCGCAGTCGGTTTTAAAGTCACCTGCGCCTTGCCGTTTGAATCGTGGTAATGCAGCGGCAAACGGCTGCCATCCACCGGTTTTGCCGAGCAAATGAACGGCAGAAACACCAAGGGATACTCAAGGCCCTTGGACTTGTGAATGGTCACGACTTTAACCAGTTGCTCGTCGCTTTCCAGACGCAGGATCTGTTCTTCGCCGGCCTGACCGGACAACGCCAGATGCTCGGACAAATGACGAATCAGCGCTTGCTCGCCATCAAGCTCCGCAGCGGCTTGTTGCAACAACTCGGACAGGTGCAGCAAGTTAGTCAGTACCCGTTCGCCGTCGCTGCGGGCGATCAACGATCGAGGCAACTGGAAGTCATGCAGCAAGCGCCGCAACATGGGCAGCACGCCTTGCTTGCGCCATAGCTCGCGATAACCGCGGAACTGCATGACCCGCGCTTCCCAGGCCAGTTCGTCCTGATTCAGCCGCTCCAGTTCCGCCAGGGAAAGGTTCAGCGTGATGCTGGCCAATGCGGCTCGCAGCGGTCGCTCGACATCCGGCTCGGCACAGGCTTTGAGCCAGGTCAGCAGGTCGTGGGCTTCTTGAGCGGCGAACACCGAATCCTTGTCCGACAGATAAACGCTGCGCACCCCGCGTGCAGACAGTTCGCCACGCACGGCCTGGGCCTCTTTGCCGTCGCGAACCAGAATCGCGATGTCTGCGGGTAGCAGGCCCCTGAAGTCCATGTCCTTCTCAATGAAACCTGCCCGACCTTCCTGGCCACCATTAAGTAACGCGGTGATTTCACTGGCGCACGCGGCGGCGAGTTTTTGTCGGTATTCCACGCCGGACAGCGGCTGATCGGCGGACAGGTGCCAGATGTTCAGAGCCGGCACGAGCTGGCCATCGATGTGCAGAACTTCTTTGCGCCCTTGGGACTCGACGGGCAGGAACGGTACCGGGTTCTCACCGTTCTTTTCACGAAACAGAAACGCGCCGCGCCCCAGCTCACGAGACTCCGCGCGCTCGAAGACATGGTTCACCGCATTGACCATGCCATGGCTGGAACGGAAATTCGTACCCAGGGTATGCAGACGGCCGGCGGTGGCCTGGCGGGCTCGCAAGTAGGTGTAGATGTCGGCGCCACGAAAGGCGTAGATCGCTTGCTTGGGATCGCCGATCAGAAACAGGCCGCCTTCAGGGTTGTTGTCTTCGATGCGATAGATGCTTTCGAAAATCCGGTACTGCACCGGGTCGGTGTCCTGGAACTCATCGATCAGCGCCACCGGAAACTGTTCGCGGATCAAGGTCGCCAGGCGTTCACCACCCTCGGATTGCAACGCCGCATCGAGGCGCAGCAACATGTCGTCGAAACCCATTTCCGCGCGGCGGCGTTTTTCTTCTTCGAACCGTGCCCCGACCCATTGCGCAGCATGTTGCAGAACGGCCGCGTCGGGGGTTGGCAAGCCGTCGAGGCTGGCCTTGAGCCCGGGCATGGCGTCCAGCCCCGGATGACTGGGGGCGTCGCCTTTCCAGGCTTCGGCCATGCCGTCAGGCGTCAGGCGAGTGAAGCCCGTGCCGATATCCAGTTGCTCAAGGGATTCATCTTCAGCCCATGCTTTGAGCTTTTCGAACCAGGGTTCGAAATAACGTGCCTGCATCTTTCGACCATCGACACTTTTGCTCGCAACACCTTGGTGACAGATGGCAAGCAGTTCGTCCGCCCATTGGCGCCAGGGCATCTTGAGTTCGAGCAAGGCCAGTCGCCGTTCCTGCAAGCACTCGGCGATCAGCTCGGCAGGCTCCTTGCCTTCAGTGCTGTCACGCTCACTGGCGAATAAACTACGTACTCGCGGTAATAACGCCGCTGGCCCTCCCCAATTACCCCGCACCCAGTTCAGCGCATCACCTTGCATCGGATAGCAGAACAGCCGCCAGTAATCACGCAGGACTTCACCCAGCAAGTCGCTGTGATCGGTTTCCAGGGTCTGGGTAAACAGGCTGCCACTGTCAAACGCGTGCTCACGCAACATGCGCTGGCACCAACTGTGAATGGTCGAGACGGCGGCTTCATCCATCCACTGCGCGGCAATGTCCAGACGGTTTGCACAGCCGGACCACTGTTCCGGGAGGTACTGGTCACGCAACTCCGCGATGAGGCTATCGGGTGCCTGGGTCTCGTCACGAAAGTATCGGGCCGCTTCGGCCAGTCGGGTACGAATACGCTCGCGCAGCTCTTTGGTCGCGGCATCAGTGAACGTGACCACGAGGATTTGCGGCGGCAAGAGTTCACGCCCAAACCCACTCGATTCGCCACCGTGACCAAGGACCAGACGCAAGTACAGCGCAGAAATGGTGAATGTCTTGCCGGTACCGGCGCTGGCTTCGATCAGTTGGCTGCCGCTCAGGGGAAAAGCCAGGGCCAGCGGTGTTTTCGTGGTCATGAGCGCGCCTCCTCGCTGGTCAATGAACGCCAGGGGGCTTCAAGCATCGGTTTGTACAAAGCGTTGCACCAATCGGGGAAAGTCTCCTCGGCGGTCAGCGCGTCGTAATCAGCGAACTGTCGTGCCAGTGCCGGACTTTCGCGGCGTTCGCCGTCGGTGGTTTGACCGTCGCCTTCATAGGCCTTGCGAGCAGCGGCGTCGGCTTTGGCCGGGTCGGTTTGAGAGAGCCACGCGAAGGCGGTTTTCACGGCAATCGGCAGGGGTTGGCGCATGCCGGTTTGCCATGCTTGCAACAGGTTACTCAAGGCATGACGTGCAGCGCCCTGCTCCAAAGGGGCCAGTAGCAGACTGTCGTCACTGGCGACCAGCGCGGTGGTCATCGACATGCCGCTGGCGCAAGCGACCAGGTGATTGACCCAAGGTCGCGTCAGCCGATGCCACTTGCGGGTCTTGATCGAACCAATGCTGTTGGGAATCGTGGTAATCGACAACAGGCCGCCATCCGCACGCTGGTGCAGGCCACTGAGCCAGCCTTCCAGGCGCAGGCCTTCCAGTTCCAGATTCACAGGCAATGCAGTAGTCAGCGGCGTTGGCCACAACGTAAGGAGTTGTTGATAACGCTGCAACAGATCCGGCAGCGGCTCGATCAACTCTCGCTGCAGGCATTCGCCGAAACCGGCCATGGGCAAGAGCCCGCTGTTTTGCAGACGCGTTGCCTGGGCCTCAAGCGCATGATCGACGTGATCCAGTTGCCCGAGCGCCGCTTCGAGCAAACTGTCACTGAGGCTATAGCGTTGGAGAGCGTCGAGTACGAAGGGCTCTTCGTCGGCCAAGGGGGCTTCAGCCGCTTCGAAGAACACCTTGAGTCGCTGACTGAAAAAATGTCGCACGGGATTGCGCAGGAAATCCTGCAATTGACCGAGGCTCAGCGGCTCTTCCTGAACATAGGCATCAAGGGGCTTGATGTCCGTTGCCTGTTCACTGGCTTGATGAAGCAACTGCCACTCGCTTGCGAAACTGAACAGGTCATTACCTTCATGAAAATAGCGTGCGCTGAAGGGTTGCAGCGGGTGTTCCTGAGTCACCGATTCCAGCAGCTTTTCACTGTCGACCTGTAATCGCCAACCACCGGCAAGATGATCGCGCAGTTGACCAATCAGTACCGAGGCTGGGCGCTCGCTATTGTCCCGAATACTACGGCCGACCCAACTGATATAGAGTTGGTCACGTGCCGACAACAGGGCTTCCAACAAGAGATAGCGATCATCCTCGCGCCGGGAACGATCACCCGGGCGGTAATCACTGCCCATGAGATCAAAGTCCAGCGGCGGTTGTGCACGCGGGTAATCTCCGTCATTCATCCCGAGCAGACAGACGAGTTTGAAGGGGATCGCCCGCATCGGCATCAAGGTGCAGAAGTTGACGGCTCCGGCCAGAAAACGCTGGGACAGCCGGCCCTGGTCGAGGCCTGCCAGCCAGGCTTCACGGACCACGGTCAAGGGCAGCTCATCATGCAAGCCCACTGATTCGCAGGTCTCGAGCCAGGTTTCCCGCAGTTCTTCAAGTTGACCCAGCAAGTAGTCGTCATGTTCATTGCTGGCCTGGAAGAACAACTGCACCAAAGCTTGCATCCTGACGCCCCATTGCTTAGGCGGTGCAGGTTGAGTCAGTTCCTGATGGGCAATCTCCAACGCGTCCAGCAGCGCAACCAAAGGACCGATGAGCGCAGCATCCAGACCGCCAATCTCGTCGTAAGGCTCAATGCCTTCGCAAGCAGCGGCGCTGCCGACGGCATAACCAAGCAGCATCCGGCGCAGGCCAAAACGCCAACTGTTTTGCTCCAGTTCTTGAGGCAAACCCAGACCCGCGCGCTGCTCGGCATTCATCCCCCAGCGAATACCAGCGCCTTCGATCCAGCGATGCAGGGTGGGCAGGTCACGTTCCTCGACACCGAAGCGAGCGCGCAGTGCAGGAACATCCAGCAAATCGAGGATCTCACTGACGGGGAAACGGCTGTCGGGAAGTTTGAGTAGATGTTCGACAGCAATCAGCAGCGGATCTCGACCGCGCTGGCCTTGATCCGCCAGTGTGAAGGGGATGAAGCGCGGATCGAAGCGATCAAGTTGACCGAAGACTGCACGGATATGCGGAGCGTAGCTGTCGATATCCGGAACCATCACGATTATGTCGCGAGGCTTCAAGTCTGGATCGGCACTGAAGCGTGCGAGCAACTGATCGTGGAGGATTTCCACTTCGCGCTGGGCGCTATGGGCGATGTGGAAACGAATGGATTCGTCCTGATTGAGATCGACAGGCGGCCAGAGCTCGCGGGTTTCATTCAAGGGGCGCAGTTCAAGGATGTCGTCCTGCAACTGGTTGAGCATGGTCTGTGGCTGGCTATCACTGAACAAGTCGATGCGCCCATCACGGAATGCCGAGCGGTAGCTGTTGGGATCGTCGTAGCTGTCGAGCAGATTGATGTAGTCCCGCCCCTGTTTGCCCCATGCCGCCAATAGCGGGTGTGCATGTTGGTGAAGGGTTTGCGGATCAAGCACAACAGGCATTCCGCTCTTGCGAGCCTGACGCTTGTATTGATGCCGCAGAAGGTCTTTATCGGCGACGATGTCTGCCCAATGATGACGACATGGGTTGTGTACGCAAAGCAGAACCTGGCTGAATCGCGCCAGTCCGGCGAGAGCTTCGAGCGCTTGCGCCGGGAGAGAGGAGATCCCGAAAACGATGACCCGGGAAGGTAATCCGCTGGGAGCCACGTCGAGGCTGTTGATGCGCTCGATGAACCGTTGATGAACACCGGCACGGCTTTGCGCCATGCCTTGCTCACCCACATCCAGCAACAGAGCCCGCCATAACTCTGCCTGCCAGCAGTTGGCTGGGGTCAGGGGCTTGGCTTCGCCTCGGCCGTTTCGCAATTGATGACGACCTTCCGCCCAATCTTCAAGCCAGTCGGCCCGGTATACCTGGTATTGGTCGAACAGATCAGCCAGCCGCTCGGACAGTTGGTAGCGTTTGCGCAGGTCAGTGTCATTGGTAAGGAAGCGTTGCAGCGGTTCGAAGTGCGGTTGATTGATCAACTGGGGAAGCAAACGCATCAGACGCCAAGTGAGTGGTGCTTTATCGAGCAGGGATTTGACCGGAATTTCATCACGACCCAGAACCATGCGATAGAGCTGCCACATGAAGCTGCCTGGGAGTTGAACGTCGATGGCTGCCGCAATGCCGCAGCCACCCATGTCGTCTTCTTCAGGGTCTTCAGCCAGAGCCAGTTTCAGCCACTGGGCGATGCCGTTGCTCTGTACCAGGGCGATTTCATTTTCCAAGGGAGCCAACGGGTAGCGGCGCATCCAGCTGACCACCAGAGTGCGCAACTCGTCCAGGCGATTACCGTGAACCACCATAAAACCAGCACTGAGGGACGTCGCGTCCGGCATAAAGGCTTCCTTGGAAAAATACAAAAGCTAGGGCCGAACCTTAGCATTGTCGGGAGACTGTGACAGCCGGGAGCCGTCCGATGTTGCTGTACGAACTTTCCTGCGGACAAAACAAAACCCCTACCTGCATACGCAGATAGGGGTTTCGGAATTTAATCTTGACTATGACCTACTCTCACATGGGGAAACCCCACACTACCATCGGCGATGCATCGTTTCACTGCTGAGTTCGGGATGGGAT